>NZ_JAAKZY010000302.1 GCF_011045015.1 Streptomyces scabichelini | reverse complement strand
GCCCGCGCCCATACGCATAACCGCCCCACACCGCGTACACCTCGGCCAGGTCCGCGTCGCTCCTCCAGTTGCGCGCATCGATCAGCGGCAGCAACCCCGCCCCGTAAGCCCCCGGCTTGGACCCGAAGATCCGAGCCGTAGCCCGCCGCCGATCCCCATGCTCGGCGGCGTCCTCCTCCACATGCGCCCGTACGAAGTTGCTGTCCGCGGGCTCATCAAGCTCCGCCACCGCCCGCACCGCATCATCGATCAGCCCCACCACATGCGGGAACGCATCCCGGAAGAACCCGGAGATACGGACCGTGACGTCAATCCGCGGCCGGCCCAGTTCCTCCACCGGAACCACCTCGAAGCCCGTCACCCGCCGCGAAGCGTCGTCCCACACCGGCCGACACCCCAGCAGCGCCAGGATCTCCGCGATGTCATCGCCCTGCGTGCGCATCGCGGACGTACCCCACACCGTCAGGCCGACCGACTTCGGGTACTCACCGTTGTCGGCCAGATACCGCTGCACGAGCGAGTCCGCAAGCGACTGCCCGACCTCCCAACTCAGCCGGGACGGAATGGCCTTGGGGTCGACCGAGTAGAAGTTGCGGCCGGTCGGCAGGACGTTCACGAGCCCACGCGTCGGCGAACCCGACGGCCCGGCCGGGACGTAACCGCCGTCCAGCGCCCGCAGGATGTGGTCGATCTCGTCCGTCGTACGGGCGAGACGCGGCACGACCTCACGGCACGCGAACTCCAACACCGCCACAGCGTCCGGGAGTTTGGTGCGGACGACCTCGCGTACGAGACCGGGGACGGCCGTGACGTCCCAGCCGCGCTCCTCCATGCCTTCCGCGACCCGGCGGCACAGGATCTCCAGGAGATCGATCGCGTCCGAAGCGGTGCGTGATGGTCCCTCGACGAGGTCGGTCAGCTCGGCCGGCACCTTCATCGGCGCGCCCGGCTCGGCGAGCAACTCCTTCTCGACCAGGCCGAAATGAGAGGCGAACGAGGCGCGCAGCCCCGGCAGCGCGTTCGCGGCGCCGCCCCACACCTGTGAGGCCCGCAGCACGGCGAGTACGAGATTGACGCGTGGCTCGCCCTCCGGACCGCCGCCCAGGATGTGCAGCCCGTCCCGGATCTGCACGTCCTTGATCTCGCAGAGATAGCCGTCGATGTGCATGACGAACTCGTCGAACGCGTCGTCGTCCGGCTGATCGTCCACATGCAGGTCGTGGTGCAGTTCGGCAGCCTTGACGAGGGTCCAGATCTGGGCCCGTACGGCCGGGGCCTTCGTCGGGTCCAGGTCGGACACGAGGGCGTACTCGTCGAGGAGTTGCTCCAGCTTCGCCAGATCCCCGTACGTGTCCGCCCGCGCCATCGGCGGTACCAGGTGGTCGACGACCGTGGCGTGCCCGCGGCGCTTGGCCTGGGTGCCCTCGCCGGGGTCGTTGACGATGAAGGGATAGATCAGCGGCAGGTCGCCGAGCACGGCGTCCGGTGCGCACCCCCGCGACAGCCCAAGTCCCTTGCCCGGCAGCCATTCCATCGTGCCGTGCTTGCCCATGTGCACGATGGCGTCGGCGCCGAAGCCCCCCTCCGATGTCGCAGTCTCCAGCCACCGGTACGCCGCCATGTAGTGGTGCGACGGCGGCATGTCCGGGTCGTGGTAGATCGCGATCGGGTTCTCGCCGAAGCCGCGCGGGGGCTGGATCATGACCACGACGTTCCCGAACTGGAGGGAGGCAAGGACGATGTCGTCGCCGTCGACGTACAACGAGCCCGGCGGCTCGCCCCATGCCTCCAGCATCCCGTCCCGCAGCGCGGGGTCGAGCTTGTCGAACCACGCCTGGTAGTCGGCGAGCGGTACGCGCGCCGGCGCGGCGGCCAGCTGATCCTCCGTCAGCCATTCGACGTCGTGACCGCCGGCCGCGATGAGCCGGTGGATCAACTCGTCGCCGCCGGACGGGTATTCGGTGACCCCGTATCCCGCGTCCCGCAGTGCGTCCAGGACCCGTACCGCTGAAGCAGGGGTATCGAGCCCCACCGCGTTCCCGACGCGCGAGTGCTTGGTCGGATACGCCGTGAAGACGAGCGCGAGCTTCTTCTCGTCGTTCGGCTTGTGCTTCAACTGCGCGTGCCGTACGGCGATTCCGGCCACCCGTCCGGCCCGCTCAGGATCGGCGACGTACACCGGCACGTCGTCCGGCCCCTGCTCCTTGAAGGAGAACGGGACGGTGACGATCCGCCCGTCGAACTCCGGGATCGCGACCTGCATCGCCGCGTCCATGGGGGACAGGGCGGCATCGGACTCATCCCACGCCTGCTTCGACGACGTGAGGCAAAGCCCTTGCAGCACAGGGATGTTGAGGTCGGCCAGCGCCCCGATGTCCCAGGCCTCCTCGTCACCGCCCGCCGACGCCTGCGAGGCGTGCGTGCCTCCCGCCGCGAGCACGGTGGCGACCAGCGCGTCGGCCCGCCCGAGGATCTCGTACAGGCCCGCGTCGGCGCCGCGCAGCGAACCGCAGTACACGGGAAGGGCGTTGGCGCCCCGCGCCTCGATCGCGTCGCACAGGGTGTCCACGAAAGCGGTGTTGCCGGACAGTTCGTGGGCCCGGTAGAAGAGGACGCCGACGGTCGGGCGGCCGTCGAGGTACGGGCGCTCGCCGTGGACGCCGTACTCGGGCATCTTCCGCGGTTCTTCGAAGCCCTCGCCCGTGAGCAGCACGGTGTCGGAGAGGAAGCGGGCCAGCTCGGCGAGGTTCTCCGGGCCGCCCTCGACGAGGTACCGCAGCGCCTCCGCCACGACACCGGCCGGCACCGACGACTCGGCCATCAACTCCGCGTCGGGCACGGTCTCTCCGCCGAGCAGCACGGTCGGAATCCCCGACGCCTTCAAGGCCGCGAGCCCGTCCTCCCAGGCACGCTTGCCCCCCAGGAGTCGTACGACGGCGATGTCCGCGCCCTCGACGAGCGCGGGCAGCTCCTCCGTCACATCCACCCGGGTCGGATTGCCGATCCGGTACGAGGCGCCGGAAGCGGCCCGGGCCGCCAGCAGATCCGTATCGGCGGTCGACAACAACAGCACTGTGCTCATGCGGGCGCTCCCGGTGGAATGAAAGGCAGTTCTGACGGAGCGCCCGACTCGATGAGCCGCCAGAGCGCGTCCGTGTCCGCGTGTTCCTCGATCAGATCGCCGAGCCGGTCCAGCTGCTCCTCGCGCAGCGCGGCGAACGACGTGTCGGCGGCCGGTGCGAAACGGCGGCCCGCGGCGGCCGCCACCTCGCGCAGGAAAGCCCGACGGAAACCGTCCGACTCCAGCGAGCCGTGCCAGTGCGTGCCCCACACCTCGCCGACCCGGCAGCCGTCCAGGAAGGGGTCTCCGCCGGTGACTTCGGCGATCCCGTGGTGGATCTCGTACCCCTCGACGTACTCGCCGAGCGCTTCACCGACGGGCCGCGTGAGGGTCTTCTCGCGCGCGAACCGCACGCGGAGGGGGAGCAGGCCGAGCCCTTCGACATGTCCCGCACGGGACTCGACGTCATCCTCGATGTGCTCGCCGAGGATCTGGAAGCCGCCGCAGACGCCGAGTACGGGGCGGCCTTCGGCGGCCCGGCGCCGCAGCGCGTCCGCGAGTCCGCGCTCCCTGAGCCACTCCAGGGCACGCACTGTCCCCCGGGTGCCGGGAATCACGACCAGATCCGCGTCGGCGAGTTCCTCAGGCCGGTCCACGAACCGCACGACGACACCCGGTTCGGCGGCCAGCGCGTCCACGTCGGTGAAGTTGGACATGAGGGGGATCGCGCAGACGGCGACCCGCAGGACGTCCTCGCCGACGGGTGCGGTGACGTTCGATTCCCGGACCGCCCCACGCAGGGACACGCTCATCCCGTCCTCCTCGTCGATGCCGAGGCCGTGCCGGAAGGGGAGTACGCCGTACGTGGAGCGGCCGGTGAGGTCGTGGAGCATGTCGAGGCCGGGCTCGAGCAGGGACACATCGCCGCGGAACTTGTTGACGAGGAACCCGGCGACGAGTTCCTGGTCCTCGCGCGACAGCAGCGCGACGGTCCCGAAGAACGAGGCGAAGACACCCCCGCGGTCGATGTCCCCGACCACGAGCACGGGCAGCCGCGCGTTCCTCGCGATCCCCATGTTCACGATGTCGGTCCGCCGCAGATTGATCTCGGCGGGACTGCCCGCCCCCTCACAGATCACCGCGTCATACGTGCCCCGCAACTCGGCCAGACACTCCAGCACGGTCCCGAGCAGCTTCTCCTGCCGCCCGCCGTGGTAGCCACGCGCGCTCAACTCGCCCACGGGCTTGCCCATGAGCACGACCTGGCTGCTGCGGTCGCTGCCCGGCTTCAGAAGTACGGGGTTCATGAGCGCCGTCGGCTCGATGCGCGCGGCCTGTGCCTGCATGGCCTGTGCGCGCCCGATCTCGGCGCCCTCGCGTGTGACGAACGAGTTGAGGGACATGTTCTGCGCCTTGAAGGGCGCGACCTTGACTCCCTGACGCACCAGCCACCGGCAGATCCCGGCGGTGACGACGCTCTTGCCGGCGTCCGAGGTGGTCCCGGCGACGAGCAGCCCGCCGCTCATGACATACGCCCCTTCGTCGACGTACGCCCCCGCGTGAGGAGCCGTCTCGTGAGCCGTGCCGTGAGGAGCCGTCCGGCGACGCACACACCGAGAGCCAGCCCGCTCACCCGCTGCGAGAGCCGCACGGCCCGCTCGATGTCGCCCAGTTCCACCGGGCGACCCTCGCCGTTGAGTACGGGCCGGTGCTCGACGCGCCCCCCGTACGAGAGCGTTCCGCCCAGGCGGACTCCCAACGCCCCCGCGAACGAGGCCTCGACCGGCCCGGCGTTGGGGCTCGGGTGCCGGTCGGCATCGGCACGCCAGGCGCGTACGGCCCCGCGCGGATCGCTCCCCGCGAGGGCCGCGAGCACGGCGGTCAGCCGGGCACCCGGCCAACCCGCCATGTCGTCGAGCCGCGCGGAAGCCCACCCGTACCGCCGGTACTTGGGCGACTTGTGCCCGACCATGGCGTCCAGCGTGTTCACGGCCCGGAAGCCGACGAGCCCCGGCACACCTGCCGCGGCTCCCCACACCAGCGCCCCCACCACGGCGTCGGAGGTGTTCTCCGCGACGGACTCGACGACGGCCCGGGCGATCCCGTCGGCGTCGAGCGCCTGCGGGTCCCGCCCGCACAGGTGCGGCAGCCGCTCCCGGGCCACCTCGATGTCCCCGGCGGCGAGGGCCCCGCCGACGGCCCGGGCCTCGCGCCCGAGCGAAGTCCCGCCGACCACGGCCCAGGTGGCGGCGGCGGTCAGCGCGACGGAGGCGGTACGGGACGTACGTACGGAAGTGGCGGCGAGGGCCGCGAGGGAGACGGCACCCCCGGCGCACACGGCGGTGTGCAGCGCGCCCCACCCCCGGTGGTCCCGCCACAACACCCGCTCCACGGCGCCCGCGGCCCGCCCGAACGCGGCGACCGGATGCCCGCGGCGCGGATCGCCGAGGAGGAGGTCACCGAGGAGGCCGGCGGCGGCGCCGTACGCGAAGACGCGATCGGCACGCATGGGGTCAGCCTGTCGCTACGTCAGGCAGAACCCTCGTACCGGGAAAACTGAACCGCAACAGGCAGCCGCACATGGCGATATGTCCTCACTCAGGGTGTCCGCGCCCTGGTTCGACGAGACCGACGGTGAGAGTTCCTGGCTCCCGGGGACTTCCTTCCCCGGTGACAGTGGCGGGACCGCGCCGGACTCACACCGGCTTCCTCTCCTGCCGTCGTACTTGGCTCCGGCAGTCCACCACGGGTTGAAAGACCCGTCAACTTGCTGTTGACCTGCGAAGGGAGAGTGTGCGAAGGCCCACACAGACAGGTGGGGGTGCGGGACGTCGCTGCGTCCCGCACCCCCACCTGCGGAGGAAGCGCTGCCGTCAGGCCACGATCAGTCAGGCCACGATCAGATAGATCCCGTACGCGACCGCGGCCGTGCACGCCGCGAAGCAGGCGTAGGCGCCGGTGGTCGCGAGGGTCGCGGAGTTGCCCTGGGCCGAGGACGACTCGCGCTTGGAGAGGCCGACGATGCCGAGGGTGAAGAGGCCCACCAGGGCGACGGTGACGATGAGGCTGACTCCGAAGACGGAGCCGAGGGCTGCCCAGTCGATCTTCATGCTGCTTGTTTTCCTTAGACCTTGGCGGCGCGGGCGGCGGGCTTTGCGTCCGGCTCCGCGAGGGTGGCCGTCAGCTTGTCGTCGTCGGCGACCGTGCCCGCCGGGGGCGGGGTCACCGCGGCGATCGCCGTGGTCACCACGCCGGGTATCTCTTCGCTGTCGTTGACGTTGGTGTGGTCGACCACCTCGCGGCGGGAGGCCACCCAGATCGCGGCGCTAGAGGCGATCAGGAAGACGGCGACGAGGGCGGTGCCCCAGGTGCCGAACGAGGTCACGTACTCCGCGATCGCGGCGACCAGGGCCGCCGCCGGAAGCGTCAGGCCCCAGGCGACGAACATCCGGGTCGCGGTGGACCAGCGGACCACACCGCCCTTGCGGCCGAGGCCCGCGCCCATCACCGAGCCGGAGACCGAGTGCGTGGTGGACAGGGAGAAGCCGAGGTGCGAGGAGGCCAGGATGACCGTGGCCGCGCTGGTCTGAGCGGCGAAGCCCTGCTGCGGCTGGAGGTCGGTCAGGCCCTTGCCCATGGTGCGGATGATGCGCCAGCCGCCCAGGTACGTGCCCATCGCGATCGCGAGACCTGCGGAGAGGATGACCCAGACCGGCGGGTCGGAGTCGGGGGCGACGGCGCCGCCGGCGACCAGGGCGAGCGTGATGATGCCCATGGTCTTCTGCGCGTCGTTCGTGCCGTGGGCCAGCGAGACGAGGCCGGCGGAGGCGATCTGACCCGAGCGGTAGCCCTTCTTGGCGGCATCGCCGTTCGCGTTCTTGCCGAGCTTGTACGTCAGCCGGGAGGCGAGCATCGCGGCCAGACCCGCTACCAGCGGGGCGGCGATCGCGGGGATCAGCACCTTGGTGACGAGGACGTCGCCGTGCACCGCACCGACGCCCGCCGAGGCGATGGTGGCGCCGATCAGGCCGCCCATGAGGGCGTGCGAGGAGCTGGACGGGAGTCCGACGAGCCAGGTCAGCAGGTTCCAGAGAATGGCACCGACGAGCGCGGCGAAGATCACCTCGGGTTGTATACCGCCTTCGTCGACCAGGCCCTTGGAGATCGTGTTGGCGACCTCCACGGAGAGGAAGGCGCCGACAAGGTTCAGTACGGCGGACATGGCCACCGCGACCTTGGGCTTCATCGCGCCGGTCGAGATGGTGGTGGCCATCGCGTTGGCGGTGTCGTGGAAACCGTTCGTGAAATCGAACGCGAGGGCGGTGACCACCACTATCGCGAGGATCAGCGAGAAGTTTTCCATTTACCCGGTCTTCTCTTGGACGTCAGTGGCACATGGACCGTAGGCAACCTGGGTGAACGGAAGATGAACGCAGGCAGGCCCATGGGTGTACCAAGACGAGATGCCGTCCCTCCGGGCGTGTCGGAGGGACGGCACAGGAGTCGAACCAGGGGTGGCACGGGAGTCGAACTGAGGCGGAGTTTCGGGCTCCGCTAGCCCTTCGCGAACTTCTTGAGCTGACTCATGGACCCGTTGAAGAGATTCTGGTCACCCGGCAGGCTTCCGCCGTTGTCGTACTGCCAGAACGTCCACGCCCTCCAGCCCGAGGGCAGCGATCCCGCCGACGAGCTGTAGCGGGCGAGCCACAGCGCATGGTTCGAGGCGAACGCGGAGCTGTTGCCGGTGCACGTCTTCCACCAGTTGTAGTTGGTGTAGATCACCGGGCGACGGCCGGTCTGCCGCTTCACCTCGTTGCTGAACGACTTGATCCAGCCGACCATCTTGGCCTTGCTCAGGCCGTAGCACTTCTTCTTGCCGTACGGGTTGTACTCGATGTCGAGCGCGGGCGGCAGCGTCCAGCCGTCCCCCCGCCAGCTGCCTCCGTTGCGCACGAAGTACGCGGCCTGGGTCTTGCCGGACGACTTGTGCGGCAGGGCGAAGTGGTACGCCCCGCGGATCAGGCCCGCGTTGCGCGCGCCGTTGTACTGCTGGCCGTAATACGGATTGCGGTACGTGTGGGACTCGGTCGCCTTCACGTAGACGAACTTGGCGCCTTTGCTCTTTGCCTTCGACCAGTTGACGTTCTTCTGGTGCGAGGAGACGTCGTGCCCTTTGGGCTTGGCGGCCGCCGAGACCGGCACCTCGACGAGAGCGGTTCCGCCGAGGGTGAGCGTCGCCACGGAGAGCACGGCGAAGCGGGCGTGACGACTGAGGGACAGTTGGCGACTACGGGACGGTTTGCGATCACGAGCCATATTTCCCCCCGGAATGGCGGCGTGCACGACAAATCTCCCCGAGATTACTGGAAGATCATCGAGAGGCCGTCGCTCGTCGGCCAATCCCTCCCACCGGGCGTTTCCTTCGTATCTGCGCCCTTTCGGATGCGCGCGTTCCGCCCTAAAGTGCCCTGGCCCCCGCCGGGTTGGCGGCCGTGGCTGGCAGGATCGCGGCATGGCTGAACAGCGGCGGGACGCAGGGGGCCGGCGGGACGTGGACGAGGAGGGCGCTCAGGAGGTGCGGGACGAGACGGAACGGGCGTGGCGCGACCTCGTGGCGACGGCGCGCCGGACGGTGTCCGACGGTCTGGTCGTCGGTACGTCGGGCAATGTGTCGGTCCGGGTCGGGGACACCGTCCTGGTCACGCCGACCGGAGTTCCGTACGACCGGCTTGGGCCCGAGGACGTCTGCGGGGTCGGTCTCGACGGCCGGCAGGTGCTCGGTTCACTCGTTCCGACCAGCGAACTGCCCATGCATCTGGCGGTCTACCGCGCCACCGACGCCCGCGCCGTCGTCCACACGCACGCCGTGCACGCCACGGCCGTCTCGACGCTCGTCCCCGAGCTGCCGCTCATCCACTACATGGCCGCCGCGCTCGGCGGCCCCGTCCGTGTCGCCCCCTACGCGACCTATGGCACGGAAAAGTTGGCCGAGAACATGCTCCATGCGCTGCGGGACCGCACGGCCTGCCTTCTCCAGAACCACGGCACCCTCACCTACGGCACCACCCTCCTCCAGGCCTACGACCGCACGGCCCAGTTGGAGTGGATGTGCCGTCTGTGGCTGACGGCGTCGTCGCTTCCGGGCCATTCGCCTTCGTTGCTGAGCCGCGAACAGGTGGCGGAGGTGGGGGAGCGGTTGAAGGGGTACGGCCAGCCGTAACGCTTCTTCGCCCGCACTAAGCGGCCTTGGCCAAGTCCGGTGCGGTACCGCGCCCCTTAAGGGGCGCGGGGAACTGCGCGACCAGCCACAGACGGCCCGCACCTTCGTACTGCGCTTCCCGCCGAGCGCCTGGTCGCCCTTTGGGCAGCCCCTTCGGCTGGCCGACAGCGGGCTCGGTCAGGAGACTGGACTCGTGCGCACCGTGAAAGTGACGGCCGCGGCCGTCACCGCCGCCATAGCCGCCGGCGCCGCCACCGTGGCGGCCGGCCGCTTCGCGAGCGACGCCGCCCTGAAGGCGCCGCCGGGCAAACCGCTGCCCACCGAACCCCGGCTCACCGTGCACGCCACGGCCGCGGGCCGCATCACGCTCACCCGCGCCCTGGCCTCCCAGCGACCGGGCATGTACGGCCTGAGCGGCAACGCGGGTCACGCCGTCGTCGGTGCGGTCCTGGACGCCGCCCCGCACCCCGCCGACACGGTCGTACGCCGACTGGAACGCGTCACCCACGGCACGCTGGAACCCGGCGACAAGGTGTGGTTCACCCCGAACGTGCACATCGGCGACCCGAGCACAGCGCTCGGCCTCGACCACACCGACGTCGACATCCCCGGTGAACTCGGCACCCTGCCCGCCTGGTTCGTGCCCGGCGCCCGCGAGACCTGGGTGATCACCGTGCACGGTCTGGGCGCCACGCGCGAACACCCCATGAACGTCATGGAGTTGCTGCACCGCCTCCGCTTCCCCGTCCTCGACCTCGCCTACCGCGGCGACCTCGGCGCACCCCGCTCCCCGGACGGCCTCTGCCATCTGGGCGAAACCGAGTGGCCCGACCTCGACGCGGCGATCCGGTACGCCGTGCGCTCCGGCGCCGAACACGTCGTCCTGCACGGCTGGTCCACCGGCGCCACCATGGCCGTGCGCGCCGCCGCGCACTCCGCGCTGCGCGACCGGATCTCCGGGCTCGTGCTGGACTCACCCGTCCTCAGCTGGCAGGACACGCTGCGCGCCCTCGCCGCGGCCCGCCGCACCCCCGGCGCCCTGCTGCCGCTGGCCGTCCGCGCCGCCCAGGGCCGCACGGGCCTGGGCGCCGACCGGATCCAGGGCGCGGCCGACCCCGACCTGCTCAAGGTGCCGGTCCTCGTCCTGCACGGCCCGGACGACACGGTCGCCCCCTGGGCACACTCCCGCCGCCTCGCCGACCGCCGCCCCGACCTGGTCACCCTGCACACCGTCCGGAACGCCCCGCACGGCGCCATGTGGAATGCCGACCCGACCCGTTACGAAGAGGCCCTGCGCCGCTTCCTCATCCCGCTGATGTAGCCCCCTCCGGACCCCGCTGATGCAGCCCCTTCTGGATACTGCGGACGCAGCCCCTCCGGACCCAGCTGATGCAGCTCTCCTCTGGACCGTGCTGATGCAGTCCCTCCGGCCCGGTTCCGCTCGTCCTTGTCATCCTTGCTCCATGGCTTCCGTTTAACCCCGAACCACCTGGTGGTTCACCCTCTACGAGCGCCCGTCAACCCCGGTGCGTTGGCCACCCCTGTCGCCCCGAGTGACATTCCGTTTGGGTTTTCGGACCGTCAACCGGAAGACTGCCCCCGTGACGTCCCGTATCCCGCGCGACTCCAGGCTCCGTCTCGTCCGCTCACGACCCCTGGCCGCCGCCCCC
>NZ_JAAKZY010000301.1 GCF_011045015.1 Streptomyces scabichelini | reverse complement strand
GAGGGTGCGGGGGAGGGGGGAGCGTCAGTCGCCCGCGGCCTGGCCGGGCTTGCGTCCGCCCAGGCCGTGCCAGCGGCCGCGGAGGGCGAACGCGGCCGTCTTGGGTTTGCGGTCGCGGGTGAAGACGCCCTTTTTGTTGCCGTCGACGCGGTGGATGCCGGCGGAGGTCTGGAAGTCGGCGAAGTTCCAGACGTGTTCGCCGATGAACTCGGAGATGCGGTCGAACACGCGGTGGTACATGGCGAGGTAGTCGCTCTGGTACTCCTCGCTCCACGGCGTGTCCCAGACGGAGTGCAGGCCGGGCTGGGTGTCGGCGCCGTACTCGGACATCATGACCGGCTTGCCGAAGCGCCGGACCCAGCCGCGGAGGTCCTTCTCCAGGTACTGCTCGGCGGTCGCGAGGTCGCCGGTGAACAGGTACCAGCCGTAGTAGCGGTTGATGCTCAGTACGTCGAAAAGGTCGCCGATCTGGTCGTTCTGCGGCGTGGCGAACATGACCGCGGCGTAGGTGAGGGGACGGGTCGGGTCCAGCTTGCGGGCCAACTCGACCAGCGGCTCGAAGTACTCGCGGGCTCCGTCCTCGTTGGAGGCCGGCTCGTTGGCGAGGCACCACATCACCACGCTCGGGTGGTTCTTGTCCCGCTCGATGAGCTCCCGGAGGTGCTGGGCGTGGACGTCGCCGGTGATCCCGCCGAAGTTCTCCGGCGCGAAGGTCGGAGTCGGAGCCTGTCCGGTGAGACCGCCCATGACACCCAGGTTGAGGCCGACGGCGGCGGTCTCGTCGATGACGACGATGCCGTGCCGGTCGGCGAAGTCGAGCACCTCCTCCGCGTACGGGTAGTGCGAGGTGCGGAAGGAGTTGGCGCCGGTCCACTGAAGGAGCTGGAAGTCGTGGACGAGGTAGGCGTCGTCGTGGCCCTTGCCGCGCACGAGGGTGTCCTCGTGCTTGCCGAAACCGGTGAAGTAGAACGGTTCGCCGTTGATGAGGAACTCGGTGCCCCGCACTTCGACGGTGCGGACGCCGAAGGGCTGGGTGTAGCTGTCGACGACTTCTCCGGCACCGGTCGCACCGGTCTCGTCCTCGGCGACCAACTCCACCACGAGGTCGTACAGATAGGCGGCGCCCGGCCGCCAGAGGGTGACGTCCTCGATGCGCAGGACGCCCTCGGGTCCGTGTGCCTCGGCCACGATCCGGCCCGCCTCGTCGACCGCGCGCACCCGGACGGCGATCGCGTCGACGGCCTCACCGGCGACCTCCGCGCGGTACTCGACGATGCCGGCCGCGCCGTCCCGTCCGGTGACGACCGTGACGTCCTCGACGAAGGTCGGCGGCGTGCTGCACAGGCGGACCGGGCGCGCGATGCCCGCGTAGTTGTAGAAGTCGTGCAGATACGACTGGCGTTCGCGGCCGTCGGGGCCGGTGGTGACGGTGCCGGGCGGGATCGTCTCGTTCGTCAGCCGGTTGTCGACGCCGACCGTCAGGCGGAACTCGGCGCCGGGGTGGACGATCCCGGTCAGGTCCGCCTCGAACGGGGTGTAGCCCCCGGTGTGTTCGGCCACCAGTCGGTCGTCCGCGTAGACCTGCGCGGCGTGGGTGACGGAGCCGAAGCGCAGCACCACTCGCTCGCCCGCCCAGCCGCGCGGCACGCGCACCTCGCGCTGGTACCAGACGACGCCGACGTGGTCACGGATCTCCGCGTCCACGAACAGGTCGTTGTAGCTGGCGGGGACAGGGGCTTCGAGAGGGGAGAGGAGCCGCGAGGTCCACGGAGCGGCGCCGGCGTGGGTGTCGAGGGCGAACCGCCACAGACCGTCGAGGCTGACGATGTCGCGGGTGGGGCTGGTGCGGGGCGAGAGCATGGGGCTCCTACGCGTCGTTGTGGGGCAGTGGCCCGAGGGGGGACGGGGCGGTAGGGCGTCGCGGATTAAATCGTTTCACCGGCGTCTGCGAGGAGCGTGCTGCCCGTCATGAAGGCCGAGAGGTCGCTCGCGCAGAACAGCACCACGCGTGCGATGTCGTCGGGGACGCCGAGGCGACCGAGCAGGCTCGGCTGCATCACGGACATGATGTCTCCGGTGTCTCCGGTGTCCGCGGGTGCCCCGGCTGCTGCTGCGGCCGCCGCCATGTTCCCCTCGGTCGGTACGTACGTCGGTGCGACGCCCAGGACCCGGATACCGAACGGTGCGAATTCGAGGGCGAGTTGACGGGTGATGCCGCGTGCCGCGTGCTTGGAGCCGACGTAGGCGGCGAGCCCGGGGGCCGTTCCCCGGAACCCGGCCGTGGAGACGACGTTGACGATGACGCCCCCGCTCCCGGCCTCGCGCATCCGGCGCGCAGCCTCCCGGGATCCGAGGAAGACACCGCGTGTGTTCACGGCGAACACCTCGTCCCAGGTCTTCTCGGACATCTCCAGCGCCGGAACGCTGGGAAAGATGCCGGCGTTGTTGACCCAGATGTCGACCCCGCCGAACTCCCGGACCGCGAGATCGGCAGCCCCGAGGACGCTCCCCGCGGCGGTGACGTCCACGTGGGCGGCCACCGCGCGGCCCGGGCGGCGGGCGTTCAGATCCTCGGCGACGGCGGCGGCGAGCCCGTGCTCGATATCGGCGACGAGCACGTCCGCGCCGGCTTCGACCATGCGCTCGGCGATGGCCCGGCCCAGTCCGCGGCCCGCGCCGGTCACGACGGCGCGCCGCCCGGACAGCGAGATCAGCTCGACCAGGGACCGGGACGATACGTCGGGTACGGATACCTGCACGATGTGTCCTTCCGGTGGCGGTGCGGTCAGTTGCCCGCGCGGCGGGCGGTCTCGCCCAGCCAGGCGAGGCTGGGCTTGGGGCGGCGCTCGAAGGTCTCGCGGTCCACTTCGACCAGTCCGAAGGTCGGCGCCCAGTGGCCCCACTCGTAGTTGTCGAGGAGGCTCCAGTGCAGGTAGCCGCGCACATCGACGCCGTCGCCGTCGGCGATCGTCGCCTCCAGGTGCTTCAGGGCCTCGTCGGTGTAGGCGATCCGGCGGGTGTCGTCGCCGGTGGCGATGCCGTTCTCGGTGACCAGGATCGGCATGCCGCCGGTGACCTCCGCGGTGTGCCGTACGGCGATGCCCAGCGCGTCGGGCCGGTACGGGGTTCCCACGAGCGTGTTGTCCGGGTGCTGCGGGTGGGGCTCGACACCGTCCGGGCCGACCCACTGGCTGGAGTACGACTGCACGCCCACGAAGTCGTCACCACGCGACCCCTCCAGGTAGAGGTCCTCCCAGACGTACTCCAGATCCCGCTTCTTCTCCTCGGCCCCCGGACGGGCGACGAAGGCGCGGTTGGCGACCGTCCAGCCGACCTTGGCGCCGGTGCGCTCGCGCAGCACGTCCCGGACGGCGTGGTGCGCCTCGACCAGCCGTTCGCCGATCTCCACATCCGGGGCCGGCGTCTTCGGCCGCGGGCCCTCGTTGTCGACGGTGGGGCTCAGCCACGGGTCGGCCGCATGCGGGTCCTCCTGCAACGCCCGTGCCATGCCGACCATGATGGCCAGCATGTTCGGCTCGTTCATGGTGACGACCCATTCGACGCCGTCGAGGATCGGGACAACCGCCTCGGCGTACGCCCGGAACCGCTCGACGGCGCGGTCGCCGAGCCAGCCGCCTTCCCGGGTGAACCAGAGCGGGCTGGTGAAGTGGTGCAGGGTCACGACGGGCGTGAGGCCGAGTTCCCAGGCGGTCTCGATCATGCGCCGGTAGTGGGCGAGTTCGGCCCGCGAGATCATCCCGGGGACCGGCTCGATCCGTGCCCACTCGATGCCGAAACGGTACGCGTTGAGCCCGGCGTCGGCGAGCAGCCGCATGTCCTCGCGGTACCGGTGGTAGCTGTCGCAGGCGTCACCACTGCGCTCCATGCCCGGCATGCGATCCTCGCTCGCCCAGAAGTCGCTGTTGAGGTTGTTGCCCTCGATCTGGTGCGGTGCGGTGGAGGCTCCCCAGAGGAAGCCGGGAGGGAATTCGGTCATCATCGAGTGCTTTCCTGAACGTCGGTGGTCGGGGGCCTGGTGGCGCTCGTGCGACGGCCTGGCCGTCCGGGCGAGGTGAGCAACGGCCTCGGTCCCGGAGGGGTGTTCGGGGTTGAGGCGGTCTCTCCTGCCGGACTGGTCCCGCGGATGTCGCGGTGGAAGCGGACGCTCACACGGTGGTTGGCGTGCCGGGGGGAGTGGGGCGGCATTGCCGGAGGGCGAGGAACGAGTCGAGCGCGCGTACCTGTGTGAACGGGGCGAGCGCCGAGACGGGTTCGTCGCAGGCGATGAGCCGTGACCGGGGGCGAGGCCGCAGTCAAGGGTGTGGGTGCCGAGTGCTCATGGGCGGGTTCCTTCGTGGGGCAGCCGGGCGGCCGCGGTCTTCGTCAGTTCGCCGTCGCGCAAGTGCGCGGCGGCGACCGCCAACTCTTACCATGTGGTTGGTTTTGGCTTGGACGGTAGACCGGGATCGCAAGGGCAGGAAGGCTGTCGCTCGGCTTCGTGATCAGAACGTTATCGGCGACGTCTCGGTCAGTGGGGACGCGAGCGCACTGTGAGCAAGGCAAGAAGGACTGGCGGCCGGTACACCGAGGAGTGGCAGTACCGCCCGAACTTGTCGTGGCTGTCCGGCCTCCCGGCCGGCGCTGGAGGCCGAGTTGACGTCGTTGGTCGGTGCGTCGGTGACCGGCGCCGAACTCACAGAGGCGGGCTGCTGACTGCGGGACGGTGCGCGGAGGCCCCCGGTTCGGAGGAGTTCGAGCGCCGGGACGCCGGGCTGCACCATGGCTTCGCCATGGTGAGGTACAACGCCGTGCTGGTCGGCGTCAGTTCACTGGTCATCGTGACCCGCGGCCGGCCGGTGTGGGGCGGGCTGAAGCGGCGCACGTGCGACCCGGCGCGGCACCGCTGCTCCTGCGAGGCGCACGAGCGGATCGTCGAGGTTGTCCGCAAGCGAGAGATCTCAGGCCGTCGGCGAGGCCGTGCGCGAGCACCTGTAGAGGGTGTGGAGCGCTGCTCGGCAGTCGGCCCTGACTGCGGCCGGTACCCCATGGGCGCGCCGCGGCGCCGAGTTGGGTGGCGATCCGCTCACTCGTCGGTGTGGTCGTGGTCGAAGAGCAGGCCGACGAAGTCGGCGACGGGCCCGACGATGTCGAGGTCCTGGTCGAGTACCCACTGCAGTTGGAGCCCGTTGAGCACGGCATGGAAGAGGACCGCGGCGCTCTCTGGGCTGACGCCTTCGCGCAGCCTGCCACGGGCGGCTTCGTCGTGGAATCCCTCGGCGAACTGGGTGCGCCCGCGTTCGTAGCGTTCGACGAAGTGTGTGTGGGCGGGATGATCCGGCCGTGAGGCCGCTGCGGCGAGCTCGATCCACAGGCGCATCAGCTCGGGCGCCTTCTGGTGGTGGCGGATGAGTTCGGCGAGGTAGGGGGCGAGCTGGTCCGGGCTGTCGACCTGTTCCAGGCCCTGCCGCCATTCCTCGGCATCGCGTTCGGCGAGCACCGCGGCGAGGACTTCCTCCTTGTTGCGGAAGTGATGCAGGAGGCCGGCGTGGGTGATGCCGGCCCGCTCCGCGATGTCGCGCAGGGAGGCTTTGGCGTAGCCGTTGTCGGCGAAACTGTCGCGTGCGGCCCGTACGATCTCCGCTCTGCGGGCCGGTGTCTTGGCGTACGGCCCACGCGTTTTGGCCTGACCCACGGTGCGCTCACTCTCCCTGGTGAAGTCGGTCCAGCGCAGTGGCTGAGCTGTCAAAATTTACCACATGGTTGGTATTTACTCTGTTCGCGTGTAGACGGTCGAAAGTCAGGGCTCGGATGACAAAGGCTGATCGCTCCATGGCCGCCCGCAACACCGGAGATGCCGAAGGGATGGCCGCCGTCACCGGGAAACGCACGACCAGGACAACCCCCACGAACCCGAGGCCCTGAAGGAGCTCGAGCCGATCTTCGCGCACGCACCTGGCCAACCGCTCCGTGCCCGTCGCCGACTGGGTCTGAGAAGGCTTCCGGCCTCTTCGGCTGGAGTGGGTGAGCATGAACTCCGGTTCCCGGCGGCAGAGATGGGCGCGGTTCGTCCGCCGGCGAGCCGGGGTCTCTCGCGGGCCCGCGCCCCGCACAGCCTCGACCACCGGGGTCTCGAATCGGTCTCCGACCACCGGGTCCGGGTCCGGAGTCTTCCCGACCGGTCCGGGCGCACCTCCGTTCCAGGCGCGCCCGGCCCCGCTTCTGTCACTCGCCCGGGCGGGCGAGCTCGATGCCGTGGCCGTCCACGCCGGAGCCGTGCACGGTCAGGTGGGTGGCCCGCGGCCACCGGGGGTACGCACCGACCTGACGTGGGGACCACGCTGGTGAGGCTCTGCTCGTCCTGACGAACCGCGAAGTGGCCCGCTGACCGACGGTCGTGACCGGAGTCATACGCCCGCGACCAGCTTGAGCATCCTCAACCCCGCGCACACCAGACCCGTGACCGGCAACTTCAGGATGCACACTGCTCAGTGGCCGCCGGGAGCGGCAGGCTCATCGGCGCAATGCGTCAGCAGTGGACAGGTAAGGCGTGGCCACGGAGCCCGACGAGTGGTACCGCGGTACCACTCGGACACCGAAGTGTCCCCTGTGGTCCCAAGGTTTTGACCGGCCGTCTTCGTAGTTTCGAACACAGAGGCGCGGCCCGTCCGTGGCCGGCTCCAGGCGAGGAAGGCCCATTCCATGATCGAAGCGCGTGAGCTGACGAAGCGGTACGGGGACAAGACGGTCGTCGACCACCTGTCCTTCACCGTCAAGCCGGGTGAGGTGACCGGCTTCCTCGGACCCAACGGCGCGGGCAAGTCGACGACGATGCGCATGATCATCGGCCTGGACTCCCCCACCGCGGGCTCCGTCACTGTCAACGGACGGTCCTACGCCAGGCAGGCCGCACCCCTGCACGAGATCGGCAGCCTGCTGGAGGCCAAGTCCGTCCACCCGGGGCGTACCGCGGTCAACCACCTGATGGCGCTCGCGCACACCCACGGCATTTCGCGCCGCCGGGTGGACGAGGTCATCGAGCTGGCCGGTCTTGGCAGCGTGGCCGGCAAGCGCGTGGGCGCCTTCTCCCTCGGCATGGGCCAGCGGCTCGGCATCGCCGCGGCCCTCCTCGGCGACCCGGCGATCGTCATGCTCGACGAACCCGTCAACGGCCTCGACCCCGAGGGCGTGCTGTGGGTGCGCAATCTCCTCTCCGGGCTGGCCGACGAGGGCCGGGCTGTGATGCTGTCCTCGCACCTGATGGGCGAGACCGCGTTGATCGCCGACCACCTGGTGATCATCGGGCGCGGTCGGCTGCTCGCGGACACCACGGTGGACGATTTCGTCCGGGAGGCCGGCGGCGGGGGCGTGAAGGTAGCCACCACCGAGGCCGGGGAGCTGCGTTCGCTGCTGGCAGGGCCGGATGTCACGATCAGCTCCTCCTCCGCCGAGGAACTGCTGGTCTCCGGACGAAGCGCCCACGAGATCGGGGCGATCGCCGCTGAGCACGGGGTGGCGCTGTACGAACTCACTCCGCAGTCGGTCTCGTTGGAGGAGGCCTTCATGGAACTCACCCGCGACGCCGTCGAGTATCACAGCGCTCCGGCCGACACCGAACGAAAGGCCGCCTGATGACTGCCGACACGCTTTCCGCGGCGCCTGCCCGCACGACGGTCCGGAAGGTGACCGGCCGCCGGGTGCTGCGTTCGGAGTGGGCCAAGTTCTGGTCGCTGCGCTCCAGTTGGATCACCCTGGGCGTCGCTCTGTTCCTGCTGATCCTTTTCGGTGCGATTGCCTCCGCCACTTACAGTCCGGACGCCCTCCCGAGTGACGGGCCGCCCGGCCCGGGTGCCGGCGGCGACAGCGACGCGGTCAGCCTGGCGCTCACCGGCGTCACCTTCGCGTCGCTGGCCGTCGGCGTGCTCGGGGTGCTGCTGTCCGCCGGCGAGTACAGCACCGGCATGATCCGCTCCACGCTCGCCGCGGTTCCACGGCGGCTGCCGGTCCTGTGGTCGAAGAGCGTCGTGATCGGGGTCATCGCGCTGGTCCTCACCACGATCGCCGCGCTGGCCGCGTTCCAGCTGGGCGCTCTGGGCCTGGACGGCGAGAAGATCGCGCTCTCCCTGGGCGACGACGGCGTGCTGCGCAGCCTGGCCGGCGCCGGCGCCTATCTCGGTCTGGTGGCCGTGTTCGGCGTGGCTCTGGGGGTACTGATCCGCTCCTCCGCCGGGGCCATCGCCGCCCTGGTCGGCATCCTGCTCATCCTCCCCGGCCTGGCCTCGCTGCTGCCCGACTCGTGGTACGACACGATCAACCCCTACTTCCCCAGCAACGCGGGGTCGGCCGTCTACGCCCTGCAAGAGTCCTCGGACTCCCTCTCGCCCGGGGCGGGGCTCGCGGTCTTCGCCGGCTGGGTGGCGCTGACACTCGCCGGGGCGGCGTACCGGCTGGCCCGAACCGACGCGTGACCAGCGCACCGGCGACAATGAGGGCCATGAGTCCGAAACGGGCGGCAGCCGCCGCGGACACCACCCAGGGGACGGCGCTCCCGCCGCCCCCTGGGCTCGACGCCGCCTGGGGGCATCCCCTGCTGGGGCGAATGCTGCGCGGACAGAGCCACCGGCAGCGGTTGGACCGACGGCATCCATGGCTGCTCGACACCGCGGTGGTGCTGATCGTCGCCCTCGTCAGCCTGCCCGACCTGATCTCCAGCGACCACAACAACCCCTTCGGGGAAGGGGCGGCCTCTCGCGGCGAGCTGCCGTCCGGCGTTCCGTTCGTGTTCGCCGCCGCCCTCATCGTGCCGCTGTGGTGGCGACGCAGGGTCCCGGCCGTCACGTTCTTCGTGATCGCGCTGGTGTCCCTCGTCCAGTGGTCGCTGGGCATCTGGCAGCAGGCGGGAATCAGCATGCTCGTCGCCCTGTACACCCTGGCGCTGCACGGTTCATTGCGGATGCTGGGCTGGGCTGCAGCGCTTACCGTCGTCGAACTGACTCTGGCGGTCTCTGTCATTGTGCCGGTCGAACGCCCGCTGCTGGGCCTCTTCTTCCTGCTGGGGACGTCGACCGCGGCCGTCGCCGTCGGCCTGACGCTCCGTATCCGCCGGATGTATCTGGCGGCGCTGGAGGACCGCGCCGGACGCCTCGAGATCGAGCACGACCAACGCGTGCAGCTCACGGCCGCGGCCGAGCGTTCCCGGGTGGCGCGCGAGATGCACGACATCGTCGGCCACAATCTCTCAGTCATGGTCGGTCTCGCGGACGGTGCCGCGACTCTGGCTGCCAACAGCAACGAGCAGTCCGCCGAGGCCCTGCGCATCCTGGGCGACACCGGTCGGCAGGCCATGGGTGAACTGCGCCGCGTTCTGGGCGTGCTGCGCGAGGAACAGCAGGATGACGTACGGCCGCTCAGTCCGCAGCCAGGAATCCGCGAGCTGGACCCCTTGCTGGCGCGGGTTCGCGCGGCGGGGCTGGCGGTGACCTACCGGTCCCTGGGCGAGCTCGACTCCCTGGGCAGCGGCGTTCAGCTCACCGTGTACCGCATCGTCCAGGAAGCGCTGACCAACACACTCAAGCACGCGGGTACGGGCTCCGCCGCCGAGGTCGCCGTGGCAGTCGACACCGGCAAGGTACGGATACGGGTCGCCGACACCGGCGTACCGCACGGCGCACGCATGCAGGCGGAGCCGGAGGCGCGGACCGGCGACGCCGGGCACGGCGTGATCGGCATCCGCCAGCGGGCCGCCATGTACGGCGGTGCCGTCACCATCGGCCCTCGCGATACGGGGCACGGCTGGATCGTGGACGTCGTACTCGACGTGCCCTCCACCCCCGCCCAGTCGGTCTCGGCGGAACCTCTGTCATGACCACCGTGTTGATCGCCGACGACCAGCCCCTGCAGCGCATGGGCTTCCGCATGCTCCTGGAGGGCACGCCCGGTCTGAGCCCGGTCGGCGAGGCCGAGCACGGGGCCGAGGCCGTCCGCCTGGCCGCCCGACTGCGCCCCGACGTGGTCCTCATGGACATCCGCATGCCCGGCATGGACGGTCTCGAGGCGACACGCCGGATCGTCGCCTCCGGCGGCCGTACCCGCGTGCTCATCGTCACCACGTTCGATCTTGACGAGTACGCGTACGAAGGTCTGCGAGCCGGCGCCAGTGGCTTCCTGCTCAAGGACGCCCGCCCCGAGGAACTCGTGGCAGGCATCCACGCGGTCGCGACCGGCGACGCCGTCGTGGCTCCGAGCCTGACCCGGCGTCTGCTGGACGCCTACGCCCACCAGGTCCTCGCACCGGCGGGCGCCCCCGCGCCGGTGGATCCCCGGCTGCAGACGCTCAGCGACCGCGAACGTGAGGTACTGGTCGCCATCGGCCACGGCTGGACCAACACGGAGATCGCCGAACGGCTCGTCCTCACCGAGTCCACGGTCAAGAAGCACGTCGGCCGTGTCCTCGCCAAGATCGGGGCGCGCGACCGCATCCAGGCCGTCATCCTGGCGTACGACGCCGGGTTGGTCAGGGCGAAGCCATAACCGTCGGTGGACGAGCGGACGTGGTGCCCCCCCTTGACCTGCCTGAAAGGAATCCGATGATGGCGAGGTGAGGACACACAACGGCGAGTCGGTCCTGGCGAGGGTCGTACGGATCTTTGAGGCGTTCACGCCGGAGGAGTCGGCCCTGACCGTTTCGGAGATCTCCCGGCGTACGGGGCTGCACGTGGCGACCGCGTCGCGCCTGGTGGCCGAGCTGGTCTCGCACGGGTTCCTGACCCGGGACGCCGACCGCCGGATCCGTGTCGGTACGCGCATATGGGAACTGGCCACCCGAGCCTCGCCCACCCTGTCGCTGCGCAACGCCGCCATGCCGTTCATGGAGGGCGTTCACGACGTCGTCGGCCACCATGTGCAGCTCGGCGTCCTGGACGGTGACGAGGTGCTGTTCCTGGAGCGACTGACGGCACCGGGCGCGGTGGTCAACTACACCCGCATCGCGGGCCGCCTTCCCTTGCACGCCACCTCCAGCGGCCTGGTCCTCCTCGCCCACGGCCCCGCCGACCTGCGGGAACGGGTGCTCGACGGGCCCCTGCAGCGCTACACCCCCGCCACCC
>NZ_JAAKZY010000300.1 GCF_011045015.1 Streptomyces scabichelini | reverse complement strand
GTGGCGGGCAGGGCGGGCTCACGCCAGGGGGTGGTGCTCATGAAACTCCCGTCAGAGTAAGTGAGTTCACTTTCCGCCTACGCCCATCAGGCCGCCCACGAGAGCACGGCGGGCCACCAGATAGACGGCGAAGATCGGGACGCCGGAGAGGACGACCGAGGCGAGCAGGGCGGGGATGTTGACGCCGAACTGGCTGACGTAGTTGAAGAGTCCGAGCGTGAGGACCCGTGGTCCGTCGGACTGGGTGAAGATCAGCGGGAAGAGGAAGCCGTTCCAGGCCTGGAGCGCCGCGTAGATCACGACGGTGCTGATGCCGCCCTTGGCCATCGGGATGGCGAGCTGGAACAGCATCCGCTGCGGTGAGGCGCCGTCCAGGGCCATGGCCTCGTACAGGTCCTCCGACACGTCCCGCAGTGTGCCGACGAGGACCAGCACCGAGACCGGCATCGCGAAGGCCGCGGTCGGCAGGATGACCGCCAGCAGGGAGTCGTACAGGTTGAGTTCGGCGATGAGGAGATACAGCGGTACGACGACCGCCTGGGCCGGGATCGCGACGCCGAGGAGGAACAGCCGGAAGGCCATGCCCGACCAGCGGTTCCGGGTGCGTACGGCGACGTAGGCCAGGGGGACCGCGAGGACGAGGACGATGCCCACGACGGCGACGGCGACGATCACCGTGTTGCTGAGCAGATGGCCGAAGCCGGAGTTCAGGACGGTGTTGTAGTTGTCGAGGGTCGGACTGGTGGGCGGCTTCAGGGGATTGCCGGTGAGTGCCTTGTCCTGGCTGGTGAGCGAGGCCGACAGCATCGCGTAGATGGGGATGATGACGACCGCGAGCCAGAGGACCGAGCCGAGACCCGCGAGGGGGTTGGGGCGCTTGGTCCAGTGCAGGCGGCGGCGCCGCGACGGGGACTGCGTCGGTGGCTCCTCGGTCTTCGCGGGACGCGGCAACGTATCGTGTGACACTCCGTCACATCCCTTCGCGGGTACTGCGCATGCCGCCGAAGCCGGTCAGGCGCACCAGAAGCAGGGACAGGCCGGTGGCGGCCAGGACCAGGAAGGACGCGATGGCGCTCGCGTAGCCGAAGTCGTAGCGCTTGAAGCCCGCCTCGTACATCAGGTACGGCAGGATCGCCGTGTCCGTGCCGGGGCCGCCCTTGGTGAGGATCAGCACGGTCTCGAAGTACGTCAGTGAGCCGACGACCATCAGCACGGTGGACGTGGTGATCGTGTGGCGCAGCTGCGGCAGCGTGATCGAGAAGAACTGGCGGTAGCGGCCCGCGCCGTCGATGGCCGCCGCCTGGTAGAGGACTTCGGGTATCTGGCGGGCCCCGCCCTGGTAGATCAGCGTGTGGAACGGGATGAACTGCCAGCCGCCGACGAACACGATCGCGAGGAACGCTCCGCTGGACGAGCCCAGCGTGTCCTTCTGGATGATGCCGAAGTTCGGGTCGAGCAACGCGTAGAAGAGCAGCGCGATCGCCGTCGAGGACAGCAGGAACGGGACGAAGAAGATCGCCGACAGGACCGCCCGGTTGCGCTGCCGTCCCGCGGCCCAGACGCCGAGCAGCAGGGCCACGACCGTCTGGAAGGCCCAGCTGACGGCCGTCAGCAGCACGGTAAGCCACAGGGACTGGGCGAAACGCGGGTCGTCGAACAGCTTCCGCCAGTTGTCGAGGCCGACCGGCTGCGGATCGCCGAGGCCGTCCCAGGTGGTGAACGAGAGATAGAACGCCACGCCCATCGGGACGATGGCGAAGAACGCGAAGAACAGCACCCCGGGCAGGGCCCAGGCGGCGTGCGGACGGCCCGCGTGCGCCTTGCCTGCCTTCGCTTTCGCCGACGGGCGCTTCGTCGGCGGGCGTTTCGTCGGAACGGTGGCGCTCGCTTTCGTGGCGCTCACTTCAACTCCTTGCAGGCCGCCACGAACTGGCTCGGCGACGACTTGCCGAGGAACAGCTTGCTGATCTCCGTGTGCATGGGCGTGGCGAGTTCGTCACCGAGCGCCTGGTCCCAGGAGAGCGTGAAGGCGGGCGCCTGCTCGACCATGTCGTACTGGAACTTCGCGTACTCGGGATTCGGGGCCGAGGCGAGGAGCTTCGCCGCGTTGGAGGTCGTCGGTACGTCTCCGTTGGCGACGAGAGCCTTCGCGTACGCCTCCGACGCGGCGTCCTTCAGGAAGGCGACGGCGGCGTCCTGGTTCTTCGTACGGGCGTTGATCGACCAGTAGTTGGTGGGGTTGCCGACGACGTTGCGGACGTCGCCGGTGCCGCCCTCGACCGTGGGGAAGGCGGCCCAGCCCAGGTTCTTCTTGGCGAAGTCCGGGAACTTGCCGAGCTGCGTCGAGTACTCCCACGAGCCCATCAGGTGCATGGCCGCCTTGCCCTTGGCGAAGGCCGCGGGCGCGCCGCCGTTGACGTACGACACGGAGTTGAAGCCGGAGCCGAAGGCGCCGTCGTCGACCAGCTCCTTCACCAGCTCGGCGGCCTTCACCATGGCCGGATCGCCCCAGCCCTCCGAGTCGCCGTCCTGGATCCGCTTGAAGACCTCGGGGCCGCCGATGCGGTCGACCAGGTACTCCAGCCACATCAGCTCGGGCCACATGTCGGCGCCGCCGAGCGCGAACGGGGTGATCTTCGCCGCCTTCAGCTTGGCGTTGATGTCCAGCAACTGGTCCCAGGTCTTCGGTGGTTGGAGCTTGTGCTCGGCGAAGACCGACTTGTTGTAGAAGAGGATCACGGGCTGCATGCCGCGCATCGGGATGCCGTAATGACGTCCGTCGAGGTCGCCCGCCGCGAGCACCGAGGGCAGGAAGCCGCCCTTGAGGACCGGGTCGGCCTCGATGATGTCGGTCAGATCGACGAGCTGCTTCGACTCCTGGTACGCCTTGATCGAGCCGCCGCCCCAGTTGAAGAAGACGTCCGGCTGCCCGGGCGAGCCCATGGCCGTACGCAGCTTGGGGGAGTAGTCGGAGCCGGGCACCTTGGTCAGCTTGACCTTGCCCTTGGTCTTCTTGGCGGCAGGCGACGCGTTGAACCGCTTGACCGACGCCACCTGCACCTTCACCGCGTCGTCCCCGTACACGAAGGCGGTGATCTCGCCGCTGCTGCCGCCGGAACCGTCGCCGGAGCCGCAGGCGGCCAGTCCGGTGGTGAGCAGGGTGGTGGCGCCGGCGCCGAGCACCCAGCGCCTGCTGAAGGACCGGCTGCCGGCGGCCTGGCCCGGCGGCCTGTCGCCGCCGCGCGGCCTGCCGCCCGACTGCCCGTCGCCGGCCGGCCCGCCGTTGGACAGCCCGCTGATCGACTCCATGACTGCACCTCTCACGAATGTTTCGGGTGTTACTTCGAATGTTCCGGGAACGTATGGCCGTCAATGGGCTTCGTCAAGAGGGTGCGCAGGGATACGATCGCGCTCATGACTCACCCGAATCCCGCCGTAGCCCGCTCCGCGACGCTCGCCGAGATCGCCCGCGAGGCGGGAGTCTCGGCTCCGACTGTTTCGAAGGTGCTCAACGGCCGTGCCGATGTGGCCCCGGCGACCCGGACCCGTGTCGAGGAGCTGCTGCGCCACCACGGCTATCGGCGCCGCCGGGCCGAGGCCTCCCGTTCGCCCCTGATCGACCTGGTCTTCCACGAGCTGGAGAGCGCCTGGGCGATGGAGGTCATCCGGGGCGTCGAAAATGTCGCGCGGGACGAGGGACTGAGCGTGGTGCTCTCCGAGAGCGCGGGCCGGCTCACCCCCGGGCGCACCTGGGCCGACCAGGTCGCGGCCCGTCGGCCGCATGGCGTCGTGCTCGTCCTGAGCGGGCTCGACGAGTCCCAGCGGGCGCTGCTGACCAGCCGTTCCATCCCCTTCGTGGTGATGGACCCGGCGGGCGATCCCGGCGACGACGTGCCGTCCGTCGGCGCCACCAACTGGCAGGGCGGGCTTGCCGCCACCCGCCATCTCGTGGACCTCGGCCACCACCGGATCGGGGTGATCAGTGGACCCTCGCGGATGATGTGCAGCCGGGCGCGGCTCGACGGCTACCGGGCCGCGCTCGAAACGGCCGGACTGCCGGTCGATCCGTCCCTCATCCGGACGGGCGACTTCCACCACGAGGCCGGTTACCGCGCCGGGCTCGAACTGCTGAAGCTGCCCGACCGCCCCACGGCGGTCTTCGCGGGCAACGACCTCCAGGCCCTCGGCCTGTACGAGGCGGCCCGTGAGCTGGGGCTTCGGGTACCCGAGGACCTCAGCATCGTCGGCTTCGACGACCTGCCGGTGGCCCGCTGGGTGGGCCCTCCGCTGACCACCGTCCGCCAGCCGCTCATGGAGATGGCCGAGGCGGCGGCCCGGCTCGTCCTCGACCTGGGACGCGGGGAGCGGCCGTCGACGGCGACGCGGGTGGAGCTGGCGACGAGTCTGGTGGTGCGGAGCAGTACGGGGATGCCTTCGGCGTAACTGTCCGGAGAGTGTGTCGAAGTCTGCCGGAGTCGGCCGGAGGACCGTCGGGGATCTGTCGGAGGTCCGACGGAGGTCCGTCGGAGGTCGCACCGAAACTTTCGGAGCGGCCGGAGAAATCTTGGGAAACTAAACGGAATGTGAGAGTTTCCTCAGAAAAGACCGCCAGAGATCCCGCTCGTAACAATTCGGACTTACGTTCCTCAGTGTGGGCGGAGAAGACGAACAAGGGGAACAACGAGTCGGCCGGCGGCGGTCACGCCTGCTCAAGGCCGCCGGTATCGCGCTCGGTTGCGTTCTCGTCGTCTCGGTCGCCGCGGCGGCGTTGGCGTACTGGCAGCTGAACCGCAACATCGAGAGCGTCGACATCGACAGCGCCCTGGGCGACAACCGTCCCGCCCGCGGGACGGTGACACCGGATTCGGCCGGGTCCGCCTCCGCCACCCCGCTGCCCAGCGGCGCGCTGAACATCCTGGTCCTCGGCTCGGACTCGCGCAGCGGCAAACGCAACGCCTCGCTCGGCGGTGGCGGCGAGGGCTCCGGCGCCCGCTCCGACACGGCGATGGTCGTCCACATAGACGAGGGCCGTACGGGCGCGACGATCGTGAGCATCCCGCGCGACACGCTCGTCACGCGCCCGGCGTGCCCGCGGGAGTCCGGCGGTTCGACGCCGGTGGCGTACAACGCGATGTTCAACAGCGCGTACTCCGTGGGCGGTCCGGTCTGCGCGGTGAAGACGGTGGAGTCCATGACGAACGTCCGCATGGACCACTACATAGAGATCGACTTCGCCGGCTTCGCGGACCTGGTGGACGCGCTGGGCGGCGTCACGGTGACCACGGACGAGGACATCGTCGACGAGAAGAGCCACCTGGACCTGAAGGCCGGCACCCACCACTTGGACGGCAAGGACGCCCTGGCCCTCGCCCGCACCCGCCACGGCATAGGCGACGGCAGCGACCTGGGCCGCATAGGCCTCCAACAGACCCTGGTGAAAGCCCTGTTGGACCAGATCTCCGCCACCGACCTCCTCACCAACCCGGCCAAGCTCTACAACGTCGCCGACACCCTCACAGGCAGCCTCACCACGGACACGGACCTGAATTCGCTGACCGAGCTGATGAGCCTGGGCCAGAGCCTGAGCGGCTTGTCCTCGACCGACACGAGAACGGTGACGATGCCGGTGGTACCGGCTCCGTTCGACCGCAACCGGGTGGTGGCGGAGGAGCCGGAGGCGGGGGAGTTGTGGGAGTCGTTGCGGTGAAGCACTCCTGGCGGGCGCCCCTGAGAGTCTGTGGCCATGGAGTTCTTCTGCTATCACCGTGATCGGCCCGGCTCCGTGGCGCTGCGCAACGAGCTGCTGGAAGACCACTGGTCCTACATGGACGCGTACGCGACGCAGCTGATCGCCCGCGGCCCGACCTTCGTCGCCGACGGCGAAACGCCCACCGGCAGCGTGCACATCGTCGACCTGTCGAATCCCGCTGCCGCTCGCACGTTCGCCTTCGACGAGCCCAACTACCAGGCGGGCGCCTACCGGGACGTGCTGCTGCGCCGGTGGCGCAACATGCTGGGCCGCACCATGTGGGACTTCCCCGGCGACCTGACCGGCGGCAACCGCTACCTGGTGCTCGGCCTCGGCTCGGGCCAGCCCGCCGACCTCGTACTCCCGCCCGATCAGGACGATTTGATCGCGTACGGGCCCCTGCTGTCCGACGACGGCGCCACCTGGCTGGGTACGGCGGCGCTGGTCCGAGCCCCGGATCCGGAGACGGCACGCGCCGTCCTGACCCCGGACCGGTATGCCGATATCGAGGTCCACGACTGGGAGTTCGGCGGGCGGCGGTGATGAACCCAAGTCCGTATGACGATCGTGCAGCACAGCCCACCCGAACTTAGGACAGGATGGAAGGATGGAACAGTAGTTCCCATTTCTTTCAGTGGATATCCCGTATTCTCAGTGAATAACCTGACGTCGTGAAGCTTTCCGAGTGGGCGGCACGCAACGGCGTGCACTACCAGACCGCGTGGACCTGGGCGAAAGAGGGCCGTATGCCGGTCCCGGTCGTCCAGACGCCGTCCGGTACATGGCTGGTGACCCAGCCCGCCCCGCAGGCCGCCGGGCGGATCGTGGCGTACTGCCGCGTCTCCTCCGGTGACCAGAAAGCGGACCTGGAAGGGCAGGTCGCCCGTACCGTGCAGGGCGCAACGGCCCAGGGGCTCGCGGTCGTCGGCGTGGTGAGGGAGGTCGGCTCCGGCCTGGACGGGCGCCGCCGCAAGCTGCACACGCTGCTCGCTGATCCGGGTGTAGGGACGATCGTGGTCGAGCACCGAGACCGCCTCGCCCCATTCGGCGTCGAGCACCTGGAAGCCGCTCTGTCCGCCACGGGACGGCGCCTGGTGGTCCTGGACCCGGCGGAGAGCGCCGACGACCTCGTGCGGGACATCACCGAGGTGCTGACCTCGATGTGCGCCCGTCTGTACGGCTGCCGCACCGCGCACGATCGCGCCGCCCGGGCCGTCGCCGTCGCCACCGGGCCGGAGGCGGCCGGGTGAAGAAGTTCACGCCGCGGCCGGGCTTCACCGTCCGCGCCCACAAGCTCGCGCTGGACCCGAATGCCACGGCGACTCGCCACCTGCACTCGCACGCAGGTGCCGCGCGGGCCGCGTACAACTGGGCGGTCGCCCACGTCACCGCCGTGTGGTGGCAGCGCAAGGCCGAGCAGTCCTACGGCATCTGCGAGGACGAGCTGACGCCGTGGCGGTCGTGGTCGTTGCCCTCGCTGCGCAAGGCGTTCAACGAGGCCAAGCGCACCGACCCGCGTTTCGCCGGCTGGTGGCAGGAGAACTCCAAGGAGGCGTACAACACCGGCCTGGCAGGCGCGTCGGCGGCGTTCGACAACTACGCGAAGTCGAAGAACGGCAAGCGCAAGGGCCCAAAGATGGGCATCCCCCGCTTCAAGCAGAAACGGAAGGCGCGCCTGACCTGCAAGTTCACCACCGGCACGATCCGCATCGCACCTGACGGCAGGCACGTCACCCTGCCCAGAATCGGCACCGTCCGCCTCCACGAGAACCGAGCTGACCTGCGAGCCCTCGTCGACGCGGGACACCTGCGGATCCTGTCCGCGACCGCATGCCTGGGCCGGGGCCGCTGGTTGGTGTCCCTCCAGGTCGAGCAGAAGCATCAGCTGGTGAAGGTGGCCCGTCCGGATGCGGCGGTCGGTATCGACCTCGGTATCAAGACCCTCGCGGTCCTCGCGGACAGCGACGGTGTCCTCGGCGAGGAAGCCAACCCACGCCACCTGGAGGGCGCACAGAAACAGCTGCGCCACGCCAACCGCACGGTGTCCCGCCGTCACGGCCCCGACCGGCGCACCGGACAGCAGCCCTCCAGGCGCTGGGAGAAGGCCAACGCCCAGCGAAACAAGATCCATCACCGGGTTGCGAACCTCCGCGAGGACACCCTGCACAAGATGACGACCCGCCTCGCCGACACCTACGGCACGATCGTCGTCGAAGACCTCAACGTCGCCGCAATGGGCCGCAACCGAAGCCTGTCCCGCCGGATCGCAGATGCCGCGCTCGGCGAGATCCGACGCCAGCTCACCTACAAAACCCGTCGGCACGGCACACGCCTCGTCGTGGCCTCCCGCTGGTTCCCCTCCTCGAAGACCTGCTCGCGCTGCGGTGTGGTGAAAGCCAAACTGCCCCTCAGTACCCGGGTCTTCGAGTGCGACAACTGCGGCCTCGTCCTGGACCGGGACGCGAACGCGGGACACAACCTGGTCGCCCTCGCGGCCCGCACGACAGGTACCGGAGTGGCCGGAGACCTGGACCCCGCCGTCAAGGCGGAGTCGAAGCCCCGTGGAGCCGACCAGAAGACCCGCACCACCCGCCCGCGCCGCAAGGCCGGGACGGGGCGGGCAGGCGGCACAATCCCCAGCCCCCGGGCCGGGAAGGAAACGGGAGACCGTCAACAGGCCACCAGGACGCAACTCGCGCTCTGGTGACACCGTCACGGACCATTCCGGCAGAAACGCCGGGATTGCCGAGATCACTCGATGATCAAAGCAACGGGAGGAGGCGACGCTATGACCCCTGACCCCAGTACTGCCGACCAGCCCCAGATGCTCGTCGAGGACTTCGATGAACTCGCCCGCAACGCGCCCGAGCTTGTGCGATTGGAGTTCATCAACGGAAAGGTCGTGGTCAAGCTCGCGCCGGACGGCAACCACAGCGAGATCATCGTGTGGCTCCAGGAAGTGTGCATGCAGCATCGTCCTGATCTCAGGCTGTACGCAGAGCGGGAACTCAAGATCGAGGAGTACCGCAAGGGGCGCGCCAAGGCCGACGGGGTACTGGCTCCCCGTAGGCACTTCGTCGGGACGGGTGAGTGGGCCGAGCCGGACGGCGTCCTGATGACCGTCGAGGTCACCTCCCGTGACCGGGACACGAACCAGCGCGACCGAATCGACAAGCCGCACGGCTACGCGGCCGCCGGCATCCCCGTCTACCTTCTCGTTGATCGGGATGCGAGCAGCGTCGTCGTGCACGCGGACCCGGACCCGGAAAAGGGGAAGTACGACTCGGTCACCAGCCGGGCCTTCGGCGTCGCCATCGACTTGCCGGACCCCATCGGCTTCACCCTGGAGACCGACGAGCTCAAGGAGTTCGCCGACTGACCACCCGTGTGGCCGATCAACCCCTCCAGCCCCGTACGACCTGCGGAAACGACTCTCGCCGAAGATTCTTGGAAGAAATCCGGTGTGGCTGTCGATCCCGGTGTCTCCCGTTCGACGCATGGGTGAGTGGCGGAGACAAGCCCCGCCGACCGACCCGAGGAGTCACCATGCCCCGCTACCTGTCGATGATCCGGATCGACGAGCAGAACGCGCCCGCCGAGGGCCCCAGCCCCGAGCTCATGGAGCGGATGGGCGAGCTGATCGAGGAGATGACGAAGGCGGGGGTCCTGCTCGACACCGCCGGACTCGTCCCGACCGCGCAAGGGACGCGAGTCCGGTGGGAGGGCGGGGAGCTGTCCCTGACCGACGGGCCCTTCACGGAGGCCAAGGAGGTCATCGGCGGGTACGCGATGCTCCAGGCCAAGGACAAGGCCGAGGCGCTCGAGTGGACGAAGCGGTTCCTGCAGATCCACGAGTCGCACTGGACGGTCACCTGCGAGGTGCGGGAAGTCGTCGAGCCCTGAGCCTTGGTCGTTCGGGCCCGTGGGTGTCTGATGGTGTGGCGTGAGAGCAGAGTCCACAGACCAGCCGACAGACCCCGCGGGCCGCGTCACCGAAAGAGCCACCGAAAGAGCCACCGACAGCACCTCTGAACAGGGCGCCGAGAGCACCTCTGGAGGCGCCAAGAGCACCATCGAGACCGTCTTCCGTATCGAGTCGCCCCGCATCATCGCGCGCGTCGCCCGCATCGTGCGGGACGTCGGCATCGCCGAGGAACTCGCGCAGGACGCGCTGGTCACCGCCCTGGAACAGTGGCCGCGGGACGGCGTCCCGGACAACCCCGGCGCCTGGCTCACGGCCACGGCCAAGCGCCGCGCCATCGATCTCGTACGGCGGCGGGAACGGTACGCCCGCAAGCTGGAGGAGATGGGCCGCGACCTGGAGACCTCCGCGCCGGGCGCCTACGCCTACGGCTACGTCGACGAGCCGTCCGATCCCGACGACATTGATGATGACCTGCTGCGGCTCGTCTTCACCGCCTGCCACCCGGTCCTGTCCGCCGAGGCCCGCATCGCCCTCACCCTGCGCCTGCTCGGTGGCCTGACCACCGCCGAGATCGCCCGCGCCTACCTCGCCCCCGAGGCGACCGTCGCCCAGCGCATCGTGCGCGCCAAGCGGACGCTCGCCGCCAAGGGGGTGGCCATCGAGGTGCCGTACGGGCCGGAGCGCGAAGCCCGGCTGGGATCCGTACTGGAGGTCATCTACTTGATCTTCAACGAGGGGTACGCGGCCACCGCCGGCGACGACTGGCTACGCCCCGCGCTCTGCGAGGACGCGCTCCGGCTCGCCCGCGTACTGGCCGAGTTGATGCCCAAGGAACCCGAAGTGCACGGTCTGGCAGCGCTGTTGGAGCTCCAGGCGTCGCGTGCGGCCGCGCGTACCGGGCCGTCGGGTGAGCCGGTCCTGCTCAAGGACCAGAGTCGGTCCCGCTGGAACCGCATGCTGATCCGCCGCGGTTTCGCCGCCCTCGCACGCGCCGAGGCCGTGTCCATGGGCGGCGGACCGGGGCCGTACGTCCTCCAGGCCGCCATCGCCGCCTGTCACGCCCACGCCTATACGTACGAGGAGACGGACTGGGGCCGGATCGCCACGCTCTACGGACTCCTCGCCGCCCGTACCCCGTCCCCCGTCGTCGAGCTGAACCGCGCGGTCGCCGTCTCGATGGCCGAGGGCCCCGAACCGGCCCTCACCATCGTCGACGCCCTGGCCGCCGGGCCCGCCCTGCGCGACTATCACTTGCTGCCCAGCGTGCGCGGCGATCTGCTGGCGCGGCTTGGCCGTACGGCTGACGCGCGGGCGGAGTTCGAGCGGGCGGCGTCGCTCACCCGCAACGAGCGGGAACGGGCGCTGTTGCTGGCGCGGAGCGCTTCGCTGGAAGAGGGGTCATGAAACTGTGGGTGGGTGGGGGCTGGGCGCGCAGTTCC
>NZ_JAAKZY010000002.1 GCF_011045015.1 Streptomyces scabichelini | reverse complement strand
CCCCTACGCCCCCCATGCTCGACAAGTGTCCGACTCCCGGAGAAGAGATCACCCATGTCCGAGCAACAACTGCCCAGTTGGGCGGATCCATCCGTCTCCCCCGCCGCCCTCGATCCGCAGGGCCTCTCCAGACGTCAGCTCATGCGCCGTGCGGGTCTGTTCGGCGCCGCCTTCGCGGCCGGTTCCCTCGCCGCGCCCGCGGCCGCGCAATCGACCCCGCTCGGCGGCGAAGACCCGCGGCTCGCCTACCTCGTCGGCGACCACCACCTCCACACCGTCTACAGCCACGACGCCAAGTACACGTTCACCCAGATCGCCCAGGCCGCTGCCGAGTACGGTGTCGACTGGATGGTGTTCAACGAGCACTCCAACTTCGGGCACGCGAAGTACGGGGCGCAGATGGAGCACGAGGAGATCCTCAAGACACGCGCCGCGAACCCCCGTCAGCTGATCTTCCAGGGCCTGGAGTGGTACATCCCGGGTGCCGAGCACTGCACGGTCTTCGCGGCGCCGGGCCCGCACGAGGTCGACGTCCTCACCAAGTTCGAGCTCGCCTACGACGGCAAGCTGCTCGGTTACACAGCGGGCGGCCCCACCCACCCCGACACTCCCCGCAACGAGGCGCACGCCGTCGCTGCCATCAAGTGGCTCGCCGAGCAGCGCCGCACCGGCTACGTCGACGACGTACTCGTCCTCGCCAACCACCCGCTGCGCCTGGGCATCGACTCCCCGCACGAGATGCGCAACTGGCGGGACGCGGCACCCGAGATCATGATCGGCGTGGAGGGCGCGCCCGGTGCGCAGGGCGGCGGCATCCCGGGCTGGCGCGGCCCGACGTCGATCCGCGGCGAGTACGAGAACAAGCCGTCGGCGAACTCCTGGCCCGGCTATCCGGAAGACGCGTACGTCACCTACGGCGGCTTCGACTGGATGACAGCCACCGTCGGCGGCCTGTGGGACGCCATGCTCGCCGAGGGCAAGCTGTTCACGATCACCACCAACTCCGATGTGCACCGGGTGGTGTTCGACACCTGGAAGAACGGCGACTGGCTGCCCGGCCAGACCTTCGACAACACCGGCCGTCTGCCCGACCCGGTGAACACGACCGAGCCGCAGCCCGGGGGCGACTTCTGGCCCGGCCAGTTCAGCCGCACCCACGTGGGCGTGACCCGCTACGGCTACCGCGCGGTGATGTCGGGCCTGCGCGCGGGCCGGGTCTGGCTCGACCACGGGCATCTGCTGGACGGCCTCGACATACGCGTGAAGCGGGACCGCGACTTCGGACCCGGTGTGACGCTCGGCGGCCGACTGCGCGTGCGCAAGGGCGAGAAGCTCACCCTGTCGGTCACCGTGACGACCGCCTCCCGCCCCAACACCCAGGGAATCCTGCCGGAGTTGGCTCACGTCGACGTCATCCGCGGCGCGGTACGCGGCCCGGCAGCCGACCGCGACGACTGGCGCGCCCCCGACACGAAGGTCGTGCACACGGCGGACGTGAGCGGGCGGAAGGGGACCTACACCCTGCGCATCCCGCTCACGGCCGGAGACGAGTCCTTCTACGTCCGCCTGCGCGGCAGCGACGGAAACCGCAACGGAACGGGCTATCTGGGAGCTGCCGTTGACCCGCACGGCCCGATCCCGCACGAGCCCGGGAACGGCGACCCGTGGGCGGACACCTGGTTCTACTCGAACCCGGTGTTCGTGGACGTGGCCCCGTAAGGGGCGCGGGGCTGTATCAATTTGCGGCTCCGCCGCGTGGGCGCGACCAGCCACAACGGGCCCCGTAAGGGGCGCGGGGAACTGCGCGACCAGCCACAAACGGCCCGCAGTTCCCCACCCCGCTCAAGCCCTACGGCGCTCAGGCATAAAACCGAGAAAGGCTCTGCAACACAGCCGCAGGCTTGGCCCCGCCCTCGATCTCGATCGTGCCGTCAACGGCAATCTGCACGCCCCCCGGCACGTCCTCGACCGACGCCAGCTTCCCGACCAGCCGAATCCGCGACCCCACCTTCACCGGCGAGGGAAACCGCACCTTGTTCAGCCCATAGTTGACCTTCGTCGAGACACCCTCGACGTCCAGCAACTCGGTGAACAGCGGGATGAAGAGGGAGAGCGTGAGGTAGCCATGGGCGATGGGAGCGCCGAACGGCCCCTCCTTGGCGCGCTCGGGGTCCACGTGGATCCACTGGTGATCCCCGGTGGCGTCGGCGAACGTGTTGATGCGCTCCTGGGTGACCTCGATCCACTCACTGGTACCGAGGTCACTCCCCGCAAGCTTCTTGAGCTCGTCGATGCCGTTCACGGTGATGCTCATATGCCGTAGTTCCTTAGCTAAGAGTTGGAAGAGTCGGAAGAGCCGGGAGAGCTGGTGCCGTACCGCTTACGGACACGTGCCTTCAGCAGCTTGCCGGAGGCGGTGCGCGGCAGTTCCTCCGCGAGCACCACCGACTTCGGGATCTTGTACTTGGCGAGGCGTCCGGCCAGCCGGGCGAGGACCTCGTGCGGATCGAGCTCCACGTCCTCCCGTGGCACGACGACCGCACGCGGCACCTCGCCCCACTTCTCGTCGGGCACGCCGATGACCGCGCACTCGACGATGTCCGGATGGGCCAGGAGCTGGTCCTCGATCTCGGCGGGATAGATGTTCTCGCCACCGGAGATGATCATGTCCTTGATGCGGTCGACGATGTAGACGTAGCCGTCCTCGTCGACCCGCGCCGCGTCCCCGCTGCGGAACCAGCCGTCGCTGAAGACGGCTGCGGTCTCGTCGGGCAGCCCCCAATAGCCGGGCATGACATGCGGTCCGCGTACGACGACTTCGCCGGTCTCGCCGACCTCGACCGGCGCCATGTCCGGCCGTACGACCTTCACGTCGCTGAAGAAGTGCGGCACACCCGCCGAGCCCGCCTTGTCGACCGCGTGCTCGGCGTCCAGGAAGAGCGTGCCGGGCGAGGCCTCGGTCATGCCGTACCCCTGGAGGAAGGTGAGGCCGCGCTCCTGGTACCTGGCGATGAGCGGGGTGGGGACCGGTGAACCCCCGCACGTCAGAATCCGCAACGACGACAGGTCGGCGCCGGCCCAGCGCTCGTGCCGCGCCACCTGGTCGAACATCGTCGGGACGCCGAACATGAAGGTGATCCGGTGCCGTTCGATCAGGTCGAAGGTGGCCGCCGGGTCGAATGCCTCGACCAGGACACAGGTGCCGCCCTTGAGCAGCACGGGCAGGGTGAGCATGTTCAGCCCGGCCGTGTGGAACAACGGGGCGGAGACCAGGGCGCGTTCCTCGGCGATCAGGTCGTGGTCGACGAGGACGTTGATCGCGTTCCACGTCAGATTGCCGTGGGTGAGCATGGCGCCTTTGGGGCGGCCCGTCGTCCCCGAGGTGTACATGATGATGCAGGTGTCGTCGGCGGTGACGGGTTCGTCGATCGGCTCGACGGCCGCCCCGGCGATCAACTCCTCGTACTCGGCGCCGATTTCGACGTACGACCGCACATCGGTACTGCCCGGCATACCGGCGACGACCCCGGCCAGCGACGGCGCGTAGACGAGTGCCTTCGCGCCCGAGTCCGCGAGCTGGTAACCGATCTCCGGTCCGGCGAGCCGGACGTTGAGGGGCACGAAGACCGCGCCGAGCGTGCCCGCCGCGAACAGCGTCTCCAGGTACGAGGGGTGGTTGGGGCCGAGGTAGGCGACCCGGTCGCCGCGTCGTACGCCGGCCGCGCGCAGGGCGTGCGCGAGGCGGGTGGTGCGCTCGTACAGCTCGGCGTACGAGACCTCGGTGTCGTGGTGGATCAGGGCGGTGCGTCGGGGAGTCTTGCGAGCCCGGCGTGCGGGCCACGATCCCAGTCCCTCATTGCGCATCGGTAGCCCCTTACGTCTTCGTCAGTCCGAGCAGCCGGGCCGCGTTCTCCTTGAGGATCTTCGGCTTGACCTCGTCCTTGATGGTGAGCTTCGCGAAGTCGGCGAGCCAGCGGTCCGGGGTGAGGACCGGGTAGTCGGAGCCGAACAGCACCTTGTCCTTGAGCAGCGTGTTCGCGTACTGCACGAGCTGCGGCGGGAAGTACTTCGGCGACCAGCCGGAGAGGTCGATGTGCACGCCCGGCTTGTGGGTGGCGACCGCGAGGGCCTCGTCCTGCCAGGGGAAGGAGGGGTGCGCCAGAATGATCTTCAGGTGGGGGAAGTCCGCGGCCACGTCGTCCACGTGGAGCGGGTTCGAGTACTTCAGGCGGATCCCGCCCCCGCCGGGGACTCCGGCGCCGATGCCCGTCTGGCCGGTGTGGAAGAGGGCGATCGTGCCGGTCTCCTCGATCACCTCGTACAGGCCGTACGCCACGGACCGGTCGTTCGGGAAGAAGCCCTGGATGCTGGGGTGGAACTTGAAGCCCTTCACCCCGTACTCCTCGACCAGGCGGCGGGCCTGCTTGACGCCTGCCTTGCCGCGGAAGGGGTCGATGGAGGCGAACGGGATGAGGACGTCCGGGTTGGCTGCCGCGGCCTCGGCGACCTCCTCGTTCGGGACGGGCTCGGTGCCGGTCGCGGACTCGGCGTCCACCGTGAAGATCACGGCGGCCATCTTCCGCTCGCGGTAGTACGCGGCCGTCTCCTCGAGGGTGGGCTTCCGCTTGCCCTCGACCTTGAAGTAGGCGCTGGAGGCGTCGTGCAGGTCGTCGTCGAGGGACGAGGTGCCCTTGGAGGACACCTCGGCGTGGGTGTGGACGTCGATCGCGACGAGTTCCTCGACGTTGAGGGGAGTCGCCATGGTTTACGCCTCCGGGAACTTCGGCGCGGGGATGCCCACGGTCTGCGGCTCGGCGCCCAGCGAGGTGGGCCAGGCGTCGGCGAGGGCGTCGGGGGACCAGCCACCGTCAGCGTACGCCGCCTTGATCTCCTGGGGATGGGACCAGAGGGCCACCTTGTCGCCGCCGATGCCGATGGCCTGGCCGGTGACACCGCGGGCGGCTTCGGAGGCGAGGAACGGGACAAGGGCGGCGCAGTCCTCGGGGGTGCCGAAGCCCTCGCCCTTGCGCAGGAAGTCCGGCAGCGGCTCGCCCTGGCGCATCGCCTCGATGTAGGGGGCGAAGGCCGGGATGGTCTCGGTCATCGCGGTGGCCGCGACGGGCACGATCGCGTTGACGGTGATGCCTGCGCGGCCCAGCTCCATCGACCATGTACGGGCCATGGCGGCGATGCCGGCCTTCGCGGCAGCGTAGTTCGTCTGGCCGAAGTTGCCGCGCTGTCCGGCCGGGGAGCCCACCAGGATCAGGCTGCCGCCCTCGCCCTGCTCGCGCATGCGCACGGCGGCGGCGCGGGCGCAGGTGAAGGTGCCCTTCAGATGGGTCGTGATCACCGCGTCGAAGTCCTCGTCGGTCATCTTCCACAGGACCTTGTCGCGCAGGATGCCCGCGTTGGTGACCAGGATGTCGAGACGCCCGAACTCCTCCACGGCGCGGTTGACCAGCCGGTCCGCGGCCTCGCTCGTACCGACCGCGACCACCTCGGCGACCGCGGCGCCCCCGGCCGCGGTGATCGCCTTGACGGCCTGCTCGGCGACGGCCTCGTCCACGTCGTTGACGACCACGGAGGCGCCTGCGGCGGCGAGAGCGTGCGCGTAGGCGAGGCCGAGGCCACGGCCGGAGCCGGTGACGACGGCCACTTTGCCGGTGAGATCGATGCTGGGCACGACGGGGTCCCTTCGAGAGCGGATGCGCTGCGGCTACGAAATCGAAGGTAAGGACAATAATTGTTGACGTCAATAGTTGTTGTCGGTGGAGGTGTGCGCCATGCTGTGAGAACCGAACACCACCTACGCCCGCCCCGCCCGACACTCGGGGCCACGACCAGGGAGCCCGCCATCGCCGGCCAGCAGCATGTGACGAACCCCGACGCCATCGACGCGCAGGAGCCGTGGATGCGGGAGCTGCACGCGGACACCGGCTACCTGCTGTACCGGATCGGTCTGCGCTCGGGGCAGTTGTTCAACGCGTTCCTCCAGGAGTCGGGGCTGCGGCTGCGTCACTACGCGCTGCTGCGCTTCCTGGCCACCTCGGAGGGCGCGCTCCAGCGGGAGCTGAGCGCCCGCCTCGGGTACGACCCGAGCGCGATCGTCGGGCTCGTCGATGACCTGGAGAAGCTCGGTTTCGCCGAGCGCCGTCCGTCGCCCGACGACCGCCGAAGCCGGATCGTCGTGCTGACCGAGGACGGCCGGGCGTTCCTGCGGAACACCGACGAGGCGGGGCTGCGCGTCACGAACGACCTGCTGCACGCCCTCGACCCCGCCGAGCGGGTCACGCTGCACACGCTCCTGCAACGGATCGCCGAGACAGAACTCAGCTGAGATGAGATGAGGTCAGGTGAGGTGGGATGAGCCGGGACGAGGTGAGGTGACATGAGCCGGGACGAGCTGATGACCGCACGATCGGCGCCCGACCGCCTCCTCGCCGTGCTCGCCGCCTTCGACCACGACCACCCGGCGCTCTCCCTCACGGACGTCAGCCGCCGGGCCGGGCTCAGCCTCACGACCGCCCACCGGCTCGTCGGCGCGCTCAGCGAGTGGGGTGCCCTGGAGCGCGACGCGTCCGGGATGTACCACGTCGGGCTGCGCCTGTGGGAGATCGCGGCCCTTGCCCCACGCGGCCTGGCGCTGCGGCAGATCGCGCTGCCGTATCTGGAGGACCTGTACGAAGCCACGCACGAGAACGTGCAGTTGGCGGTGCGCGACGGTGCCGAGGTCGTCTACATCGAGTGGCTCTCCGGGCGTTCGGCGGTCGGCGTGCACATCCGGGTGGGCGGGCGCTGGCCGCTGCACGCGACCGGAGTGGGGCTCGCGCTGCTCGCACACAGCGACGCGGCGTCCCAGGAGGAGTACTGCGCGCAGCCGCTCGCCACGTTCACCCCGTACACGATCAGGGACCCGGCCACCTTGCGCCGCGTTCTGGCCGAGGTGCGGCGCTCGGGCGTGGCGGTGAGCAGCCGTCAGGTCACCGAGGACGCCCTGTCGGTGGCCGCCCCGGTACGGGGAGCGGGCGGTTCCGTCGTGGCGGCGGTCTCCGTCGTGGTGCCCCAACGCGGCGCCCAGACACCGGCGTTGATCCCGGCGGTACGGCTCGCGGCGCGTGGGATCTCCCGGGCACTGGGGTGGCAGCCGGCCCAGGACAAACCACCGGGTCCGGCTGCCACCGGGTGACTAGGCAGCCTTGGTGAAGTCCGGTGCGGTACCGCGCCCCTAAGGAGGCCGCAGGCCTCTTAGGGGCGCGGGGAACTGCGCGACCAGCCTCCACCGGCCCGCAGGTCAATCACCGTTCTGCCAGCGGAGCGCTCACGCTGAGGTGTTCGCACTCGCGGCGTACGTGACGAGAGCACCCGCGTGCCTGGCCGTGCCCACGCAGGTCAGCCACTCGCCGTCCGACGTGGGCGTGACCGTCCACCGTGTGGTGAGGCGGCCGCCCGCGGTGATGAGGTCCGCGGTCTCGGAACTGAGCGCGCGTACGCTCCAGCCGCCCGGGACCTGGAGCTCGAGCCGGGCCGCCGTCCACGGCCTGGCGGAGCCGTTCGCGAGGGTGGCCGTCACGGTGAACTCGTCACCCCGCGAGGCCACATCGAGCGTCACACCGAAGGGCTTGCGCTCGTACGGGTCCACCCAGGACGAACGCATCAGCCTCACCAGCGCGTCGGCTTCGGCGGGGCGCTTGTCGGCGATGTCGTCCTGCTCGCCGGGGTCCCTGGCGAGGTCGTACAGCTCGACGTCCCACTGGTCGTCGGGTGCGCGGCGGTCCTGGCCAGGCGCGAACCGCACCGCCTTCACATCGCCGCGCCGCAGCGCCTCGGCGAGCTGTCGGCCCCGGCCCTGGTCGACGGCGTTGGCGCCCGGGGTCACGCCGGAGTGGTTGCGGTAGAAGTACAGGTGGTCGTGGCGGGCGGTGTCCGTGCCGCCGCGCAGCAGCGGGGCGATGGACAGTCCGTCGATGTCCGCAGGGGCGGGCGCGCCCGCGAGTTCGGCGAGGGTCGGCAGCAGGTCGGTGAGCGGGGTCAGGCGGTCCGTGGTGCCGGACGGTACGCGCTTCGGGGACCAGGCGATGAGCGGGACGCGGATGCCGCCCTCGTACAGATTGCGCTTGATGCCGCGCAGTCCGCCGCTCGCGCCGAAGAGTTCGGGGTCGGTACGGCCCTCCTCGTGCGGGCCGTTGTCGCTGGTGACGATCACCACGGTGCGCTGCGCTATGCCGAGGGACTCCAGCCGGTCGGTGACGTTGCCAACGAGGGCGTCGAAGCGGCTTACCTGGGCGGCGTGCAGCTTGTTGGGCCGCGACCAGGGGCTGGCGCCGTACGCCCCCATGTCCGGTGCGCGGCTCGGCGCGTGCGGCAGGGTGGGCGTGAGGCAGAGGAGGAAGGCCTCGTCCTTGTGCGCGTCCATGAAGTCGAGGGCGCGGCCCTCGAGGAGGTCGGGGGCGTAGGCCCGTCTCGCCCCGTCCTCGTTCTCCGGGATCTGCTCCCGCTCATCGTTCCGCCACAGGTACGACGGGTAGTAGTCGTGCGCGTGCCGGTGCGAGATGTAGCCGTAGAACTCGTCGAAACCACGGGCATTGGGGTGGCTCGGCTGGTTCGGCTCCTCGGGGCCGAAACCCCACTTGCCGATCAGCGCGGTGCGGTAGCCGCGGGCACGCAGGGCCTCGGCGAAGGTGAAGTCGCGGTCGGTAAGTGGGGCCTGGCCACCGGGCCCCCACGGGTTCTCGCGCACGGTCGCATGGCCGCTGTGCAGTCCGGTGAACAGGGAGCAGCGGGAGGGGGCGCAGACCGGGGCCGCCGCGTAGGCGTCCGTGAAGCGCAGTCCCTCGGCGGCGAGGGCGTCCAGGCGCGGGGTGCGGATCAGCTTCTGGCCGTACGCTCCGAGCTCGCCGTATCCGAGGTCGTCCGCGAGGATCACCACGAAGTTGAGCCCGTTCGCCGGGGATTGGGCGGCGGGCATGACGGGGGCCTGCGGAAGTGCGTCGGTGGACGAGGTCGTGGCCGACTCACAGGCCGTGGCCGCCCCTGTGACGCCGAGCGCGACTGCGGTCCCGGCGAGGAAGCGACGGCGGCTGGGCATACGTGTTCTCCTGTGCGGGTGGTTGAAGATCGGCTGCAACGACAACCGTGACTGATGGTGATGCTGATGTTGCTGGGAACACTCGGCGCAAGACCATGCACGGCGTATGAAGTGTTGGTTGCAGCAGGTCATTCGGGGGTGCGCACAGGTGGATCCGAGCCTCCGCACGACGCTGGGCGAACGCTCGCCCATAGAGAGGGCGAATCGCGGTCGCAGGTTCCCGCCTACCGGTTCTCGACTGGATTCGTCTGGTTCGTGACTCGATTTATGCCTTCGCGTGCCTTCTCAGGTCTTCTCGGGCCTTCTCGTGCCTTCTCGCGTCTTCTCGGGCCTTCGCCTGCCTTCTCGCGTCTTCTGGTACGCGCGGCCGATATCCCTCTCACCGGTCCCTCTTCGTTCACGGCGTGAACTCTCCACCCGCGCAAGCACTTTCTCGGCTTTACCTCTTGACGACTGGAGTGACAGGGAGCACATTGTCCGGCGCAGCTTCATTGAGAGCGCTCTCAATGGACCCCCACCTGCATACCCCCCACCCCTCCGCGAAGAGGCACCCATGAGTGGAACTCACAGCAAGCGCAAACCTCTCCGGCATGTGGTCATCGCCGTACTGAGCACGCTGGGCCTGGCCGCGGGCGCCGCCGCGGCGGTCACCCTGCCCGCGAACGCGTCGCCGCCCCCGCCCCCGGCGGGCTGGACGGAAGTGTTCACCGACGACTTCAACGGCGCCGCGGGCTCCGGCGTCAACACCGAGAACTGGCAGTATGCGACGGGCACCGGCTACCCGGGCGGCCCCGCCAACTGGGGCACCGGCGAGATCGAGACGATGACCGACAGCACGGACAACGTCTCCCTCGACGGGAACGGAAACCTCCGGATCACGCCGCGCCGCGACGCCTCCGGCAACTGGACCTCGGGCCGTATCGAGACCAACCGCACCGACTTCGAGCCGCCCGCCGGAGGCAAACTGCGCGTCGAGGGCCGGATCCAGGCGCCGAACGTCACGGGCGCCGCCGCGAAGGGCTACTGGCCCGCGTTCTGGATGCTGGGCGGGCCCTACCGCGGCAACTACCAGAACTGGCCGAGCGTCGGCGAGCTGGACATCATGGAGAACACCCAGGGTCAGAACACGGTGTACGCCACGATGCACTGCGGCACCGCCCCGGGCGGCCCCTGCAACGAGAACACCGGCATCGGCGGCTCCACCGCGTGCCCCGGCACGGCATGCACGGCCGGCTTCCACACGTACGCCGTCGAGTGGGACAGGTCGACCGACACGGAGGAGATCCGCTTCTACGTCGACGGCACCAACTACCACACGGTGCGCGAGAACCAGGTCGACGCGACGACCTGGGCCAACGCCACCAACCACGGCTTCTTCATCATCCTGAACGTCGCGATGGGCGGCGCCTTCCCGAACGCGCACGGCGGCGGCCCCGACGGTGGCACAGAGCCCGGCCACCCGCTCGTGGTCGACTACGTCCAGGTTCTCCAGGCCGCCGGTTAGAAGATCACGGAAAATGTTGCGGGGTCTGGCCCCGGCCCGGCAGGGCCGGGGCCAGACCCCACGTAATTTCCCCGAATACTTCGCGCCACGCTCGCCTTGTGCCACGGGTCAAGGGGAAGGAGCTCCTCCGCACATAACCCGAACGCACTTGCGGAGAGGCAGGTGGACGGATGTCCCTGGCGGAGCGGATGGGCGGCGAGGGCGGCGGACCCAAGGCCATCGACGGCTTCGGTGACGCCCCGGGCGGTGGCGGGATCAGGACCTCGGCCGGGCGTCATGCGCTGCTGCCGCTACGGCTCTTCCTCGGCATCACCTTCATCTACGCCGGTTTGGACAAGCTCACCGACTCCGCCTTCCTCGCCGGCAGCGGTGACGGCTCGCTCGCCTCGCTGCTGGAGAGCGTGCAGCAGACGGCGGCCGTGCCCTGGCTGATCGACCTCGCGCTGCAGAGCCCGGAGGGCTTCGGCTATGCCATCGCGGCGGGCGAGATCGCCGTGGGGGCGGGGACGTTGCTTGGCCTGTGGTCCCGGCTGGCCGCATTCGGCGGAGCGTTGATCTCGCTCACCTTCTGGCTGACGGTCAGCTGGGAGACCGAGCACTACTACTACAGCAATGACCTCGCCTATCTGATGGCCTGGCTGCCCCTGCTGCTGTCAGGGGCTCCGACGTACTCGCTGGAGTCGTCGCTGGCGGTGCGGCGACGGCGGAGGGGCCGGCAGATCTTCGGCTAGAGGACTTGCTCCTCGCCGGCCTCGTGGTCGGAGTCGTGGTGGGAGTCGTGGCTACAACGAGCAGCCGTTCTCCAGGTAGTGGCGCGTGACGGCCTCCGTCGGGAGATGCGCGCGGAACTCGTAGCACCACATGGCTCCGACGGTCTGCACCCGGGCGACCACAGTCACCTCGGTGGGCGAACGCTCCACACTCTCCAGCCGGTCGACCGGGGCGCCGGTCGTCTCGCCGCCCATCCCGTCGGGTGTCGGGAGGGCCAGGGCTACCTGCATCTCGGCATCGGTCAACCGTCCGTCGTCCAACGCATCCTCCATCCGTCGCTCGACGTTCTCGGCACCCGCTTCGAGTTCGGCCCGACGGGCCTTTTCTGCCTGGGCGTAGCGCTCGCGCTCGATGCGGTAACAGCCGTCCGGCTTCAGCAGTTCGGCGGTGACGGAGGACTGGGTCACCCGGAACTCGTAGCAGACCTTGCTTCCAAATCCGGTGCCGCCATGCAGCCAAGCAAGCGTGGTCAGCTGACCGCTCACGGTCTCCCTGTCCTCGATCCTGATGCCCGAGGTCTGCCACACGTGCGCGGTGCCCGCGCCCTCGACCCCGTCACGGGCCACCGCGGCCCGCAGTTCCACGACCACGTCGTCGGCGACCTCCGCCGGCTTCCGGTCCGGCCAGGGCGAACGGTCGAGGCAGGTCCGCTCGGGCACTTCGCGTACGGAGACGGAAGGCGAACCGGCGGAGGGTACGGTCTCGAACCGGTAGCACCCGGCGGCGTCCCCGGCGCCGACGAACCAGGCACCCACGGAAGCCGACAACCGCATGGTGACCGTGACGGTCCTGGCCTGACGCCGGACCTCGGGGCGCGACTTGGTGAAGCCCACCACCGCCCGGTCGATCTCGGTACCGAGCAGGATGCCGTCGGCGGCCGCCCGCGCCAGGGCGGCCCGCGTCCGGTCCACGCTCGCCTTCAGGTCGTCCCGCGCCTGGTTTTCGTAACGCCAGCCGCGCGTCCCGATCCACGCCATCACGCCGATGACCACCACCAGGGCGAGCACCAGCACGGTCAGGCAACCGTTGATCAGACATCCCCCGCGTCTCGCCATGCCCGCAGACTCCCCGAGCCACCGGTCCCGGGCATGCCCCTTGTCCGATACGTGATGGAACAGGCCTCGAACCGTGGTCGAACGGGCGCGGCGTCAGCGGCCTCGTCGAAGTCCGACTGCGTCAACCCGCCTTGGCCTGGGCCGAAATACCCCCGTCGACCGGCATCGCCACGCCCGTGACGAATGACGAGCGCCCACTGCACAACCAGGCCGCCGCCTCGGCGATCTCCCGAGGCGACGCCATGCGCTTCTGGATCTGCGGGGCGATGAACGCCTCCTCCAGATGCGGGAGTTGCCGCACCGCCTCGTCGATCATCTCGCTGCGCGTCGTGCCGACGACGAGTGCGTTGACACGGATCCCGTGCTCTCCGTACTCGGACGCCGCCGCCCGCGTGATCCCCAGGATCGCGTGCTTGGCCGCCACGTACGGAACGGACGCACCCGTCGCGTACCGGCCGGCCGTACTACTGGTGTTGACGACGGACCCGCCCTTTCCCGACGCCAGCATCACCGGCAGCTGGTGCTTCATGCAGTTCCACACGCCTCGGACGTTGACGTCCATCGTGCGGTCGTACACCTCGTCGTCCGTCTCGTGCAGCAAGGTCCCGACGGTGGCGTAACCCGCGTTGTTGAACGCGGAGTCGAGGCCGCCGAAATGCTCCACCGCCGCCTCGACGACGCGCTGGACGTCGGCGCTGACAGCGACGTCGCCCGGAACGGCGAGTGCCTGGCCGCCGGCGGCGGCGATCTCCTCGGCGAGCGTGCGCAGCCTGTCCTCGCGGCGCGCCATGAGAACGACCGCGGCCCCCTCTTCCGCGAACAAGCGTGCAGCGGCCTCGCCGATGCCGCTGGACGCCCCCGTGATCATGACCACTTGACCTGCGAGCAGGCCCTCGTGGCTCCCCTGTGCGATCCCTTGTCCCGTCATCGGCCGAGCATACGAAAGTCGGACCGCGCGCACCCTCGGCTTTGCGGGGCTCGGCTCGTAAACGCCGGTGTGTCAGCGCAGCTCCGCCCGGAACGCCGCCGGAGTCGTGTCGGTGTGCTGGTGGAAGAACTTGGAGAAGTTCGCGGCGTCGGGGAAGCCGACGGCCACGCCGACGCGCCCGATGGGCATGTCCGTGTGGGCGAGCAGACGCTTGGCCTCCAGGACGACCCGCTTGTCGATGAAGCCCTTGGGCGTCTGGCCCGTGGCGGCGCGCACCGCGCGGACCAGGGTGCGGCGGGAGTAGCCGAGGGCGTCGGCGTACGCGCTGACGCTGTGGTTGGTGGCGAAGCCCTTCTCGACCGCCTCACGGAAGCGGCTGAAGGTCGTGTCGGTGTGCTCGTGCGATGACTGGGCCGAACTGGCCGCCAGATGGGCCAGGCGCAGCAGAAACGCCGTCAGGGAGTGCCTCAGCACCGCGGTGTGCAGGCTGAGCGGGAGCGTCGTCGTGTCGACGTACTCGCGTTCCAGCTGGGTCAACGCGTGCCGCAGCGCGACCAGTTGGGCCGTGTCCGGACGCAGGAGCGGTGGCAGGTCGTAGCGGTAGAGGCCCGTCGCCTCCACGGTCGCGCGGGGCAGGAAGCCGGGCTGCATGGTCAGTGCCGTCCCGCGGTACCCGGCCGTCCGGGAGAAGCGATGGACCTGGCCGGGGCGGATCCACAGCAGGTCGCCTTCCGTGACCTCGTACTCGGCGAAGTCGATCATGTGGGTCACCGGGCCGCCGCTGAACAGCAGCACGACGTGGAAGTCGATGCGGTGCACGCGTTCCAGGGGCGCGTCCGCCTGACAGGCGTAGCCGGGCCCCATCGGGCCCACCTGCATACCGACGCCGGAGAGGCTCAGGTCGACGGGGAAGGGAAATGTCTTGATCCCGTCCCCGTCTTGCGTGGTTCTGTCTGCCATGTCCCTCTCGCAGCCGCTCGGCCCTGCTGTGCATGTCCCACTTTCACCGAAGGCTGACACAGGCACACCTTCCCCATCAAAAGTCAGACTTTTACTTTTGAAGGCGTTCCACCAGTCCACTCGGCACTCAGTGAGGACTTCTGAAGATGAGCGCGCAGAGCAACGACGACTTCGAATGGACCGACCTCGACCGGCGTGCCGTCGACACGGCCCGTCTGCTGGCGGCCGACGCCGTGCAGAAGGTAGGCAACGGCCACCCGGGCACCGCGATGAGTCTGGCGCCGGCGGCGTACACCCTCTTTCAGAAGGTGATGCGACACGATCCGGCGGATCCCGAGTGGACGGGACGCGACCGTTTCGTCCTCTCCCCCGGCCACACCTCGCTGACCCTCTACACGCAGCTCTTCCTCGCCGGGTACGAGCTGGAGCTTGACGACCTCAAGGCGTTCCGTACGCACGGCTCGAAGACGCCCGGTCACCCCGAGTACGGGCACACGGCCGGCGTCGAGACCACCACAGGACCTCTCGGTCAGGGTGTCGCCAACGCCGTGGGCATGGCGATGGCCGCCCGCTACGAGCGCGGTCTGTTCGACCCGGACGCCCCCGAGAGCGAGTCCCCCTTCGACCACACCGTCTGGGCGATCGTCTCCGACGGCGACCTCGAGGAGGGCATCTCCGCCGAGGCCTCGTCCCTCGCAGGCCACCAGAAGCTCGGCAACCTCGTCTTCGTCTACGACGACAACCACATCTCCATCGAGGGCGACACCGCCACCGCGTTCTCCGAGGACGTCCTGAAGCGGTACGAGGCGTACGGCTGGCACGTCCAGCGCATCGAGCCCTCCGCGAACGGCGACATCGATGTGCACTCGCTGTACGCGGCGCTCCGGGCGGCGCGGGCCGACACCGAGCGCCCCTCGATCATCGCGATGCGCACGATCATCGCCTGGCCGGCCCCGAACGCCCAGAACACCGAGGCCGCGCACGGCTCGGCCCTCGGCGCGGAGGAGATCGCGGCCACCAAGCGTGCTCTGGGCTTCGACCCCGAGAAGACCTTCGAGGTCTCCGACGAGGTGCTGAACCACACCCGTCAGGCCCTCGACCGCGGCGCCGAGGCGCACTCCGCCTGGGACAAGCGGCTCGCGGAGTGGCGGACGGCCGTCCCGGAGCGCGCGAAGCTCTTCGACCGCGTCGTGGCCGGGCAGCTGCCCGAAGGCTGGGAGTCCGCACTGCCGGTGTTCGAGGCGGGCGCGTCCGTCGCCACCCGTGCCGCGTCCGGCAAGGTGCTGCAGGCGCTCGGCGCGGTCATCCCCGAGCTGTGGGGCGGCTCCGCCGACCTCGCGGGCTCCAACAACACGACCATCGACACGACGAGTTCGTTCCTGCCGAAGGGCAACCCGCTGCCGGAGGCCGACCCTTACGGCCGTACGGTCCACTTCGGCATCCGCGAGCACTCCATGGCCGCGGAGATGAACGGCATCGCGCTGCACGGCAACACCCGTATCTACGGCGGCACGTTCCTCGTGTTCTCCGACTACATGCGCAACGCCGTCCGCCTCGCCGCGCTGATGCAACTCCCCGTGACGTACGTCTGGACCCATGACTCCATCGGTCTCGGCGAGGACGGCCCCACCCACCAGCCGGTCGAGCACCTCGCCTCGCTGCGCGCCATCCCCGGCCTGAACATCGTCCGCCCCGCCGACGCCAACGAGACCGCCGTCGTCTGGGCGGAGATCCTCAGGCGGCACGCCACGAACCCGGCCCCGCACGGCCTTGTCCTCACCCGTCAGGGCGTACCGGTGTACGAGCCCGACTCGCAGGCGGCGAAGGGCGGTTACGTCCTGCGCGACGCCTCCACCGAGACCCCGGACGTCATCCTCATCGCCACCGGCTCCGAGGTGCAGCTCGCCGTCGCGGCGCGCGAGCAGTTGGAGGCGGAGGGCGTGGGCACCCGGGTGGTGTCGATGCCGTCCGTGGAGTGGTTCGAGGAGCAGTCCGCGGAGTACCGCGCGAGCGTGCTCCCGCCGTCCGTCAAGGCCCGGGTGGCGGTCGAGGCAGGCATCGGGCTCACCTGGCACCGGTACGTCGGGGACGCCGGACGCATCGTTTCGCTGGAGCACTTCGGCGCTTCCGCCGACGCCAAGACCCTGTTCGCCGAGTACGGCTTCACTGCCGAGAACGTCGCCGCGGCAGCCCGGGCTGTGCTCAATTCAACTACGGGTGTTACCGCCGCGCGCGGTTGATCCGATCGCCAGAAAGAAGATGATCACTGTGACCAATACTGCCGACACCCTCAAGTCCCTTTCCGACGAAGGCGTTTCCATCTGGCTGGACGATCTGTCGCGCACACGCATCGAGTCCGGCAATCTCGCGGAGCTGATCGAGAAGCGGCACGTCGTGGGTGTGACCACCAACCCGTCGATCTTCCAGGCCGCCATAGGCTCCGGTGAGGGTTACGAGGACCAGCTCGCCGACCTCGCCGTACGCGGTGTGACGGTCGACGAGGCCGTACGGATGATGACGACCGCCGACGTCCGCGCCGCCGCCGACATCCTGCGGCCCGTGTACGACACGACCGGCGGCCGCGACGGCCGCGTCTCCATCGAGGTCGACCCGCGTCTCGCGCACAACACCGAGGCCACCATCGCCGAGGCCAAGCAGCTCGCCTGGCTGGTCGACCGGCCGAATGTGCTGATCAAGATCCCGGCGACCAGGGCGGGCCTCCCCGCGATCACCGAGGTCATCGGCCTCGGCATCAGCGTCAATGTCACGCTGATCTTCTCGCTGGAGCGCTACCGCGAGGTGATGGACGCCTACCTGGCCGGTCTGGAGAAGGCACGGGCCAACGGCCTCGACCTCTCCACCATCCACTCCGTCGCCTCCTTCTTCGTCTCCCGCGTCGACAGCGAGATCGACAAGCGGCTCACGAAGCTCGGCACGGACGAGGCCCTGGCGCTCAAGGGCAGGGCGGCGATCGCCAACGCGCGCCTGGCCTACGAGGCGTACGAGGAGGTCTTCGCGAGCGACCGCTGGACCGGGCTCGCCCCGTCCGGCGCGCACCGGCAGCGTCCGCTGTGGGCCTCGACGGGCGTCAAGGACCCGGCGTACAAGGACACGCTCTACGTCGACGAGCTGGTCGCGCCCGGCACGGTCAACACCATGCCCGAGGCCACGCTGAACGCCACCGCGGACCACGGCGAGATCCGTGGCGACACGGTGACCGGCGGCTACGCCCAGGCGCGCGCCGAACTGGAGGCCGTCGAGCGGCTCGGCATCTCGTACGACGAGGTCGTGAAGCAGCTGGAGGACGAGGGTGTCGCGAAGTTCGAGGCCGCGTGGGGCGAACTGCTGGACGCGGTGGCGACTTCGCTGAGCAGCAAGGGAGTTGACGGGGAATGAGCGACACGTCTGTCGAGGCGCTGGTCGAAGCGCTTGTGGCGGAGGAGACGCCCGCCGCGGTGCCGGTGGAAGGCGATCCGGCGGCCGACTGGGACAACCCCCTCCGTGACCCCCGCGACCGCCGCCTCCCCCGGATCGCGGGACCGTCCGGACTGGTCATCTTCGGTGTCACCGGCGACCTGTCCCGCAAGAAGCTGATGCCGGCCGTCTACGACCTGGCCAACCGCGGTCTGCTGCCGCCGGGCTTCTCGCTGCTCGGGTTCGCCCGGCGCGACTGGGAGCACCAGGACTTCGCGCAGGTGGTGCACGACGCGGTGCGCGAGCACGCCCGTACGCCGTTCCGTGAGGAGGTCTGGCAGCAGCTCGCCGAGGGCATGCGGTTCGTCCCGGGCGCCTTCGACGACGACGCGGCGTTCAAGCAACTGCGCGCCGCGGTCGACGAGTTGGACGCCTCCCGGGGCACCAGCGGGAACTACGCCTTCTACCTCTCCGTACCGCCGAAGTTCTTCCCGAAGGTCGTCCAGCAGCTCAAGAAGCACGGGCTCGCGGACGCCCCGGAGGGGTCCTGGCGGCGCGCGGTCATCGAGAAGCCGTTCGGGCACGACCTGGCGAGCGCGCGTGAGCTGAACGCGATCGTGCACGAGGTGTTCGACCCGGAGCAGGTGTTCCGCATCGACCACTACCTCGGCAAGGAGACCGTCCAGAACATCCTGGCGCTCCGCTTCGCCAACCAGATGTACGAGCCGATCTGGAACCGGTCGTACGTGGACCACGTACAGATCACGATGGCCGAGGACATCGGTATCGGCGGCCGGGCCGGGTACTACGACGGCATCGGCTCGGCCCGTGACGTCATCCAGAACCACCTCCTCCAGCTGATGGCCCTGACCGCGATGGAGGAGCCCGCCGCCTTCGACGCCGAGTCCCTGCTGGCCGAGAAGCTGAAGGTCCTCAAGGCCGTCAAGCTCCCTGAGGACCTGGCCCTGCACACCGTGCGCGGGCAGTACGCCGCGGGCTGGCAGGGCGGCGAGCAGGTGCGCGGCTACCTCCAGGAGGACGGCATCGACCCGGCCTCCACGACCGACACGTACGCGGCGATCAAGCTGGAGGTCGACAACCGCCGCTGGGCGGGCGTCCCCTTCTACCTGAGGACCGGCAAGCGCCTCGGCCGCCGCGTCACCGAGATCGCCGTCGTCTTCCAGCGTGCGCCCCACTCCCCCTTCGACTCGACCGCCACCGAGGAGCTCGGCGCGAACGCGATCGTCATCCGCGTCCAGCCCGACGAGGGCATGACGGTGCGCTTCGGTTCGAAGGTGCCGGGTACGTCGATGGAGATCCGGGACGTCACGATGGACTTCGCGTACGGCGAGTCCTTCACGGAGTCCAGCCCGGAGGCGTACGAACGCCTCATCCTGGACGTCCTGCTCGGAGACGCCAACCTCTTCCCGCGCCACAGGGAAGTGGAAGAGTCCTGGAAGATCCTCGACCCGATCGAGGGGTACTGGGACTCGGGCACCAAGCCCGCGCAGTACGCCTCGGGCAGCTGGGGTCCCGAGGAAGCCGACGAGATGCTCGCACGAGACGGACGGAGCTGGCGCAGGCCATGAAGATCGATCTGACCGACACCACGGCAAGCAAGATCAACAAGGCGCTCGTGCAGGGGCGCCGGGCCATCGGCACCCCCGCCGTGGGCATGGTCCTGACGATGGTCATCGTGACCGACGAGGAGAACGCGTACGACTCGATCAAGGCGGCCGAGGAGGCCTCGCACGAGCACCCCTCGCGCACCCTGGTCGTCATCAGGCGCGTCTCCCGCTCACCCCGCGACCGCACGAAGTCCCACCTCGACGCCGAGGTGCGGGTCGGCGCGGACGCGGGCACCGGCGAGACGGTCGTACTCCGGCTGTACGGGGACACCGGCGACCACGCCGACTCGGTGGTCCTCCCGCTGCTGCTGCCGGACGCGCCCGTCGTCGTGTGGTGGCCGGTGGACTCCCCCGAGGTGCCCGCGAAGGACCCGCTGGGCGCTCTGGCCCAGCGCAGGATCACGGACATGTACGCCGTCGAGTCGCCGCTCGTCGCACTGGAGCAGCGCCTGGCCTCGTACGCCCCCGGCGACACCGACCTGGCGTGGACCCGGCTGACGCCCTGGCGCTCGATGCTGGCCGCGGCCCTCGACCAGGCCCGTACGGAGGTGATCTCGGCCGCCGTCGAGAGCGAGGCCGACAACCCGAGCGCCGAACTGCTCGCCCGCTGGCTGGAGGCACGGCTGCGGGTGCCGGTCGAGCGCGTCGTCACCGCAGGGCCCGTCGTCACGGCGGTACGGCTCGGCACCGCGAACGGCGAGATCCGCATCGACCGCCCCGAGGGCCCGCTGGCCACCCTCTCCCTGCCCGGCCAGCCCTCGCGCACCCTCGCCCTGAAGGTCCGCCCCACCTCGGAGCTGATCGCCGAGGAACTGCGCCGCCTCGACGCGGACGAGATGTACGCGGTCGCCCTGCGCGGTGACGCCGAGGCGGCGAGCAGCCGTGCCTGACACACCCGGTTCACCCGCCCTGATCGCCACGTACCGCACCCTGCGAAAGAAGTGAAGTTGACATGACTGCGATGCAACTGGGCCTCATCGGCCTCGGCAAGATGGGTGGCAACATGCGCGAGCGGATCCGCCGCGCGGGCCACACCGTCATCGGCTACGACCGCAACCCCGACCTCTCCGACGTCAGCAGCCTGACCGAACTGGTCGACAAGCTCGAAGGCCCGCGCGTGGTCTGGGTGATGGTCCCGGCCGGCGGCCCGACCCAGTCCGTCGTCGACGAACTCGGGGACCTCCTGTCGCCGGGCGACACCGTGGTCGACGGGGGCAACTCCCGCTGGACGGACGACGAGAAGCACGCGGAGGAGCTGGCGGCGAAGGGCATCGGCTTCGTCGACGCGGGCGTCTCCGGCGGTGTGTGGGGCCTGGAGAACGGCTACGCCCTCATGGTCGGCGGCGACAAGGAGCACGTGGACCGGCTCCAGCCGATCTTCACGGCGCTCAAGCCGGACGGCCCGTACGGCTATGTCCACGCGGGCAAGGTGGGTGCCGGGCACTTCTCGAAGATGGTCCACAACGGCATCGAGTACGCCATGATGCAGGCCTACGCCGAGGGCTGGGAACTGCTGCAGGCCGCCGAGTCCGTCACGGACGTACGTGAGGTGTTCCGCTCCTGGCAGGAGGGCACGGTCATCCGTTCCTGGCTGCTCGACCTGGCGGTCAACGCCCTCGACCAGGACGAGCACCTGGAGAAGCTGCGCGGCTACGCGGAGGACTCCGGCGAGGGCCGCTGGACGGTCGAGGCCGCCATCGACAACGCGGTACCGCTGCCCGCCATAACGGCGTCCCTCTTCGCTCGGTTCGCCTCCCGGCAGGACGACTCCCCGCAGATGAAGATGATCGCGGCGCTGCGCAACCAGTTCGGCGGGCACGCCGTCGAGTCGGCGAAGTAGCGGTCATGGGTGACCTTCTTCTGGTCCGCCACGGCGAGACCGAGTGGAGCCTGTCGGGGCAGCACACCAGCTGGACCGACCTGCCCCTCACCCAGCGCGGCGAGGAACAGGCCAAGTTCCTCGCCCCGCTCCTCGCCGGGCGGACCTTCGCCCTCGCACTCACCAGCCCGCTCACCCGTGCCGTCCGGACGGCGGAGCTCGCGGGCCTGACCTCGGCCGCGACGGACCCCGATCTGCACGAGTGGGACTACGGCGCGTACGAGGGCGTGACGACGGCCGAGATCCATCGCACCCGGCCCGACTGGTCCCTCTGGACCGACGGCGTGCCCCCTGGTCCGGACGGCCACCCAGGCGAGTCTCCGGCCGAGGTGGGCGTGCGCGCCGACCGCGTCCTCGCGCGCGTGGCGCCCGCACTCGACGCGGGCGACGTGGTCCTCGTGGCGCACTCCCACTTCCTGCGCGTCGTGACGGCCCGCCGCCTCGGCCTGTCGGCCGAGTACGGCCGCCTGTTCCGACTCGAGACGGGAACGGTCAGCCGGCTGTCCACCGAGCACGGCAGCCCGGTGATCGTGGAGTGGAACGCCAGGGGATAGCGGGGGCTGGGCGAACCGGCGGAAGCCAGGAGCCGCACTCTGCCGATCACCAAAAAGACTTTCGCCTCTGGTGGATCGTGCCCTAATCTGCCGTCCGCGTCGGGATTCCGCCCGGCCGGTGCATCGGACAATTCCTCTGACAAAGGAAGGAGCGTGTCGCCATGAAATGGCGAACCCAGCCGCCCGCCCGGAAGTTCCGGGAGCCCGGGCGGCGGTTCCGAAAGGAACGAGATGTCCCGAACGGACAGGACAAAGCCGTTGTGGGTGCGCCATATTGAGCACAACCCCCGGCCGGTCCACGATCACCGCTACGGCCCCTGCGATCTGCCGCCGGACCCGACGCGGGAGGGCACGGACACACGCTGCCGGTGGGAAGACCCCGCCGCGCACATACTGTCCGGCCGCAACTGCTGTTCGGGCTGCAAGGTGCGCTCCCACATCAAGGAGCGGCAGCAGTGGGCCAAGGAGGACAACCGCAAGGAACGCTACGCGGGCCGACGCGAAGCTCGCCGTTTCGCCACCGGCGAGGACAGCGACTGACTCCGCCGGCACCGGTTCCGTTCACCGATGACCCACCGGCTCGGCCCGGAACCGTGGCTCAGCCGACCGGTCGCCGCGTGTGCTGTGCCGCGAGCCGCACCGGGGCGTTCTGCGCGCCGTAGCCGCGGTAGCTGTCGTCGCGCTGGACGAGTTCGAAGAAGACGCGGCCGACGGTCTCCGTGTAGCAGTGGCGGAACTCGCCGCCCGCGTCCCGGTCATAGAGGATGCCGAGCTCCCGGTACGTCTCCAATTCCTGCTCGGTGAACTCGTACTTGGCCGCGAGGTCGTCGTAGTAGTTCGCCGGCATCGGCAGCAACCGTCCGCCCGCGGCCCGGAACCGGCGGGCGGCCGTCACGACGTCGTCGGTGGCGAGCGCGATGTGCTGGGCACGGCCGCCCTCGTCGGCGGTGGGAGCGGGACCGACGCCGAGAGCGATGCGGACGCTGCCGTCGGCGTTGGTGACGGCGCGGCTGCGCAGCAGGCCGTACGGGTCGGCGACATCGACGCTCTCCTGGGCACCAAGACCGAGCACGCTGCGGTGGAAAAGGACCGCCTCGTCGAACTCGTGCCAGGGCTGGGTGAGGGCCAGGTGGTCGATGCGGTGGATGCCGTCGCCTCCGGATGACTTGTGCTGCTCGGTCGGCTGGAAGTCGCCTGTCCAGCTGGGGAGTTCGGGGCGGTCGGTGGCGCAGAAGAACAGTTCCGTGCCGTCGGGCGCGGCGACCGCGTCGAGCGGGGCGTCCTCGGGGGCGCGGCGTCGGGGCAGTACGGGAGCGAGAAGGGCCTCGGCGCGCCGGGCCGCACCGGCCGGGTCCGGGGACTCCAGGCCGATCGCGGCCAGCGAGGTACCGTCGCGTCGAGCGGGCGGACCCGTGTTGAGCAGGACGCGAGCCTCGCCCTGCTGCCACAGGTCCACCGGTTTGCTGCGGTGCCGGGCCGTGCGGGCGAAGCCGAGCGCGTCGAGGACCGCGGCGACCGGTTCGGCGTCGGGCGTGACGAGTTCGGCGAAGGCGATCCCGCTGGGCACGACGGGCGCGGGCGGCTCGGCGAGGCCCACCGTCTCCTGGAGGACCAGCAGCGAACGCCGGCCGTCGACGGCGGTCGGCCCGGCCTCGGCCTGCCGGAACACGTCGTTGAAGACCTCCAGCGACAACGGCCCCTGATATCCGGCACGGATCACATGCCCGACGAGCCCGGCGATGTCGAAGCCGCCCTGCCCGGGAAAGCATCGGTAGTGGCGGCTCCACTGCAGGACGTCCATCGCCATCAGCGGGGCGTCGGCGAGCTGAAGGAAGAAGATCTTCTCGCCGGGGATGTCCTCGATGGCCTTGGGATCGGACCCGCGGGCGAGGATGTGAAAGCTGTCCAGACACGTACCGAGCGCCGGATGATCGGCCCGCTCGACGATGCGCCAGGCATGGTCGTACGTACTCACATGACGGCCCCACGCCAACGCCTCGTACGCGACCCGGATGCCGGACTCCTGGGCCAGTTCGGCAAGTCGACGCAGCTGCCGGGCGGCGAGCACGTCGTCGTCCACGGCGAGCGGCGACACACTGGAGCACACAAGTACGGTGTCGGCCCCGAGCCGCCGCATGACCTGAAACTTGCGCTCGGCCCGGCGCAGGTTGCGGTCGAACTCGTCCTCCGGCACGGCCTCGATATCGCGCATCGGCTGGTAGAGGTCGATGCTCAGACCGAGGTCGGCACAGCGGTCACGGATCTCCTCGGGCGCGAGAGGACTCGCAAGCAGGTCGTTCTCAAAGATCTCGACCCCGTCGAACCCGGCCCGAGCGGCGGCCGTCAACTTCTCGGTGAGAGAGCCACTGAGGGAGACGGTGGCGATGGAGGTACGCATAGGGTGCTCCTTCAAGAATCCGGTTCCGGCAGCGCGCCCCTTAGGGGCGCGGGGAACTGCGCGACCAGCCACAACGGACCCGCAGCCGACGAACGGCACAACCCCCACGGCGCTTAGTTACGGACACGCGCAACACCAGCCAACTCGCCAATGTCCGCCAGCATGCGGTCGGCATCCGGTTCCCGACCGGTAAAGAGCCGAAACGCATCCGCAGCCTGGAACACAGCCATCCCACCCCCGTCCAGCGTGGCGCAGCCAACCCCGCGCGCGGCACGCAACAACTCCGTCTCCAGCGGCCGGTAGACAACCTCGGCCACCCACAACCCGGGATGCAGCAACTCAGCCGGAAGCGGCAGCCCAGGATGGGCCGCCATCCCCGTGGGCGTGGCATGCACGATCCCGTCGGCGTCGGCGACCAGCACCGCCAGCCGGTCCGGCGTCGCGGCGGCCGCACGGCCGCCACCGAAGTGCCGGTTCAGCTCAGCGGCAAGCGCAACCGCGCGGGCCGGCACAGCGTCCGTCACCGTGACGTGCCCCGCGCCAAGCGTGAGCATGGCGTGCGCGACCGCCGCCCCCGCACCCCCCGCGCCCAGCTGCACGACCCGCTCCAGCGGAGCGTCGGGCAACCCGCGGGCGAACGAGGCCGCGAACCCGGTGACGTCCGTGTTGTGGCCGATCGCGCGGCCGTCCTCGAAGACGACGGTGTTCACCGCGCCGAGTGCCTCGGCCTGCGGGTCCAGCGCGTCCAGATGCTCGATGACGAGCCGCTTGCAGGGATGCGTGACGTTCAGACCGTCGAAGCCCAGGGCGCCGGCCGCACGCACCAGCTCACCCACCGCTTCCGGGCCCACACCGAGGTGGTCGATGTCGATGAGCCGGTACAGATAACGCAGGCCCTGGCGGTCGGCCTCCCGTTCGTGCAGCGCAGGACTGAGCGACGGGCCGATGCCAGAGCCGATCAGCCCGACGAGATACGAGTCCTTTGTCACGAGGGGCCTCCTGAGGGGCTCACTAATGTACGAACTAGTACGTTAGTGATAGCAGCATCGCCGGGCCGTGGGAAGACCTCTCCGGGAACACGAAATGAGAGGGCTTCTACAATCGCGAGCACTGGACCCTCGCCCGAAGGAACCCGATGACCAGCGTCGAACAACCGGCACGCACAGGCGGGCGCATCCGCGACGCCGTCCGCACCAGGGCCGAGATCCTCGACGTGGCGACCCACGAGTTCGCCAGGGCCGGGTTCACCGGGGCCCGGGTGGACGAGATCGCCGCCCTGACCCGTACCACGAAGCGGATGATCTACTACTACTTCGGCGGCAAGGAGCAGCTGTTCACGGCCGTGCTGGAGCGGGCGTACAGCGTGATCCGGGAGGCCGAGCAGCAGCTGGACGTCGAGCACCTGGACCCGGTCGCGGCGATCCGGCGGCTCGCCGAGCTCACCTTCGACCACCACGAGGCACACCCCGACTTCATCCGCCTGGTCAGCATCGAGAACATCCACGAGGCGGAGCACATCGCCGCCTCCGCGGAACTGGGCAGGATCGGCTCGCCCGCGCTCGACGTGATCGGCCGCATCCTGGCGGCGGGGCGCGAGTCAGGCCTGTTCACGGCGGATGTCGACGCGGTGGACCTGCACGCGATGATCAGCTCGTTCTGCTTCTTCCGGGTCGCCAACCGGCACACCTTCGGCGCGCTCTTCGGCCGCGACCTGATCGCCGCCGACCAGCGGGAGCACTACCGGAACATGCTCGGCGACATGGTCATCGCGTATCTGACGGCGGACCGCTCGGCGGACTGACCGCGCCAATGCTCCGCTGCGCAGCGGGAGAGATCCTCCAGCACGACCCCTTGACACCCGGGAAACGTGAGCGCAACATCCGTAGCCAACCGCTACTAACTATCCAGTGGGTTAATTAGCCGGGTAGCGCCCGGCGCGGCCGACCCGTCACCCCAGGGATCCGGCACCTCTCCCCGCCGCTCACTCCGCCTGTGTTGGAGTTCCCTTGAAGGAGCACGCCGTGTCCGTCCCCGCCGCACCACCGGGCCAGCCGAGGAAAGCCGCCACGGCAGCCTGGATCGGCAGTGCCCTGGAGTACTACGACTTCTTCATCTACGGCAGCGCCGCCGCACTGATCTTCCCGGACGTCTTCTTCGACGAGTCGGACCCGGCCACCGGGACCCTGTTGTCCCTGGCCACGTTCGGCGTCGCGTACGCGGCCCGCCCGGTCGGCGCGCTGTTCCTCGGTCACTTCGGCGACAAGCTGGGCCGTAAGAAGATCATGGTCTTCACGCTGATGCTGATGGGCCTGTCGACATTCCTCATCGGCTGTCTGCCCACGCGGGAGCAGGTCGGCACGCTGGCCCCGGTCCTGCTCGTCCTCTGCCGCATCCTTCAGGGCATCTCGGCCGCGGGCGAGCAGGCCAGCGCCAACTCCATGTCGCTGGAACACGCGCCGCCGAGCCGCCGCGGCTTCTTCACCAGCTTCACGCTCAGCGGCACCCAGGGCGGGCAGCTGCTCGCCACCCTGGTGTTCATCCCGGTCGCCGCGCTTCCCGAGGACCAGTTGCTGGCCTGGGGCTGGCGCATCCCGTTCTGGCTGAGCTTCGCGGTCGCCGTCGTCGGCTACGTCATCCGCCGCACGCTCGACGAGACCCCGGCGTTCGCCCAGCAGGCCTCCACCGAGGGCGTCGAGAAGATGCCGCTGGCCGTGCTGCTGCGCGAGCACTGGGCGGATGTTCTGCGCGTGGTCGCGGCCGCGCTCATCGCCTCGGTGAGCACGATCTTCACCGTGTGGGCGCTGTCGTACGCGACCAGTGACTCGGTCGGCATGGACCGCACCTCCATGCTCTGGGTGGGCGCCCTGGCCAACCTCGTCGCTCTAGGCGCGATCCCGCTGTGGGCGACTCTCTCCGACCGCATCGGCCGCCGTCCGGTCTTCCTGCTCGGCGCCGTCGGCAGCGCCGTGACGATGTTCGGCTACCTGTGGGCCATCTCCACGGGCTCGTACCCGCTGGTCCTGATCCTCGGGATCGTCGCCTTCGGTGTCGTCTACAGCGCGGCGAACGGCGTCTGGCCAGCCTTCTACGGCGAGATGTTCTCCACCCGCGTCCGCCTCTCGGGCATGGCGATCGGCACCCAGATCGGCTTCGCCATCGCCGGGTTCGCCGTCACCTTCGCCGCGCAGATCGCGGGCCCCGACGGCGACGACTGGTTCGCCGTGGCCCTCTTCACCGCCGCGCTGTGCGTCCCACCGGTGATCGCCGCGCTCACCGCACGCGAGACGCACAAGGTCCCGACGGAGCACCTGGGCGAACGCCCGGCGGACAAGACCACAGATCGCGAGCGGATCGCGGCCTGATCCGACCACTCCCCGGCCCGCCACCGCCACCGCCGAGTCCCCGACGCCGTACGGCCGGTCGGGGCTCGGTGGTTCCCCGGGACGTGCTGAGCGAGCCCGCCGGACGATCAGTCGTCGAAGTACGCCTTGGCAACGGCGTAGCTGTCCTCGTAGAGGTGGTAGCGGGTGATCCGCCCGTCCCGGACGGTGGCGTGCAGGGCGAACGCGGTGTCGATGTCCCGGCCCGTCTTCTTGACCTCGGAGACCATGCGCCCGATGAGCACCACATCATCGCCCTCGGTGATGACCTGGCGGAGGTCGAACTCCTTGGCTTGCACATGGGTCTGCAGCAGCTCGAAGAACGTCCGCATGCCCTCCGCCGAGTCGACCTCCGGTACCCACGGAATGCCCGGCGGGTGCGGGATCGAGAACGACACCGAGTCGGCGAACAGCGCCGCCGCCTCCGTACTCTTCCCCTCGGCGAGCAGCGGGAACAAGCGTTGCACAGTCTGCGCCGGTGACTCTGCTGTCATGCCTGTCGACCTTACAGGCCGGACATGCGGTGCACTCCCGAACCGGGTCGGCTAGGTCGGGGCGATCGCGGCCTCGATGTGGGCGAGTTGGGCGGCGAGGATCTCTTCGAAGGCGGCGCGGCGGTCCACCTCGAGAGGGCGGACGTCGCGGGCGAAGTGGGACAGGGCCGGGAAGCGTTCGGGGTCGGCGCCGAGTACCGCGACGCGAAACAGCTCCATGCTCTGCTCGTGCTCTTCGGGGGTGACGGTGCTGACCCCGGCCTCGGAGGAGATCAACGCGGCGACGAGGACCGCGATCCGGTGGTAGCGCGCCGGGATCTCCTCGTCGGGCAGTCCCGAGGCGCGCAGAGCCTGCAGCACCTCTTCCATGACCAGCCGGGAACCGGTGCCGCTTGACGCGTAGCGTCCCCAGACCGCGGCGACCTGGGGCTGCTGACCGAAGGCCTCTCTCACGCGCAGGGCCAGGGCCCATGATGCGCTGCTTCCAGTCGCCCTCGGGGCGGTAGCCGTCCATGGCGGCCAGGAGGATCCGGTCGGCGACCGCGCGCAGCAGTTCGGTCTTGCTGCGGAAGTGCCGGTAGAGGCTGGAGGAATCGGTCCCCAGCACCGCGGCGAGCTTGCGCACGCTGAACGACTCGGCGTCGCTCGTGCGCAGCAACTCCGCCGCTGAACGCCGCCCTGGAAAACGTCCACCGCGCCGGGATACCGGGCCTGTTCGCCGAGGTGCGTGACGGCGACCAGGTCTGGCACGGCGCCGCCGGGGTCGCCGATGTCGCCACCGGTCGCCCCGTACGAGGCGTGGTTCGGCATGATCGACCCGCCGCGCGACTACAGCGTCTACGACATGTCATGGGTGGGACCGGCGGCCTCGTTGATATCGACCGTCACGGACCTCAACCGCTTCTTCGGCATGCTGCTCGCCGGCGAGATCGTCAGCCCGTCGTCGCTGGCGCAGATGCAACGCACCGTCCCGGTCGTCTCCCAGGAGGGAAAGACGATCGACTACGGCCTCGGCCTGCACCCGATGGAGGCTCCCGGACAGGCCACCTTCTGGGGCCATGGCGGCACGGTCTGGGGTGGTGGAGCGCTGACCATGACCCGTGCCGACGGCAAGCGGCAGATGTCCCTCGCGGTGAACCTCCAGAGGTGGAACAGGCTCGACTCCTCGGGCAAGCCGCAACCCCATCTCATCGACGACGCGCTTGCGGCTCTCCACCGCGTGGCGATGTACGGCTGACCGGGCTGGAGAGAGCCGCTTCCACCAAGCCGGCACGTCAGTCGCCGGTGCCTGTAGCAGCGGAGTGGAACGCCAGGGCGTACCGGCGAGTTGACACCTGCTGCCGCCCGCGTCAGAGTCCCCGCTGATGGAGATCAACGATCTGACGCCGGCCGAACTGCAAGTCTGGCGGGCCCTCCCGCGCGGGGAGGTCGTGGACTTCCGTACCGGCGGTGACGAGGACGCTGCGGCGGGGGCCGGCTGGGGGCCGGAACGGACCCTGCGCGCCTCGATGCTGAGGGCGCTACTGGTCCACGCGCCCCAAGAGGACGGCGAGATCGCCGCCCTCAGGGTCATGGGTGCCCTGATCACCGGCGCGCTCGACCTCACGCACGCCGTCGTCGACCACCCGGTCCGCCTGGCCCACTGTCACTTCACCGACCCGCCCGACCTGTACGGCGCCCAGCTGCGCAGGCTCAGCCTGCGCGGTTCCGTGCTCCCCGCCCTGGACCTCGGCAGCGCACGGGTCGACGGCGTGGTGAATCTGTCGGAGTGCCGGGTGCGCGGGCGCGTGCAGCTGAGCGGAGCCCAGATATCCGGTGCCCTGAACCTGGAGCGCGCCGAACTCACCGCACCCGACGACCGGGAACCCGTGCTCAAGCTCCAGCGGACGCTGCTGGAGGACGACTTGTGGGCGCCGGGGCTGCGCGCACACGGCGAGATACGGCTCAACGGCGCAACCGTCAACGGATCGGTCAATCTCGCCGACGCCCGCCTCAGCCACCCCGGCAAGGTCGCCCTCGACGCCATGACCCTCGGCGTGGACGGCGACCTCCTGCTGCGGCGCGTGAACGTCGAGGGATGGATCGGGTTGCGGGGAGCCCGTGTCACCGGTCGCCTCGACCTGTCGTACGCGCGTCTGTCGAACCCCGGAGACATGACGCTGCGGGCCTCCAGCTGCACCGTCGGGGAACTGTGGCTGCGCAGGGGCGAACCGCTGGACGGCGGTCTCAACCTGCGCCGGGCCCAGATCGAGGTCCTGTTCGTGGAACCGGAGAAGCTGCCGGGCACGGTCCGCCTCGACGGTCTCGGCTATACGACCCTCACGCCCCACGAGCCCGCCGAGCGGCGCCTGCCCATGCTGGAACGCGACGACGACCGCTATGTGCCGCACGCCTACGAGCAGTTGACCGCCGCCTACCGGCGGATCGGCGACGACGACGCGGCGCGCGTAGTTCAGCTGGCCAAGCAGCGCCGCCACCGGCGCACGCTTCCCTGGTACGGGCGCCTGTGGGGCCAGGTACAGGACGCGACCGTCGGCTACGGCTTCCGCCCGCTGCGCGCCGCGGTCTGGCTCCTTTCGCTGCTGGCGGTGGGCTCCGTCTCCTACGCCCTGCACCATCCGCAGCGGCTCAAGCCGGACGAGGCGCCGCCCTTCAACCCGGTCTTCTACACCCTCGACCTGCTGCTCCCGGTGATCTCGTTCGGCCAGGAGGGCGCGTTCGCCCCGAAGGGCGTGTACCAGTGGCTGTCCTACGTCCTCGTCCTCACCGGCTGGATCCTGGCCACGACGGTCGTCGCGGGCGTGACGCGGACGGTCAGCCGCCAGTGAGCGCCTTCACGGCGTGCCGCCCGAGTCTCCGCTCCAGGTCGGCGACAGACAGGTCAACAGGTCAGCGACGCGCACGGCGAACCAGCGTCAGTTCCGGTTCGCCGTGCGCGTCGGGCTCACCGAGCACCGCCGTGAAGGCTTCGGTACGCACAGTCAGGCCTTCGGGCGTTCGCTCGCAGTCCATGCTCAAGGGCTCCGTCGCCTCGGGCCCGTAGCGCACCGCGAAGACGTCCAGGCCCTCCGGTGCACCGGGTGCGGGGCCCGCTTCGAGGGCGGTGGTCGTCCGCACATGGCTCCAGCCCTGGTCGGGGTTGCCGTAGCCGCGCGGGTCGAGGGCGAGCGCGAAGGCCGCTTGTTGCTGGGTGAACTCGTGCCGGGCGTCGAAGCAGTCGGGGCTGTCCGGCTGAGGGTGCGTCAGCCGCAGTTCACCGGCGGACGCGACGGGCGGCAGCTCGCCGGTCCTGCGGAACCGGTCGCCCTCCGCGACGACGTAGGGCATCCCGGCGAGCAAGTACCGTTCCCCGCCGAGCCGTTCGACGATGACCGTCATCCACAGCCGCGTGCCGTCCGTGACATACAGCGACTGGACATGCCGCAGCACATGGTCACGGTCGACGACGGGTTTGCTCACGAGCTTGGCCGCGAGGTCCCCGGAGCGGTGGTCCCGTACGCGCACCGCGCCCATCGGACGGCACAGCAGGAAGCCGTCCGTCACGGGCCCGAAGCCGTGCTGCCGTTCGACGGCGGCGGCCACCAGCACCGAGCCGCCCGCCTCGATCACGGAGGGAGTCATCCGGTCGTCGAACGACACCGTGACGGTGCCCGAACGCAGTTGGTGGCAGACGGGTTCCGTACGCGGAGCGCGGTGCCAGCGCGTGGTGTCCTGGGTCTGCCACACGAGCATGAAGGCGAAGTGTCCGTCGATGCCGCCGTCGGCCCCGACCGCGTGCCGGCCCCAGCCCGTGTCCCCGGCGTAGCGGCCGATGTCGGCGCCGATGCGCCGGCCGAAGTACCGCAGCCCCAGGACGGATTCGAAGGCGGAGTGCTGCTCGCTGTAGCGCGGCCCGCCGATGTCGAAGCCGCTTCCGCAGAGCCGTGCGTCGATGTAGCGGGCGAGCACGTCGCCGTCCTCCGCGAACACCTCCTCGCCGCTGACCCGGTGGGCCTGGGCGAGGAAGGAGAGCGAGATCGGCCCGTAGTTGTTGTCGTACGCGCCGCCGTGCTCGGGAGGCAGCGGGGCGCCCCGGTCCCGTACGCGACGGGCCCGGATCTCCTCCGCGTACAGATCCATGGCCCGGCGCCGCACCGACTCGCCTTCATCGGAAGGGAGATGACGGGCGAGCATGAGTCCGCCGACCACGCAGCCGATGGCCTGGTTGGCCGCGTCCTGCGGGTTGAAGACCGTGGCCTCGGTCAGCCAGCGCCAGTAGCCGCCCGCCACGTCCAGGAGTTCGCGGTACTGCTCCTCGTCGACCAGCCCGTCCGCCGCGTCGAGCACGTTGACCGCCTGGAGGAGCGCCCACACGGTGCTCGGCCAGTCGCCGATGGGGTGGGCGCCGGGCGCGAGTACGTAACGGGCGTACGGCAGGCCGGAGCCCCGGACCGTCAGATTCGGGTAGCCGGGGTTGTCCTCCGTGAAGACGCGTGCGCTCAGGTGGAAGGCCAGGCTTCGGCGCACCGCGTCCGGCAGGCGCGGGTCCCTGGTGCGGTGCCAGGCCAGCGCGAGCAGTGAGGTGATGCCGAGTGAGGTGTCGCCGATGTCGTCGGTGGCGGCCGGGTGTTCGAGGTTGCCCTCGGGGGTGAGGCGGGCCAGCGCCTGGTCGGCCACGCCGGCCAGCACGGTGTCGTACGCGGCCGGATCGTCGGCCAGGTCGTGCAGCCGGCCTCGCTGGTGCGGGAGATACAAGCTTCTCAGCCCTTCATCCCGGAGGTTGCCAGTCCCTCGACCAGCCTCTTCTGGAAGATGAGGAAGCAGATGAGCGTGGGCAGAAGGGCGAGCGTCGCCATGGCGAACATCGGGCCGTACGAGGATCCGCTCGTCTGGTCCAGGAACAGGGTCAGGCCCAGGGGGACGGTGAAGCGGCCGTTCTGCTGGAGGTAGACGAGCTGGCTGAAGAAGTCGTCGTAGGTCCAGATGAAGGTGAAGATGATCGTGGTGATGAGGGCCGGGCGCATCAGCGGCAGGATGATCTTCAGGTAGATCTGCAGTGGGTTGGCGCCGTCGATCATCGCGGCCTGGTCCAGCTCCCGTGGGATGGAGCGGATGAACTGCACCATCAGGAAGATGAAGAAGGCGTCCACCGCGAGGAACTTCGGCACGATCAGCGGCAGGAACGTGTTGATCCAGGTCAGGTTGTAGAACAGCGTGTACTGGGGGATCAGCGTGGCCTGCATCGGCAGCATCAGTGTGCCGAGCATCAGCCCGAACCAGATCTTCTTGCCGCGGAACTCGAAGCGCGCGAAGGCGTAGGCCGCGAGCGAGCAGGAGATCACGTTCCCGATCACCGCGCCGATCGTCACGATCAGCGAGTTGGTGATGTAGAGCGAGAAGGAGTTGCCGGAGCCGCTCCAGCCCTCGGAGTAGTTCTCCGGGCGCACCTGGTCCGGGATCAGCCCGGGCTGGGTGAAGATATCGGTGTCGGGCTTGAACGAGCTGCTCAGCATCCACATCAGCGGATAGAGCATGACCAGCGCCACGCCGATGAGCAGTGTGTGGATCAGGATGCGGCGCGGGCCGGTGAGTTCGCGCAGCTTCCGCAGCGGCGACTTCTTCAGCGGCGACCCGGTCTGGGTGGCCTCGGTGGTTTCGGTGGCCTGGGTGATGGCGGACATCGGGTTACGTACTCCTCACCGACGCTCAGTCGTCGTAGTGGACCCAGTAGCGGCTGGCGATGAAGTTGATCGCCGTGAACACTGCGATGACCAGGAACAGCACCCAGGCCAGCGCCGAGGCGTATCCCATCTCCAGGTCGGTGAAGCCCTTCTTGTAGAGGTAGAGCGAGTACAGCATGGTCGAGTCGAGCGGTCCGCCGGTGCCGTTGCTGACCACGTACGCCGGGGTGAAGGTCTGGAACGCGCCGATGATCTGCAGGACGACGTTGAAGAAGACGATGGGCGTCAGCAGCGGCAGGGTGATCCGGAAGAAGCGGGTCATGACACCGGCGCCGTCGATGGCGGCGGCCTCGTACACGTCCTTCGGCAGCTGCTTCAGACCGGCCAGGAAGATGACCATCGGGGTGCCGAACTGCCAGACGGCCAGCAGGATCAGCGTGTAGACCGAGGAGTCGGGGTTGGAGATCCAGTCCTGGGTGCTGTCGATGCCGAACCAGCCGAGAAATTCGTTGAACAGGCCCTCGCCGCCGAAGAGCTGCCGCCACATGATGGCGATGGCCACCGCCCCGCCGAGCAGCGACGGCAGGTAGAAGGCGGCGCGGTAGAAGCCGAGGCCGCGCAGCGGGCGGTTCAGCAGGACCGCGACCGCCAGCGCGAGGGCGAGCTTCAGCGGTACCGAGACCACCACGTACACGGTGGTGACGCTCACCGACTTCCAGAACTTCGGGTCCTCGGAGAACATCCGGCTGTAGTTCTGTGTGCCGACCCACTTGGCGGGCGAGAGCAGATCGAAGTCGGTGAAGGAGAGGTAGAGCGAGTCGAGCATCGGATAGATCGTCAGCCCGAACAGGCCGACGAACCAGGGGGCCAGGAAGAGGTACGGCCACCAGCCTCCGCCGCGCCGTCTGGCGGCGCGGCGGCGCATGCGGTCACGCTCCCGCTGGTCGGACGGGGTCGCGGGAGCCGTCGGCTCCTTCACGACCTCGTCAATCTTGGCGGTGGTCATGCTCATCTCCCTGGCCTTCTCCCCGTCCTTATCCGCTGTTCTGTCCGCGCCCTACTCCGCCAGAATCTGTTCCGCTTGGTCGAAGAACGCGCCGAGCTCCGCCTTGACCGTCTTCTTGCCGAAGGCGATGGAGAGGTTGGACTGGAACAGCAGGTCCCAGATCTGGTCGGCGCCCTTCGGCGGGGGCACGGGAGTGGGCAGGGCGTCGGACGCCTTGGCGACCCGCTTGGAGATGTAGTCGGCCACCTCCATGTTCCGCTTGTCGATGTCGGACAGGTCCGGGGAGACGATGGAGCGGGCCTTCTCCGTGGGCGGGATGCCGCGCAGCAGCTGCATGTCCTTGATCGCCGCCTTGTCCTGGGCGAAGAAGGTCATGATCTTCACCGAGTCCTCGATGCGCTTGCTGGCCTTGGTGGCGCTCAGCAGCACGCCGCCGTTGACGTAGTTGCCCTCGCGGGCACCCGACCAGTCGCCGTGCGGGGAGGGCAGGAAGTCGAGGGTCTCCTTGGTGATCGAACCGCCCGCGCCGTAGACGCCGATGTCGAAGGTGATCAGGGTCTTGCCGATGACCACACCGTTCTTGGTGAGGTTGTTGTGGGCGGCCGAGGTGATCTCGGGCCCCGGGCACGCCTTGTCCTTGCGCATGCCGACCCAGTACTCCCACCACTCCTGGAGGGTGTCCGCGGTGAAGCCGAGCTTCTTGCCGTCCTCGGTGAAGAACGGCTGGCCCTTCTCCCGGGCGAAGACCTCGAACGCCTGGAGGGCGCCGCCGCCACCGTCGTCGACGCCGAACATCTTGCCGCCGCTCTTCTTGTTGACCTCGACGGCGATCTTCTTGAGGTCGGCCCAGGTCCATTCGCGGTCCGGCAGCTCCAGGCCCAGCTTCTCCAGGCCGCTGCGGTTGACGGTCAACTGGTTGACGCCGATGCCGGACGGCACGCCGTACAGCTTGCCGTCGACGGTGCCGGCCGCGAGCAGCTCCTTGGAGAAGCCACTCAGGTCGAGGGACTTGCCGACATACTCGTCGAGCGGGGCGATGACGCCCTTGCGCGCGTACTGGGCCACCAGCGCGGTGTCCATCTGCGTCAGGTCGGGGGCGCTGCCGCCGGCCACGTTGGTGTTGAACCGGTCGAAGAAGCCGTCGTAGCCGGAGTAGCGCTCCTCGATCTTGATCTTGGAGTTCTTCTCCTGGAACGTCTTGAGCGCCTTCTTGTACGCGTTGTGCCGGTCGTCGCTGCCCCACCACGTCATGGTCAGCTTGTCGCTGGTGGTGCCGGCGCCGGTTCCTCCGCCGCAGGCGCTGAGCGTGCCGCCGATCGCGGTCGCCGCGGCGATGCCGCTCGCGGTGCGGAACAGGCTTCTGCGCGAGATCTGGTGACCCACCGGGTCCTCCTGGATGTGCGTGACGGATCCCCTGGCCGTCGAGCGGCTCGGGTCGATTCCCTGGGGTACGCCTTCCGGCGCGCGGCCTCGCCCGGCCGCGCCGCACTGACGGGTGAAGGTCCCCGGCCGCTGAGGGCCGCAGTCGTACGAGCACGCCCTCGCACGGCTTCCGTACGTCGAGTACGGCGGGGCGCCCCACCCAGAGCCGGGTCCCGCCGGCCATGGAAAGCGCTTGTCCGGACATTGGCAGACCATCGAGTCTCCGTCAATGCTTCACTGGCGTCCCTCCGGTCACGGTTTGGATTCCGCGAGCCACCGCGAGGCGGCTCGCGCCCGTCACCGTGCCGCTCTCGCCGACCGTGCTGCTGACCACCTCGGTGGGCCAGCTCAGCCGCGCGAGTTCGGCCCGTACACCGGGCAGGAGCTGCGGGTCCGTGCCGGTGGCGCCGCCCAGCACGATCAGTCCCGGGTCCAGCACGGCGGTCACGGCGGCGGCGAGCCGGCCCACGTCGGCGGCATGGCGGGCGACCATGGCGCGGGCCGTGGCATGGCCTTCCGCGGAGAGTGCGAAAAGCCGGTCGGCGGTACGGGGGCACGGGCCGTCGGCGTCCTGCCAGGCCTGTTCGGTCCGGCGCAGCAGGGAACGTACGCCGATGTGCTCCTCGAGGGCCTCCTGGCGCGGTCCGCGGTCCTCGTCCCAGGGGTAGGGCAGCCGGGCCACCTCTCCGGCGGCGCCGTTCGCGCCGCGCAGCACATGACCGCCGATGACGATGCCGAGGCCTATACCCACGCCGATCCGCAGATAGCCGAAGCTGTGGCGGCCACGCGCGGCGCCCTCGTGCAGCTCGGCGAGCGCGGCGCAGTTGACGTTGTTCTCGAGGTGGACGGGAACACCCGGCGGCAGCGCGACGGCCATGGCGTCGAAGACGGGGCCGGCCTTGGCGGTCGCGGGACGCATACCGGCGCCTTCCGGGCCCTGCGTGATGACGTCGCCGACGGCGACGACGACGGTGCGCAGCGGGGCGCCGGCGGGCAGCTCCTTGAGGACCTCGCGTACGACGTCGGCGGCTTCCGGGCGGGACCCGGTGCGCTCGGCGAGCAGGCTGCCGTCCAGGGCGCAGCCGCGCACCCGGGTCTGGGCGGGACCGAGATCGACGGCGAGTACGGTGCCGGCGGCCGGCCCGAGACGGTAGACGGCGGCGGAACGGCCGGTGGCGCCGAAGGCGGTCCCGGAGTGGGCGGCGAGCTCGGCGGACTCGAGCTCGGCCACGGCGGAGGAGACGGTCGGCTTGGAAAGGCCCGCACCGGCTGCCAGTTGGGGGCGGGTGGCGGTACCCGCCGCGGCCAGTACGGCGAACACCGCGCGGGCGCTCTCGCTCAGCTGCATGCTCTCCCCAGGTCGTGCTGCGGCGGGTCGGCCGCAAGGGTGTCGGCAATGGGATTCCCTGCCTCTTGACGCGCACCCTACTTCGTTAGTTAACTTCCTAACGAACTCAAGGCGGTACTCGCCTGCCGCCCTCACCAGAAGCCCGTCCCGGGGCTTCCCGACCCGTTTCCCGACTGCTTCGTGACGTCCACGCCGCCGCTCCGCGGGGACTGTCGCGAGGTGTCAACTCCCGCCTGTCCAGGCACGGTTCGCCCGCCGTCGCTACGCATCGCAGCATCGCGCGACGACGAAAGAGGTTCCGTGCAGGACTCCACGGCCAGTGCCGTCGGCATCGACGTGGGCGGCACCAGGACGCGTCTTTCCGCTGCCGCCGCCGCTTGGTCAGCCGCGCTGACCGGTGAGGCGTTGCCCTGGGGCACGCACCCCGACACGGTGGCCGTCGGCGGGCACGCTCGCGAGACGCGACTCCCCTCGACGGCCGCACGGTCCAGGTCGGCGGCTGGGGTGCGGTGCCCGGCGGCGAGGAAGGTTCGGCGGGACTGGTGCGCGACGCCGCGGAGATCCGTCCGAGGCCCCCTGGCCCGGTGGGCGGCACGCGACCGCGGCGATCCGCCGGACGTGCTCGCCGGCCGTCCGACCGCCGCCTACGCCGTACCCGAAGTGCCGTCGCCGGGCGCGGCGTTGGAGAGCGCGACGGATGTCCGGGCCGAGTGGGGGCGGCACGCGCCCGCGGTGACGGACGTCCCGGCCGAATGGCGGCGGCACGCGCCCGCGATGTTCGCCGTAGCCGAGGACGGTTCGCCGCTCGCACGTCCGGAGCCGTTGCGCCGGCGCGGTCGCTCCTCTGAAGCGGTCTTCTGAAGGGCTCCTCGTCCGAAGTCCTTGAGCCTTCCCACGTCCCATGTCCCACGCAGAGAGGCACCTCATGCCCGGGCAGCACACCCGTCCCCCACACCTTTCCCCGCACCACCGGCAGGGCATCGACCGGCGCGTGTTCCTGCGGAACTCCGTGGGCGTGTCGGCGGGGCTGATCGCCGCTCCGGCGTTCACCGCGTGGCCCGCCGCGGCGGCCGCGGCGGGCTCCCCCGCCAACTCCCCCGCCGCCTTCGTCGACTCCTACACCACCAACGTCCTCGCCAACCAGACCGCCGAGACCAACGCGGCGATCCGCATCCTGGACGGTTTCGCCGAGGTCTGGAAGACGGGCTCCGACTGGGACACCGGCACCCCGCTCATGCCCGAGGTCCTGCGCGCCAACATGCGTTACAGCGTGCGCGTCACCACCCGCCGCACCGACGCCGAGGCGCGGCTGGCCTTCATCCACGACCGCCAGCATCAGAGTTACGCGGTGATCGCCGGCCTCGGCCCTCTCGCCGGCCTCTACAAGGCGGGCGCGAAGGCGGTCACCGGCATCACGTCCGCGCCGGACGGCACACCGGCGGGCAAGATCAGCGACACGCTGCCGGCCGACGCTCCGGCGGGTTCCGCGCTGGGCGCGGGCTCCCACGACTCGGACCTCGGCAAGGTGGCGGAGCTGGTCGACACCGTGCGCGGCCCGTTCGCCTCGGGCAATCCCAGCAAGTTCGCGTACCAGTACCCGCGTCCCTGGCGTATGACGGAGGCCAGCGAGGTCGTCGACACCGGCGAGAAGGACGCGCTCGGCTACCCGGTCTACGCGTCGGACGTGGTGGTCGCCCCGCAGTTGCTGCGGCAGCGTTCCGAGGACCCGGCCGAGGACGGGGGCTTCCCCAGCGGGCACAGCAACGCCTTCTACCTGGCGGCGCTGGCGATGGCGTACGCGGTTCCGGAGCGGTTCCAGGAGCTGGTGGCCCGTGCCTCCGAACTCGCCCACACCCGCATCGTGGCGGGCATGCACTCCACCGTCGACGTGATCGGCGGACGGGTTCTCGCCACGGCGCTCGCCGCCGCCGCGCTCGCCGACCCGAAGAACGCCGGCCTCAAGGAGGCGGCCCGCGCCCAGGCCTCCGCGTACTTCCAGAAGGAGACCGGCACGACCGCCGACACGCTGTACGGGTACGCGCACTCGGCGGGCCTGGACACGGACCCGTACGCGGACCCCGCGCTCAACTCCGCAGCGGTCACGCCCCAGTTGACGTACGTCCTGCCCAAGCGGCCCGCGCGCGACCGCATGACCGTCCCGAAGGGTGCCGAGGTCCTTCTGGAGACGCGGCTGCCGTACCTCTCCGCCGCCCAGCGGCGCGAGGTGCTGCGGACGACCGCGCTGCCCGCCGGATACGTCCTGCTGGACGGCTTCGAGCGGTGGGGCCGGCTGAACCTCTTCGCCGCCGCCGACGGTTACGGGGCGTTCGACTCGGACGTGTGCGTCACGATGGACGCCGCCGACAGGGGCTTCGCCGCGGCCGACACCTGGCGCAACGACATCGGCGGGCGGGGCGCGCTGGTCAAGCGGGGCACCGGCACGCTGACCCTCGCGGGAGCCAACCGCTACGCCGGAGGCACCACGCTGGAGGAGGGCGTCCTCACGGCCGGTTCACGGGACGCGCTCGGGTGCGGTGACGTACGGGTGCTGGGCGGCACGCTGCGGTCGGCCTCGACGCTCCGGGTGCGCGGCACGTACACCCAGGCGTCCGGTGCGACCCTCGACGTGACGCTCACCGACGACGGCGAACCGGCTCTGGCGGTGGCCCGGCGCGTTGTCCTCGGCCCGGGCAGCACCCTCGTCATCCGGCTCGACGACGAGCGGCCACCGGCGCCGGGCGCCACGGTCCCGGTCATCAACGCCCGTGTGCTGCAAGGCGGGTTCGGCCGTATCACGGTCGACGGCTACGACGCCGAGCCGGTGTTCACGGCTCGCGGTCTGTCCGTACGACTCCATCGAAGGTGACCGGTTCGACCGATACCTGGCCGTTCGGCAGCATCGGCTCGGGGACGGGCGCGGCGAGCCAGTCGGCGACCGCGCCCGCGATCGGCTGGTCCGTCTCTATTTCCACGAAGCCGAACTGGCCCGACTGGTTGCACTCCAGGAACCACCAGATCCCGTCGGCGTCCTCGGCGAAGTCGAAGGCTCCGTACGCGAGTTGGGCCTCCCGGAGATAGCTGTGCACGCTCGCTGCGACACGCGGCGGGGTCTCGACCGGGTGCCATGGTTCGGTGGAGGCGGCGAAACGGACGTCCACCTCGTGGGGGTCGGCGTCCTCGCCGACCGCCTTGCGGGCGGCGAAAAGGCGGTCGCCGACGCAGGTCAGCCGGATGTCGGCGCGTTTGGCCACGCGCCGTTGAAGCAGGGTGGGGCCGAAGGCGACGGCCGTGAAGTCCGTCTCGGGTGCGACCCTGCTGGTGGGGACCGCCCTGGGCGGCTCCTGCGGGTGTGCGCCCGAGACGGGCTTGACCACCAGGTCCGGGAAGCGTTCCGCGAAGTCGCGGGCGGCCTGCGGGAACGTGGTGATCAGGGTGGCGGGTACGGGAAACCCGCTGCGCTGGGCGAGATGGAGCTGCCAGGGCTTGTGGCGGGCCCGGCGGGCCGCGTCGGGGTGGTTCATCCAGCGTGCGCCGGTGGAACGCAGCATGCCGTAGAGCGCCTGCGCGGACTCCTCGGTGAGCCAGTCCGACGGTTCCGCGACCCGTGTCGCGGGCACGCCGGGCCTGCGGACCCACACGGACCGCAGACCGCTCATGCTCACCAGCCGGCCGCCGGCGGACAGCTGGCCGCGGAAGCCGCCGCGCGCGTACTCGCCCGTCAGGGCGACATCTCCGGGCAGGTCCGCGGGGTCGAGGCGGACGACCGGGACCCCCGTCCCGTCCAGTCGCGCCACCACCATGTCCGCGGTCACGTCCTGTTCGCACGTCAGGATCAGAACCGTCATCGTCGCGGTCCGTCTTCAGTCGTCGAAGTGAGTCTTCGAGCCCGCCGTGGACGTCGTGGCCCCCAGTTCCCGCAACACGGTGTAGTCATGAGCCGCGATCCGCCCATCAGGGAGGACGTTCAACTGCAGTCTGGAGTCATAGGCATACGGAACGCTCACCTCCAACTGCTGGGCCGGACGTGCGTAGTTGAGCGCGAACGGTCGCATTGGTTCTCCTTGCTCGGTGCTTCCCGGCCAAGCGGATCGTGACGCTCCGGCGTCGCGGCACCTGGCAGGTCTGCTGGGCTTCCACGGAGATATACGAATCGAACAGTCGAATGGTTGCTTCACGCTGTGTAGTCACGCGAACCGTCCAGCCCTCAGCCTCCCTCCGGCTCGACCGCTCCCTACATGCATAGGGCACCCATCCGCCCTCTAGGACGTATACCCCGACGTGGCGGATCCGGTCCTCAGTCGCAGTTCAGCGCACTGGAACACGCCGTGGATCGTCGAACGCCACACGTGCCCCACTGGCACCTCGGGTGAGGGCGGACGTCGCATGCTGGAGCGCGGGGGCGTCGCCCGCCCGGCGCTCGGCGATAAATTTCACTTGGACGACATCTCCTTCCTCGACCTTTCTCGACGTTTCTCGACCCTTCTCGACCCTCCTTGACCTTCCTCGACGGGAGCAGACGATGAGCGAGCTGCGACAAGAGGTGGAGCCGACCGAGGTCGGCCTCGATCCGGCGGCACTGCACCGGCTGGACCGCTACTTCGCCCGCCTCGTCGACGACGGCCGGTTGCCCGGGTACCTCGTATCGGTGGCCCGTCACGGGCGTGTCGCGCATCTCACTGCGTACGGCCTCCGCGACCGGGAGGCCGGTCTGCCGGTCGCGACGGACACGATCTGGCGGATCTACTCGATGACCAAACCGGTCATGTCCGTCGCGGCGCTGATGCTCCAGGAGGAGGGCCTGCTCGGCCTCGACGACCCGGTGGCCCGCCATCTGCCGGCCTTCGCCGAGCCCCGGGTGTACGTCGACGGAAGCGGCCCCGGCCTCAGGACCCGCCCCGCCGAGGAACCCATCCGGATCCGGCATCTGCTGACCCACACCGCGGGCCTGACCTTCGGCTTCTACCACGTCCATCCCGTCGACGCCGCGTACCGTGGCGCCGGAGTGGAGAGGGCGGAACCCAAGGACGCGGACCTGGCCGAAGCCTGCGATCTGTTCGCGCGCCTGCCGCTCCAGTTCGAGCCGGGGACGGAGTGGAACTACTCGGTCGCCACGACCGTCCTCGGGCGCGTGGTGGAGGTGGTGTCGGGCCGGCCACTGGACGCGTTCCTCGCGGAGCGGATCTTCCGGCCGCTGGGGATGGCGGATGCCGGGTTCTGGGTTCCCGAGGACCGGGCCGAGCGGCTGGCGGTTCTCTACGTCGAGAGTGACGAGGGAGGCGGGGACGTCGAGGACGGCGAGGGGGACAAGGGCGATAAGGCCGGTAAAAGCGGTAAAGGCGAGATCACCCGGAGCCCCGAGCAGCCGGGGCGCAGCCGCCCGCGTCTGCTGTCCGGCAACGGCGGGCTGGTGGCGAGCGCTCACGACTACCACCGCTTCATGGAGTTCCTCCGCCGCCGCGGCGAACTCGACGGCACCCGCCTCCTCGCGCCGCGGACCGTGGACACGATGGTCTCCAACCACCTCCCCGGCGACCTGCGCGGCTTCGGCAGCCCGGTCCACGACCTGCCCGGCAACGCGGGCGTCGGCTTCGGCTTCGGCCTCTCGGTCGTGATCGATCCGGACCGTACGGAGTCGCCGTCAAGCCCGGGGCTGTACGGCTGGGCCGGGGCGGCCGGTACGACGTTCTGGGTCGACCCGCACCACGACCTGACCGTGCAGTTCCTGACCCAGGTGCGGCCGGCCGCGGGACCGACGTGGTTCGCGGATCTGAAGAGGCTGGTGCACGAGGTCGTCGCCGACTGAGACGCACCATGGGTTCAGGGACCGCGGGCCCTTCGACGCACTATCAGTCATCGGTCCGCAGCGTGAAGTCGATCCCCTCCCGCCCCAGTCCGGCGAGCCACTCCTCGGAGCGATCCGCCGTCTCCGCGGCCCGGCTCAGCCCGGCCGGCAGCGATCCGTCCAGAATCCGGCGGACACCCAGTGCCAGGGTGCGCGACACACAGCGCGCCCTCGCGCTCTCCTCGGTGTCTCCCCGCACGTCCAGCAGATAGCGCCCGCGGTATCCGACCACGGAGGCCGACCGCGACCGCGTGGTCCCGGCCGTGAGGCCCAGGGACGCCAGGCTCCGCGCCGCCCGTTCCTCGGTGCGGTGCCACAGGAGTACGCGGTCCGCGGTGTCGCAGAGACAGGCGAGGCCGCTGCCCGTGGACAGGCCCGCGCCGATCCAGTGGACGGTGCCGGACGCCGGGCGGCGGCCTTTCCAGGCGTGGTGATCGTCTCAGGTATGGCCGGACTCCCCCGCTGCCAGGCCGAGTTCACGGCACGCCTCGTGGAAGCGGTCCAGACAGCGCCCCCACGGGCCGCCCACCCCGAACTCCAGGAGCTGCGGTGTCAGCGCCGCCGAGAAGTCCGTGCTCGCCTCCTCCGGCAGCAGGGACGGCAGGTTGTCGATGGCGATGAGGTCGAGGGCGGGCCCTTCATGGAGGCGTCGTACGGGATCCGTCCAGTCCGTGACCGTGTCGTAGACGGGAAGGACGTTGTAGGGGGAGCCGACGTCGCAGGTGACGTCGCACACCGTGCGCAGTCCGCGGCGCGGCTCGTCCAGGTCCTTGTCCGTCAGGAAGGGTGTCACGGGCCCGGTGCTGAGCACGCAGTTGACCATCAACTCGTGGTCCAGCAGAGCCTGTCGGTCCAGGTCGCGGGTTTCGGCGAGGTCCCAGCACGTGGGGTCGAGTCCGGCCTCCATGAGCGCGACCCGCGCACCGCGTCCGGAACGGCCCAGCGCACCGATGACGAGCGCGCTGAACTGCCCGTCGGCGGGGCCGGGTCGGAGTACGGCGTCCAGTTCGTCCTTCGACGTGGGGCGCAGTGGCGCGGTCAGCCTGCCCCGGTGGTGGAGTACGGCGAGGGCGGCGCCCACGTACCCGGCCCAGTAGCCGAAGGCGGCGAGCCGCCGCCCGTGGTCGTCCACCAGATACTCGAGATCGAACAGGGCCCCGCCCCCGGCGACGAACCGCCGCAGCAGCGCCTCGGCCCCGGGCTGCCCCTTGTACGCGTGCCCGAAGAAGACATGGCGGTGCCTCAACTCGCCCGGCTCGTCGGGGAGTTCCTTGAGGCCGACGACGACCGCGTCCAACGGTGCGACGGACCAGGAGTGGGGCTCGACGACACGGCACCCGGCCGCCTCGTACGCCTCGACCGGGAAGATCCGCTGTGGGGACCTCTCGACCGTCACCGTCACGCCGTTCTCGACGAGCCGCCGGGCGTCGGACGGCACGACCGGGGTGCGCCGCTCGGTCGTACGGGCCTCATGGCGCAGCCACAAGTGGAGCTCGGTCATACGCAGTTGACCTCCGGTCGCAGGGCGTCGGCGGCGAACCGTTCGGCCCGCAGCGGGGTGATGTCGACGAAGGGATCATGCCCCAGGAAGAGATCGCGGACGACCTCCCCCACGGCGGGTCCCTGGAGGAACCCGTGCCCGGAGAACCCGGTCGCGTACAGGAAGCGGGACGGTGAACTCGCCTCGCCGATCAGCGCGTTGTGGTCCGGAGTGATCTCGTACAGGCCCGCCCAGCCGCCCGTTCTGCGCAGGTCGAGCAGGGCGGGGGCGCGCCGCTCCATCGCCTCGGCCAGGCGGGGGATCCAGCGGTCGTGCGTCCCGGTCGCGAAGCCGGGTGTCTCGTCGGGGTCGGACATGCCGACGAGGAGGCCGGGGCCCTCGGTGTGGAAGTACAGGCTGCTGGTGAAGTCGATCGTCATGGGCAGGTCCGGCGGCAGGTCCGGGACCGGTTCGGTGATGGCGATCTGGCGGCGCAGCGGCTCGACCGGGAGGTCGACGCCGGCCATCGCGCCGACGGCCCGTGACCAGGCGCCCGCCGCGCACACCACGGCCGGGGTGGCGATACGGCCGCGGTCGGTGGCCACCGCCGTGATCTCGTCACCCTGCGTCTCGATGCCGGTGACCTCGCAGTGCCGCACCACCGTCGCGCCGTGGCGGCGGGCGGCGGCCGCGTACCCGTGCACCACGGCCTCGGGTGTGCAGTGCCCGTCGTCCGGGGAGAACGCGGCGGCCAGCAGTCCGTCGGTGGTGATCAGCGGCGAGAGGCGTCGCGCCTCGGCCGGGTCGATCATGCGGCTGGGCACGCCCAGTTCGTTCTGCAGCCGGACGCCTGCCTCGAACGCCGCGACTTCCTCCGGCGTCGACAGGAGGAAGAGATAGCCCACCTGGTGCAGCCCGATGTCGTGGCCCGTCTCGTCGCCGAAGCGGGCGAACGCCTCCAGGCTTCGCGCGCCCAGCTGGATGTTGAGCTCGTCGGAGAACTGTGCCCGGACCCCGCCCGCGGCCCGCGAGGTGGACCCGGAGGCGAGTTCGTCCCGCTCGACCAGCACCACGTCGCGCACTCCGGCCCGCGCCAGCTGGTACGCGATGCTCGTGCCCATCACCCCGCCGCCGATGACGACGACGCCCGCCCGCGCCGGTACACCGCTCACAGGCCTGCCCCCCTGGCGGCGTCGATCACGGCCCAGGCCGCGGCGGCGTCCTGGATGCCGAGCCCGACGCTGTTGTAGTAGACGATGTCGTCGGGGCTCGTACGTCCGCGGTACCGGCCCGTGAGCACACCGCCGAGCGGAATCAGGTCCTCCGTGGTGAGCAGCCCGTGGCGCAACGCGTCCACCACGGGTCCCGCGTGGCCCGCCGCGGTGTCCGGATCGTCGACGACCACCGCCGCGGCCCGCCGTACGACATCGGCGTCGACCTCACTGCGTGTCGGCTCGAAGGACCCCACGCTCACCACCGTGCACCCCGGAGCGAGCCACTCGCCACGGACCACAGGCGTGCTGCTGAGCGTGCAGGCCGCGACCATGGGCAGCCCGGCCACCGCCTCCTCGGCCGAGTCGACGGCTTTCGCGGCGACGCCGAGTTCGGCCGCAAGACGCTGTGCCGCCCGCGCCCGCCTGCCGGGGGTCGGACTCCACACGCGTACGGCCTCCAGGTGCCGCACCCGGGCCACCGCCCGCGCATGGGCGAGCGCCTGTGTGCCGGAGCCGAGGAGGCCCAGCTCCGTGCTGTCGGCGCCCGCCAGCGCGTCGAAGGCCACAGCGCTGCCCGCGGCCGTACGCAGCGTCGTCACCGCCGTGCCGTCCATCACGGCGACGAGCCGCCCGGTGACCGGATCGAGCGCGTTGATCACCGCGTGCACGGTCGGCAGCCCGGCCGTCGCGTTGCCCGGATTCACGCTGCCGATCTTGGCGACGGCCCCGGTGTCCGCGGACAGCCGCGCGACATACGCGAACATGACACTGTCGTCGAACCCGCTCGGATGCATGATCTTCCCGGGCAGGTCGGCGGTGCCGTCGCCGAGCGCGGTGAAGGCCGCGCGCTGGGACGCGATGGCCGCGTCGGTGTCCAGCAGCTCCGTCACCTGGTGTCCGGAGAGGTAAAGGACGTCGTCTGTCATCCCTTGTTCCTTTCCAGGATCCGGGCCGCCGCACCCCCCAGGCCGCACGTCCGGGTGACGCGGACCTCGCTCAAGACCGGCGAGCGGCGTTCAGGACCAGTGGATCACCGCATCCAGATGCGGCAGGTGGTGGTCCATGCGCTCCCGCTTCGTCCGCAGATAGCTGATGTTCTGCTCGCGCGGCGGTATCAACAGCGGGACGTGCTCGGCGACTTCGATGCCGTGGTGCCGCAGGGCCTCGCTCTTGCGCGGGTTGTTGGAGAGCAGACGTACGGAGGGCACGCCGAGGTCGTGCAGCATGTCCGCGGCGACGCCGTAGTCGCGGGCGTCCACGGGGAGACCGAGGGCGAGGTTCGCCTCGACCGTGTCCAGGCCCTCCGACTGAAGCTTCATGGCCTGCAGTTTCGCGAGCAGGCCGATTCCTCTGCCCTCGTGGCCGCGGAGGTAGAGGAGAATGCCGCGGCCTTCCGCCACGATGGTGCGCAGGGCGGTCGACAACTGGTCACCGCACTCGCAGTGCGTGGACCCGAAGGCGTCTCCGGTGAGGCACTCCGAATGCAGTCGGGTGAGCGTGTCCTCCGTTCCCTCGATATCGCCGTATATGAGGGCCACTTGTTCATCCCCGCGTTCGAGGTCCAAATAGCCGACGGCGAAGAAATCTCCGTACACGGTGTGCAGTTGGAGATCCACCACACGCTGGACACCCGACTGTACATCTGTCTTGGGGCGGGCACTTCGACCGAGCACGCCTTTGCTTTCCTTCATTTCTTTCTGCATCCAATCTGCCGTTGCCGCGTTAGCCTGCTCTCGTCGGTGCCTACGGAACGAAAGGCCTTAACAACATGAGCGGTTCGGGAACACAGCTGACCACCTCCGGCCTGTTGCCTCTGGACACCACGGAGGACGTGAGGGCGCGCCGGCCCGGCGTCGCCGTCCTTCCCATCGGCAGCTTCGAACAACACGGGCCCTTTCTACCGCTGACCACTGACACCGTCATCGCCTGCACCATCGCCCGTGAGGTCGCCGCCGCGTATCCGGTGCATCTCCTCCCTCCGCTGACCATCGCCTGCTCGCACGAACATGCCGCCTGGCCTGGGACGGTCAGTATTTCCGCGGTGACACTCCACGCGGTGGTACGGGACATAGCCGACTCGCTTCGTCGCTCGGGCATCGACGCCCTGGTGCTGGTCAACGGACATGGCGGGAACTACGTACTGGGCAATGTGGTGCAGGAATCCGCAGGGAGCGGGACGCGCATGGCGCTGTTCCCGGCTGCGGAGGACTGGGAGGAGGCGCGGGTCCGGGCCGATGTGCGGACCTCGCTGCTCAGCGATATGCATGCGGGGGAATTGGAGACGTCCATCCTGCTGCATGCTCATCCGGAAATGGTGCGTCCCGGTTATGAGACCTCCGACTTCCTCGCCGACGACCGACGGCATCTTCTCACCCTCGATATGTCCGCTTACACGGAGTCCGGTGTCATCGGCCGTCCTTCGCTGGCTACCGCCGAAAAAGGCAAGGAGCTGCTGGCGGGCCTGGTGGACTGCTTCGGTTCGTATTTCTCGATCCTCACGCCGGAGACAACGGATGCTCCGGGCGCTGTGGATGCCACGCAAAAGGGAGTTGAGCAGGACGACGCGGGGAGCCGGCCCTGACCGTCCGCCGGTGGTGAGCGCGGGACGTGGCCGTTGTCGCGTTGCGGCACGCCCTTCTCGTACTCGGGTCGCGGGTGCCGCAGGCCCGCGGCCCACCGGGCGACGAGTACGGCGACGCCGGGCAGGCTCGCCACGAAGCTGAGCACTCCGTAGACGACGGCGACGCTCAGCCCCGTGCTCGCGCCGAGCCCCGCGGCGCCGAAGGCCCAGGCGGTGACGCCCTCTCGCGGGCCCCAGCCGCCCACGTTCAGCGGCAGTCCCATGGCGAGCAGGGCCAGTACCGCCAGGGGCAGCAGCACGACGGGCGAGGCGTCGGATCCTCCGACGCGGGCCGCGAGCACGAACATCACGAGGTGACCCGCCAGCACCACGGCCGACGAGACGACGACACCTGGCCAGGTGTGGCGGGCCACCAGTCCTTGGCGCGCCTCGGTGAGCGCGGTGCGCAGGGGGCGGGGCATGCGACGCGACGAACCGCCGGACGAGCCCCGCAGCCGGATCGCGACGACGGCGGCGACAATCCCGGCGAGCGCCAGCGCGATGGCGGACGCCTCGACGAGGTGCCGGGTCTGCGGCTGCACCGGTGAGGGCAGCGTCGCGAGCAGGACCCCGCCGACGGCCATGAGCGCCACCTGGCCCGCCACCCGTTCGAGGACCACCGCGCGGACGCCCCTGCCGAGGTCACCGGCGCTCTGCCCGTGCCGTACGGCGCGGTGCACATCGCCGAGTACGCCGCCGGGCAGCGCCGCGTTCAGAAACAGGGAGCGGTAGTAGTCCGCGACGGCCGGCCCCAGCGGCAGCCGGATCTTCAGCCCCTTGGCCACCAGGCACCAGCGCCAAGCGCTGAACACGGTGGTGACCACGCCGATACCGAGGGCCGCCAGCAGTGTGGTGCCGTCGATCCGGCGCAGCCCGTCCAGGAAGACACCGGTGCCGAGCCGCCAGAGGAGTACGCCGAGGATGGCGACGCCCGCGATCGTGCCGAGGTGGGTGCGGAGCGCTCGGGAGTCGATACGGGCTCGGACGGCACGGAGGGCGCGGCGCGCCGGTCCCTTACTGGGGCTCGCGCCCGAGCGAGGGCTCGTACTGGGGTTTGCGCCCGTGCGGGAGCTCGTACCGGGGCTCGCGTCGGTGCGAGGGCTCGCACTGGGGCTCGCGCCCGAGTGAAGGCTCGTATCGGGGTTTGCGCCCGTGCGAAGGCTCGTACCGGGGTTTGCGCCCGTGCGAAGGCTCGTACCGGGGTTTGGACCCGTGCGGGAGCTCATACCGGGGCTCGCGCCCGAGCGAAGACTCGTACCGGGGCTCGCGCCCGTGCGGGAGCTCGTACCCGGGCTCGCGCCCGTGCGAGGGCTCGCGGCCGTACCTGCCTTGGCCAGCGCAGTCGCCCCTGCCATGACCGGCACGGTCGGCCCAGCCAAGACCGGCACGCTCGCCCCAGCCAAGACCGGCACGCTCGGCCCCGCTGCGACCGGCACGGTCGGCCCAGCCATGACCGGCACGCTCGGCCCCGCCGTGACCGGCGCCTCCGCCACCCGTACCGCTTGCTCGTCGCCGCCGTCCCGGGCCGTCCGCGCTGTCGTCACGTCGGCCAGGACGGCGCGTGGCTGCGCGTCGGCTGTCACCGCCTGGGCGCTCATGCCGCTCCCCCCGTCGGCCGGGCGAGTGCCAGCAGATCGCTGTGATGGACCACCACGCTCAGCTCCCCCGCGGCGCACGCCGCGAGACGCGCGCGCAGGTACGCGCCCGCGCGCTCGGCGAGTTCGGGGCGTTCCTCGACGGCCGCGCCGACCCAGCCCCGCAGCCACTCCGCCGTCAGCGCGGAGTCGTCGGGGCCGAGCCGCCAGGCGCTGGGATGCACCCGTACCGTCGCGCCGTGCCGGGCGAAGGCGTCGCAGGCCGTCGTCACCGCGTCGGGTCCGAGCAGGTCGCCGCGGCGCTGATGGGCGTTGAACGCGTCGCCGATCTCGGCGTCCAGCGGATCGGCGGGGGTCAGCTCGACGCGCCCCACCACCGAGAGCGTCAGCAGGGCCGGGCAGCCGGCTCCGGCGCAGGCCGCGGCGAGCGCCTCGATCTCGTCGGCGGTGAGCACGTCCAGCAGGGCGGAGGCCGTCACCAGCGAGGCACCGGCCAGGGCGTCCGAGGTCAGCCGGGACACGTCACCACGCTGCGTCTCGACGGTGACGCGGCTGCCGTCGGCGGCCGAACGGGGCGAGCCGACGGCGGCAAAGTGGAGCAGATAGGGGTCGCGGTCGTGCAGGACCCAGTGCTGGGGGCCGTCGAGGCGGGGCGCGAGCCAGCGGCCCATGGAGCCGGTGCCGCAGCCGAGGTCGTGGATCACGAACCCGGTGGACCCCTGCGGCAGGTTCGCGAGCCGGATCCGCAGCGGATCGAGGAGCTCGGCCGCCCGCGCCACGGAGTCGGCGCCCTCGCGCAGCTCCAGCCACTCGGGGGCGTACTTCGTCACGTCGTCGGCCTCCGTCTCGGCGCCGCGCCTGCGGTCACCCAGCCGAATCGTTCCCGCCTCGTGGCCCGGAGCCGCGGTCGTCGCGCGCCCGGGCGGCGTCATGCTCGTGCTCATGCCGCCCCCTTCCTGGCGTCGCGTGCTTGTCGCCCCAGCACACCGGCCAGGCTCCGGGCCGTCGCGGCCCAGCCGTCCAGCGCGGCCCGTCGCCCGCGCGCGGCGGCCCTCAGCCGGCGGCGCACATCGGCGTCGACAAACCAGCCGCGCAGCTCGGCCGCGAGCGCGGCCGGGTTCTCCGGCGGTACGAGGATGCCGGGCACCCCGCCGTCGGGCGCGCGCCCGACCGCTTCGGGGAGCCCGCCGACGTCCGTCGCCAGGACGGGGATGCCGCGGGCCAGGGCCTCGGTGACGGCCATGCCGTACGTCTCGGCGTACGAGGTGAGGACCATGAGGTCGGCGGACGCATAGCTCGCGTCGAGTTCGGCTCCGGACCGGGGGCCGGCGAGGTGCATCCGGTCGCCGAGGCCGTGCCGGTCGATGAGGTCCCGGAGTTCCGCGACGTAACCGGGGTCCTGGCCGAGACCGCCGACGCAGACGCAGCTCCAGGACAGGTCGGTGAGAGTGGCGAGGGCCTCGACGAGGCGGTGCTGCGCCTTGCGCGGGGTGACCGAGGCGACGCACAGCAGCCGCGAGACGCCGTCGGTGCCGGGCGCGAGGGGCGCGATGTCGGCGCCGGGCGCGGCGACGTGGACCCGGTCGGGGGCCAGCCCGTGGTGGGCGACCAGCCTGCGGGCGGCCCATTCGCTGGTGGCCACGATCGCGGGCACGGCACGCAGTGTGCGGCGCTCCCGGGCGTCCAGCTCCGCCGCCAGGGCCGGGGCGAGTCCCGTCTCGTCGCCGAGCGGCAGGTGGACGAGGACCACCAGGCGCAGCCGTTCGGTCTCCTGGATGACGATGTCGGGGGCGGCGCAGGCGACGAGTCCGTCGAGGAGTACGACGCTGCCGTCCGCCAGTTCACCGAGGGTGCGGGCCAGTTCCGCGCGGGCGGCCGCTCCGGGCCGGGGCCAGTTGCCCTCGACGGCGTGCTTGTGGACCTGCCAGCCGAAGGCGGGAAGGTCCAGGCAGACCCGGGCGTCGTAGATGTTGCCGCCGCTGGGCGTGGTCGGGTCGTCCACCCCGCCGGGCATCACGAAGTGCATGGCGCGAAGGGACATCGGGATGATGTCGGCGTGCTTGTTCACAGGGCACGCTCATAACTCGCCCAGGCGATGTGCGACTCGTGCAGCGTGACCGTGATGCCGGCCAGGCCGCGGGCGCCCTCGCCCAGCGCTCCCTTGTGCACCCGCTCCGCGAGGCGGTCGGCGATGACCTTGGCCAGGAACTCCGTGGAGGTGTTGGTGTCGGCGAAGTCGGGTTCGTTGTCGAGGTTGCGGTAGTTCAACTCGCTCACCACCCCGCCCAGCTCCTGAGTGGCCAGTCCGATGTCGACGACGATGTTGTCGTCGTCCAGCTCGGCGCGGCGGAAGGTCGCGTCCACGAGGAACGTCGCCCCGTGCAGGCGCTGCGCGGGTCCGAAGACCTCCCCGCGGAAGCTGTGGGCGATCATGAGGTGATCGCGGACGGTGATGCTGAACAACGGACGACCCTCCAGGTGCGGCGCGTCTGATCCCTCTGCCGGGCGTGCCGTGTAGTACGGCAGGTCCGTTCTCCGTGTTCAGGGCGTACGGGAGGAAGTTTCTGCGCGTTGTTGATTCGGACACATCGCCAGGACGTGTCGTTCGGTGGACCGGTCACCCGGCGTAGTCCCGAACCGGATCCGTGCCGGTCCAGCGGTGTTTTCAGTGGGACCCGTATCGATTTTCAGCGGGGCCCGTATCCATTGTCAGTGCGAGGCCCCGCCGGTGTCGTACCGCACGAGATGGCACAGCGCCTGTGTTTCCCCCGAGGCGAGCCCGGCCATCGCCTCCGGCAGTTCCTCGAAGGCGCACGCGCCGGTGATCAGCGCGTCCAGGGCGGGGTCGGCGAGCAGTTCGAGCGCGAGGGCGAGCCGGTCGGCGTACGTACGGCGGGAGCTCCTGGCCGGGGACACGGTCCCCACCTGGCTGCTGCGGACGACCAGGCGGCGGGAGTGGAAGGCCTCCCCCAGCGGCAGGCTGACCCGGCGGTCGCCGTACCAGCTCAGTTCGAGGACGGTCCCCTCCGGGGCGAGGAGTTCCAGGGAGCGGGTGAGACCTGCCTCGGTGGCGCTGGCGTGCACGACGAGGTCGCAGTCGCCGACGGCGTCCGCGGGGAGCGCGAAGTCGACGCCGAGCGCTCGGGCGAGTTCCGCCCGCGCCGGGTTGGCGTCGACCAGCTGGACGCGGACGGCGGGGTACCGGGCGAGCAGCGCGGCGACACTGGCGCCGACCATCCCGGCGCCGACCACCGCGATCCGGTCGCCGATCAGCGGTGCGGCGTCCCACAGGGCGTTGACCGCGGTCTCCACGGTGCCGGCGAGGACGGCACGCGAGGCGGGCACCGACTCGGGCACGGGCGTCACGGCGCTCGCCGGAACGACGTACCGGGTCTGGTGCGGATAGAGACAGAAGACCGTACGCCCCACGAGCGACGCGGGTCCCTCCTCCACCAGGCCGACGTTGAGATACCCGTACTTGACCGGTCCCGGGAAATCGCCCTCCTGGAACGGCGCCCGCATCGCGGTGCGCTGGCTCTCGGGCACACCACCGCGGAAGACGAGGGTTTCCGTCCCCCGGCTCACTCCGGAGAAGAGTGTGCGCACCAGAACCTCGCCCTCGGCGGGGCTCGGCAGACCGACGTCCCGGACCTCGCCGTGACCGGGTGACCTCACCCAGAAGGCGCGCGCTGCGCGGTCCATCGGCATCTCATCCTCCTGAAAAGTCGTGCTGCAAAGCCCCGCAGAGTCGTGCCCAGGCTGTGAACCTGCTGAGTCCGGCTGAACGATCCGGCGACGGTTCACGTACCGACCGTTGCGAAGCCGCGGACAACGTAAGCGGCAATGATCGACTTTGTCATCTGGCCGGAGGATGTGCGGTGGCCCTGAACAACACATACGACACGAGGCTCTTGCAGGTGCAGCAGGAGACGGCGGTGGGAGCGGGCGTGCAGCTCCTCCTGCTGGCCGTGATCGGCACGGCCATCGGCATGGGGCCTGTGGGCTGGCTGACGGGCCTGGTGTTCGCGTTCGCCACCTGGGCCGTGCTCGCCCGCGCCCTGCACCGCACGCGGCCCCGCTCGTTCGGCCCCGCGAACCGCGTCACCCTGGGCCGGGCCATCCTCGTCGGCGGCGTGACGGCCCTGGTGGCGGACTCCTTCCAGAGCCCGCCGCCGGTCACGCTCCTGGTCGCCCTCACCGCGGTGGCCCTGATCCTCGACGCGGTCGACGGCAAGGTCGCCCGCCGCACCGGCTCCTCGACGGCCTTGGGCGCCCGCTTCGACATGGAGGTCGACGCGTTCCTGATCCTGGTCCTGAGCGTGTACGTCGCCACGTCGCTCGGCCCGTGGGTCCTGCTGATCGGCATCATGCGCTACGCGTTCGTGGCCGCGGCCCGAGTGTTCCCGTGGCTGAACGCCGCCCTGCCCCCGAGCACGGGCCGCAAGACGGTGGCGGCGCTGCAGGGGGTCGCGCTGCTGGTGGCGGGGGCAGGGGTTCTGCCGTACGTCCTGACCTTCGCAACGGTCGTCCTGGCCCTGGCCTCGCTGGTCTGGTCGTTCGGACGGGACATCGGGTGGCTGTGGCGGAACAGGGACCAGCGGAAGACGAACCAGCGGAACAGGGACCACCACAGCACGCCCCGCGAGGCCACCACCGAGCCCGCGGCTCCTCAGCCCGGCTCCGCATCCTCCCGATCCTCCCGGCTCCCCGCACTCACCGCATCGGGCAAGACGGCCGGTTGACCGGCAGCGCCCGCCGGTGACCGGCGGGCGCCCCTGCTTCAGTGCCCGTGGCCGCCGTCCGAAGCGTGCTCGTCCGCGGGCGGCTCGCCCGTAGTGGGCTCGTCCGTAGTCGGCTCTTCCGTGGTCGGTGCCGCCGCCGGCCCGCCTGCCGCGTGGACCGTGAAGGCCGCCGTACGGACCTTCCCCTCGTGCTTGAAGTCGAGGAACAGGCGGTACGCCCCCTTGCTGGGTGCCGTTGCCGTGAACGACACCTCCGGACCGGGATCCGTCTTTCCGTCGCCCGGCTCGCCATTGGGGTGGACGTGGAGATAGGCCAGGTCGCCCGAGCGCAGGGCGACGAGATGGCCGTACGCGCCGAGGTAGGGCTGGAGGTTCTTCACCGGCTTGCCGTCCTTGGCGACGTTCAGCTTCAGCTCACTGCCTCCGCCGGGGCGCAGCTCGCCGTTGAGAGTCACCTCGTAGCCGTCGACCTTCGCGACGGTGCTGGGCTTCGGCAGTTCGGCGGGCTTGTACGGCCCGGACACCGCGAGGTCGGAGCCCAGGGTCAGTCCCTCCGAGACGCCCTTGGGCGTGAAGTCGGCGAAGACGCGGTAACCGCCCGCCGCCGGCAGCTCGACGGGTGTCGACCACGTGCCGTCGGCGGCGCGGGTCGGGTGGAGGTGGCGGTAGACCGTGAGGTCGCGTGAGGCGACGATGAGGTGCAGTTCCTTCTCGTGTTCCCGCTGATACGCGGTCACGTTCCGTCCGGTGCTCTCCTGGACGATGGCGAAGCTCAGCTTGCCGGGTGTCCCGGCCTCGATGCGCGAGGTCTTCAGGTCGAGGGTGTAGCCGTCCTCGGACGTCTGGAGCCCGCCGGGCAGCTGCGCTTCGCGCTCACCGCCCGCCTCCGTGCCTCCGCTCCGCCCCCCGCCTCCGTCGCTGTTCGTGCTTGCCGCGTGGCCGCCGTGCTCTGAGGTCCCGGCGTCTTCTGACACCACGGGGTCGACGGCGTTGCCCACCCCGTAGGCGGTGCCGAAGCTCGCGGCGAGTGCGGCGGCGAAGGCGGTGATCTTCAGTCCGGTGTGCATGACGTGGTCCCTTCTCAGTCTCAAGTCTTGAGGGCCGCCGCTCAGTGGGCGACTGACATCCCCAACATACCCCCATGGGGTATCTAGTCAAGTCGAATCGGCTCTTGCATTGAATACGGGCGGGGGGTATACATGGAGTCGCACGGCGCCATACCCCCTAGGGGTATCAAGGCGTCAAGAGAACAGCCGAGTTCGAGCATTCATCTCCACAGGAGGAAACCCATGTCGTCCTGCTGCACCCCTGACGGCAGCTGCCACACCGGCCAGGCCCCGGAGAACACCACGTCTACGGCGGTCTCGGACGGTCACACCACCGTCTACAAGGTCAACGGTGTGGGCAGCGCCCACTGCCAGGGAGTCGTCGCCAAGGCCGTCGGCGGACTCGACGACGTCATCGGCGTCGAGGTCGAGATCGGTACCGGCCTCGTCACGGTCACCACCGGCGGCGCGCCCGACGACGGCCTGATCGCCGAGACGGTCGACGAGGCCGGCTACGAGTTCGCCGGCCGCGCCTGACCTAGAAGCCGGGCGGGGCCTCACCCACCGCGAGCCGGGCGGGGCCTCACCCACCGCGAGCCGGGCGGGGCCTCCCCCTCCGCGGCCCCGCCCCCGCCTTCCCAGTCATCCGCAAAGCTGCGAGGAGCAGACATGACCACCACCACACCAGGCGCCGCCGAGGTCGAACTCGCCATCGGCGGCATGACCTGCGCCTCGTGCGCGGCCCGGATCGAGAAGAAGCTCAACCGCATGGACGGCGTCGAGGCGACCGTCAACTACGCCACCGAGAAGGCCAAGGTCACCTACCGCGGCGAAGAGGTCTCCGTCCAGGACCTGATCAGCACGGTCGAGGCCACCGGCTACACCGCGCAGGAGCCCGCTCCCGTACGTCCCGAGTCCGCACCCGGGCACGGCGACGGGGACGGCGGCAGGGGCGGCGCAGGAGCGGACGACGAGCTTCGGCCGTTGCGCGAGCGCCTGATCACCGCGGTCGTCCTCGCCGTGCCGGTCGTGGCGATGGCGATGATCCCGGCCCTCCAGTTCGAGTACTGGCAGTGGCTGTCCCTGACGCTGGCCGCGCCCGTCGTCACGTACGCCGCCTGGCCCTTCCACCGCGCCGCCTGGACCAACGCCCGGCACGGCGCGGCCACCATGGACACGCTGATCTCGGTCGGTACGTCGGCCGCGTTCCTGTGGTCCCTGTGGGCCCTCTTCTTCGGCACGGCCGGCACGCCCGGCATGACGCACCCCTTCGAGCTGACCATCGCCCGCGGTGACGGCGCGGGGAACATCTATCTGGAAGCCGCGGCGGGCGTCACGGCCTTCATCCTCGCGGGCCGCTACTTCGAGGCCCGGTCCAAGCGGAAGGCGGGCGCGGCCCTCAAGGCGCTGCTGGAGCTCGGTGCGAAGGACGTCACGGTCCTGCGTGCCGACGGTCGCGAACAGACCATCCCCACCGCCGAGTTGAAGGTGGGCGACCGCTTCCTGGTGCGCCCGGGCGAGAAGATCGCCACCGACGGTGTCGTCGTCGAGGGTGCGTCCGCCGTGGACGCGTCCATGCTGACCGGCGAGTCGGTACCGGTCGAGGTCGCGGTCGGCGACGGCATCACCGGTGCCACGCTCAACGTCGGCGGACGTCTCGTCGTCGAGGCCACCCGGGTCGGCGCCGACACCCAGCTCGCGCGTATGGCCAAGCTGGTGGAGGACGCGCAGAACGGCAAGGCCGCCGCCCAGCGCCTCGCCGACAGGATCTCCGCGGTCTTCGTACCGGTCGTCATCGGCCTCGCCCTGGCCACCCTCGGCTTCTGGCTCGGCAACGGCTCCGGACTGACCGCCGCCTTCACCGCCGCGGTCGCCGTCCTGATCATCGCCTGCCCGTGCGCCCTGGGGCTCGCGACGCCGACCGCGCTGATGGTCGGCACCGGGCGCGGCGCCCAGCTCGGCATCCTGATCAAGGGCCCCGAGGTCCTGGAGAACACGCGCAAGGTCGACACCATCGTCCTCGACAAGACCGGGACGGTGACCACGGGACGGATGACGCTGCTGGCCGTGCACACCGCCGACAGCACCGGCGAGGACGAAGTACTGCGTCTGGCCGGTGCGCTGGAGCACTCATCGGAGCACCCGATCGCGAAGGCGGTGGCCACAGGCGCCGCGCAGAAGGTCGGCGAGCTGCCCACCCCGGAGGACTTCGCGAACGTCGCGGGTCTCGGCGTCCAGGGCATCGTCGAGGGCCACGCGGTCCTGGTCGGCCGCGAGAAGCTGCTCGCCGAGTGGGAGATCTACCTGCCCGTGGAACTGGAGCGGGCAAAGGCCGAGGCCGAGGCAGCGGGACGTACGGCGATCGCGGTCGCCTGGGACGGCGAGGCCCGTGCGGTCCTCGAAGTGGCCGACGCCGTCAAGGAGACCAGCGCCGAGGCGATCACGCGGCTGCGGGCCCTCGGCCTGACACCGATCCTGCTGACCGGCGACAACAAGGCGGTCGCGGAGTCGGTCGCGGCCGAGGTCGGTATCGACGAGGTCATCGCCGAGGTCCTCCCCCAGGACAAGGTGGACGTGATCAAGCGCCTCCAGGCGGAGGGCCGTTCGGTGGCGATGGTCGGCGACGGCGTCAACGACGCGGCCGCGCTGGCCCAGGCCGACCTGGGCCTGGCCATGGGCACGGGCACGGACGCGGCGATCGAGGCCGGTGACCTCACTCTCGTACGGGGCGACCTGCGGGCCGCGGCCGACGCGATCCGGCTCTCGCGCAAGACCCTCGGCACCATCAAGACCAACCTCTTCTGGGCCTTCGCCTACAACGTCGCCGCCCTCCCCCTCGCGGCCGCCGGCCTGCTCAACCCGATGATCGCGGGAGCGGCGATGGCCTTCTCCTCGGTCTTCGTGGTCGGTAACAGCCTCCGGCTGCGGGGGTTCCAGGCGATGGGCAACTGAATCGGAGGCTCGGCGCCGAATGGGAGGCACCTGCCCTACCCCTACCGGGTAGGGCAGGTGCCTCAGCGCATGCGGGCGAGCGGTCCGTCGAGCAGGTCGAGGACCGGGCCTCCCGCGATGCCGAGGACCACGGACGCGCCCGCGGCGGCGCAGGCGAGCCAGGCCGCGGGCCGCACCACAGCGTGCGTACGCGCTTCGTCCGAGCCGGAGACCGCGGGGTAGATCCACCGCAGGTAGTAAAAGAGCGACGCCACGGTGTTGACGGCCGCCACGACCGCGAGCCAGGCGTAGCCGCCGTCGACGGCCGCGGTGAAGACCTCCAGCTTGCCGAGGAACACCGCGGTGGGCGGGGTGCCGAGCAGGCCGAGGAGGCAGACGGCGAGACTGAGGGCCAGGGCGGGATGGTTGCGCAGGAGCCCGCGGTAGCCGTCGACGGTGCTTACGTGCGGGAGGGCGCACACCACGGCGAAGGCGCCCAGGTTGGTGAGGGCGTACGCCGCCAGGTAGTAGAGCAGCGCTCCCTGGGCCTCTTCGGCGCGGCCGACCACCGCGACCGGCATGAGGAGGTAGCCGACCTGACTGATCGTGGAGTACGCGAGGAGCCTCTTGACGTCGGTCTGGAAGAACGCGGCCAGGTTCCCGAGCGTCATCGACGCGGCGGCGAGTACGGCGATCAGGGCCGGCCACGGAACGTCCGTGTCGGCGAGGGGCACGGCGACGAGACGGTACAGCGCGGCCAGGGCGCCGATCTTCGGCAGCGTGGCGAGGAACGCGGCGACCGGCGGCGAACTGCCCTGCACCGCGTCCGGCACCCAGAAGTGCCCCGGGACTCCCCCGGCCTTGAACAGGACTCCGGCGAACAGCCCGACCACACCCGCGGCCACGAGCCCGGCGGGCGCGGTGGGAAGTGACTCGCCCAGCGCCGGATAGGGGGTCGCGCGGCCTGCGGCGAACAGCACGGTGATGCCCGCGAGCATGACGACGCCGAGCAGCGCGCCGACGACGTAGTACTTCAGGGCCGCCTCGGTGCCGGGTCCGTCCTTGCGGAATCCGGCCAGCGCGTACGCGGGGACGCTCGCCAGCAGATACGCGGCGGCGAGCAGCAGCAGGTCCTGGGCGCCGGCCAGCATCAGCGCGCCGAGCGCGGCCAGTTGGAGGAGGACGTAGAACTCGGTCTCGCGTGGGTGCGCGCGGAACGGAGCCAGGGAGAGGGCGAGGACGAGGAGGGTGCCGCCGAGAATCACGACGCGCGCCGCGGACGTCACCGGGTCCACGGCGAACGCCCCGTCGAAGGCGGTCAGGGTGTCTCCGGCAGCGGCGACGGCGGCCGCCGCGATGCCCGCCGCGCAGGCCGCCATCGCCAACGCGCCGACCAGCCACTGCCGGTGGCGGGGCAGCCAGGCGCCGAGCAGCAGTCCAAGGACGGCGGAGGCGCCGAGGAGGACTTCGGGGAGCAGGTCGAGGGGGTTCTCGTTCATCGCGCGAGCCACTCCAGCACACCGCGCGAGGCGGGTTCGATGACGTCCAGGAGGAAGCGCGGCGTGAGGCCGAGGACGACGGCGAGGATCAGCAGGGGCACGATCGCCGCGCCCTCATGCGCGCGGATGTCGGCGAACGGGCGTGCCGCGCCCGGCGCTTCGGGCAGCCGCAGCGGGCCGAGGAACATCCGTTGCAGGGCGCGCAGCAGCAGGGCGGCGGTGAGGAGGATGCCGAGCACGCTGAGGCCGGTGGCGACCGGCCGCGGCCCGAGGCTGCCGGCGAGGATCTGGAACTCGGCGATGAACCCGGAGAACCCCGGCAGCCCCAGCGATCCGAAGACCGCGACCCCGGTGAGCGCGGCGAACACCGGAGCCGTGGCCGCGACGCCGGAGTAGGCGCCCATGTCGTACGTGCGGCCGCGCTGGTAGAGGACACCGGCCAGCAGGAACAGCGCGCCGGTCAGCAGTCCGTGGCTGACCATCTGGTACGTCGCACCGGTCACCGCCAGTCGGCGGGCGTCACCCGTGTCGTCCCCGACCGCCGCCGCGGCGCCGATCGCGAGAATGATGTACCCCATGTGGTTGACCGAGGTGTAGGCGACCATGCGCTTGAACTCGGTCTGGGCGAGGGCGACCAGCGCCCCGTACAGCACGGAGACCACGCCGACGACGACGAAGACGAGGGCGTAAGTGCGCCACGCCTCCGGGAGGATCGGCATGGCGATGCGCAGGAAGCCGTACGTGCCCATCTTCAGCAGCACGCCGGCCAGGATGGCCGAGCCCTCGGCGGGAGCCTCGGTGTGCGCGGGCGGCAGCCAGGTGTGGAAGGGCACGGTCGGCGTCTTCACGGCGAGTCCGACCCCGATCGCGAGGAGGACGAACCCGCCGTACACGGACCGTCCGGCGACGGGGTTCTGCTCGGTGAGCGCCACCATGTCGAAGGTGTGCGGGTCGGCGGCCAGATACAGGCCGATGAAGCCGAGCAGCAGGGCGAGCGAGCCGATGAAGGTGTAGAGGAAGAACTTCAGCGCGGCGCGGGCGGCCCCGGTGTGGCCCCAGCCCGCGATGATGAAGTACATCGCCACGATCGACAGGTCGAAGAAGACGAAGAACAAGATCAGGTCGAGCGCGGCGAACAGGCCCAGGCAGGTGGTCTCGAGGAAGAGGAAGAGCGCCGCGAACTCACGGACCCGGCGCGTCTCACGCAGGGCGTACACCGAACAGGCCAGGAACAGCACGCCGGTGAGGGCGATCAGCGGCAGCGAAAGACCGTCGACGCCGATGTGGTAGCCGATGCCGGCGCTGGGGATCCAGCGCGCGTTGGTCTCGTACTGGATTCCGCCGTCGTCGCGGTAGCCCGCCCAGACGACGAGGGTCAGGACGAGCACGGCGGCGGAGACCGCCACCCACACGGCGAGAAAGACCGTGCGGGGTGTGCTGCGTGGCAGGCACAGCAGCAGGACGGCCGCCACGGTGGGCAGCAGGACGATGGCCGTGAGCACGGCGGTCACCTCACGAGGACGAGGACGACGGCAAGGACGGTGAAGGCCGCGACGGCCTGGGCGAGGTACTGGTGCAACTGGCCGGTCTGCGGGCGCCGCGCGAGCCGGCCCAGTTCCCGGCTCGCGGCGGCCAGGCCCTCGACGGCGCCGTCGACAGCGGCCTCGGCACGGCGGTTGACGGCGTCCGCCAGGCGCACCGTGCCGCGCGCCAGGTTCTCGACCCCGCGGTCGAGGACGCGGTCGTCGAAGGCCGCGAGCACGGCGGCGAGGCGCTGCACGGGACGTACGAGCAGGGCATGGGCGGCGGCTTCGAGCCCGAGCCATCCGGCGGTCCACCGCACGACGGACTCCGGAGCCGGGGCGCGCCGGGCGCCCCACGCCCAGACGGCCCCGGCGGCGAGCAGGGCCAGGCCGCCGCTGAGGACGAACTCCCAGGCCCGCGGGGCGGGTTCACCGGTGACGCCGAGGGTGCGCGCGACGGCTTCGCGCACGGGAGGCAGGACGAGAACCGCGAGGGCCGCGGTCGCCAGTGCCAGTACGGCGAAGGGTACGGCGACCACGGCAGGGAGCCTCGCACCGTTCCGCCCGGCGGCGGCTGCCACGCTATCCGGAGAGGCCGGAGAGGGCTGCCAGACGTACCAGACGGCCTTGACGCCGTAGACCGCCGAGATCACGGCGGCCGCAAGCCCCACCGCGTACAGCGCCGGGCTGTGTTCCAGGGCCGCGGCGAGCACGACGTCCTTCGCCGCCCAGAGCGACAGCGGTGGCACCCCGGCGAGGCCGAGGGCCGCCACCGTGAAGGCGATCCCCGCTGTCCGGTGGCGGCGGGCGGCACCGCGCAGTTCCGGCAGTGCCTTGCTGCCGAGCCGGGTCAGCCAGTAGCCCGCGACGAGGAAGGCGAGGCTCTTCGCCGCGGCATGGGCGATGAGCTGAAGCGTGCCGCCGACACTCGACTCGACACCCGCCGCGAGCACCATGAAGCCGATCTGGGCGCAGCTCGACGCGGCGAGGAGCTGTTTGAGGTCGGTCTGCGCGACCGCGACGAGTCCGAGGGCGAGCGCGGTGACGGCGCCGGTCCACGCCACCGCTTCCTCGCCCCAGTCGGAGGCGGCGAGCAGCGGCTCAAGGCGGATCAGCAGATACGCCCCGGCGACGACCATGGTGGCGGAGTGCAGCAGCGCCGAGACCGGGCTGGGGCCCTGCATCGCCTTCGACAGCCAGAAACTGAAGGGCAGTTGGGCGGACTTGCCGAGCGCGGCGACCAGTACACCCGCGGTCAGCACGTGGAGCCAGGGGCTCGGGACGTGCTCCAGTCCGTCGAGCGCCATGCCGTCGAATGACGTGCCGTCGGGCATGCCGTCGAGCGTCAGGCCCTGTCCGCCTGCGAGCGCGGCGCCCGCGGCCAGGTAGAGGCCGAGGTCGGCGGTGCGGGTGGTGAGGAAGGCGGTTCCGGCCGCGGTCACCCGTACCGGGTCACGCCACCAGTAGCCGATCAGCGCCCAGGAGGTGGCGCCCATGACCTCCCAGCCCATCAGCAGCGCGGGCAGGGTGGTGGCGGTGACGGTCACGAGCATCGCCCCGCTGAAGAGCAGCATGAAACCGAAGAAACGGGCTCGTGCCTCCCCCGGACCGATGTCGGAGACGCTGAACAGCAGAATGACCGCGGTCACCGCGGTGACGGTCACCGCCATCAGTCCCGACAGACCGTCCACGGCCAGGCCGAAGGGCAGTCCCTCCAGGAGCGGTGCGGACACGGCCGGCTGCCGGAAGGCCGCGACGACGGCGAGGACGACGGCAACGGTGGAGGCAGCCACCGCGAGGGCCGGAGCGGGGCGGTCGGCTCTTCGGCCGAGGACGGCCAGGACCGTACCGGCGGTCAGGGGCACGGCGACCAGCGCCCACAGCAGGGCGCTCACTCCTTCAACTCCGCTGCCTCGTCGGTCATGTCGACCTCACGCGCCCGGAACAGGGCGGTGACCACGGCGAATCCGATGGCCATCTCCACCGCCATCACGGTGACGGCGAGGACGATCAGCACCTGTCCGTCCGTGGCGGCGGGCGCGACGTAGTGCCAGACGGCCGCGGCGGCGAGGATGATCCCGCCGAGCATCAGCTCGAGGCCCATCATCAGCATCACGATGGACTGCTGGGTGAGCGCGCCGAAGAGACCGACGCTGAACAGCGCGGCGGCCACCAGCAGGAACAGTTCGAGGTTCACCGCCCGACGCCTCCTCGTACCGGATCGTCGGCCGTACGAGCCTTGAGGTCGTCGCCGAACCTGTCGTAGCGGCCCCGGCGGGTGGCCAGTACGACGGTGGCGACGATGGTGGTGAACAGGGCGAAGCCCAGCGTCATCATGGTGAGCATGTGCGGACCCATCAGGGACATGCCGAGCGCCATCGTCGGGTCGTCGTCCGGCCTGCCGCTCCGCCGCGGCCACGGCGCGGTCAGGATTCCCGTGGCGAGCAGCAGGAAGACGACCGTGCAGAGGACGGCCGCGCCATTCTTGTTGTGCAGCATGGACATCGGCATCAGCCCGGCCGGATTCATCATGTACATCACCATGAAGACGGCCATGATGGCCATCTCGATGGTCATCATCAGCACGATGACCACGCCCAGGTAGTCGAGGCCCAGCAGGATGACCAGGCCGCCGACGCACAGCAGCGAGAGCAGCAGGGCGTACGTCGCGCGGGCCATGGAGTCGAAGCGGAACACCATGACTCCACTGGCCACGGCGAGCACGCCGAGCGTCCAGAAGACAACGTCGTCCAGCATTCCCCGCTCCCTGTCGGTATATCGGTTGAGTACGACGACTTATCGGTTGAGTACGACGACGGCGACGAACAGTGCCTGAAGCAGTGTGAGCGGGACGAGCACCATCCACGCGAACTCCATGTAGCGCTCCATGCGCAGCGTCGGCAGCAGGCGTCGGCCGGCGATCAGCAGCGCGAGTACGGCGACGGTCTTCACCAGGGTCCACGCCCAGGCCGGCAGCAACGGGCCGTGCCCGCCGCCGAGGAAGAGCGGCACGCTGAACGCCGCCGTGACCACCAGCAGCAGCCAGCGACCGCCCAGCAGCACCAGCCGGTCCACTCCGCTGTACTCGGCCACGGCACCACCCGCGGTGTCCCGCCCCAGCGGATGGTCGAACGGCCCCCAGAACGCCATGGCCATCGCGCTGAGCAGGTACACCACGAACGCGGCCGGCATCCAGATCGCGTACCACAGCCCCTGTTGGGCCTGTACGACCTCGCTGACCCGCAGCGACTCGGCGCCGAGTGCGGCCGTGGTGATCGCGAACATGTGCGGCAGCTCGTAGGCGAGTCCCTGTGCGAGGAAGCGGTATCCGCCGATCAGGGACAGCGCGGAGTTCGACCCCCATCCCGCGAGCCAGACCGCCGCCCACGCCAGGGCCTCCATCGCGTTGAACCACACGACGCCGACGACCGGATCGGTCACGGAGCTGAAGCCCCAGGGCACGACGGCCGCCGCCAGGACGGCGGCGACGGGCACGAGCGCGATCCCGGTGCGGCCGAGCAGCGTGTCGTCCGCCGTCGTACGACGCCGCTGCCCGCCCAGCAGTCGCAGGACCTCGCGTACGGGCGTGGTGGCGGCCCGGAGCGCACCGGTGCGCCCGCGCTCGGCACCGGCGGACAGTACGGCGTCGAAACCTGCGGCGGCGAGGGCGAAGACGACGAGCGCGAAGGGCATCAGCAGGACCGCCCACAGCGGTGCGGTCTCAGGCACGGTCTCAGTCATGGACGTCTCCCGGCAGGTCGTCGAGATCGTCGAGATCGGGGTCGAGGCTCGCGACGATCAGCCGGGCGCAGGCGAACTCGGCGCCCTCCAGCAACTCGGGCAGGGTGTCGAGCAGCGCCCGCGAGGGCGACCGGGCGCCGTCACACCGCCCACGCGGCCCGTCGGCCTCGTCGGCCGAGAGGGCGCCGGGCGCGTCCAGCTCGGAAAGGGAGCGCTCGATGGCCTCCAGCCACACGCGGACACGGGCGTGTACGTCCCCGTCCCCGCCCCCGTCCGCGACGAGTGCCGGGCCGGTGACCCCCAACTCCCTTGCCCGCTCGGCGCGCAGCACCCCGATTCCGGTGGTGAGGCCCCGCAGTGTCCGCGAACCGCCGACCCGCCGGACCAGACGGCGTACGTCTCCGCGCAGCTCACCGGCGGCAGCACCGGCCAGCACCGCATCGCGCAACCGGCGCGCGCGTGCGGCGGGGTCCGGCCAGCCGGCGACGGCGAGGAACCTGCCGAGGCTGTCCAGGTGAGCCGCACAACGCCGCCGCTCGGCGTCGCCCCTGGCCACGGGTTCGCCCCGCAAGGCGCGTTGCCAGGGCTCGTTCCAGAACGCACGCCGTGGTGAGCGGCCGCCAACGGCCACGGACCGCGTCTCGGCGTGCTGGATCACGTCCCCCTGGAGCGCGACATCGAGGACCAGCCCGGCCGGCCAGTCCGGAAGCACGGGCCCCAACGGCACATGCAGCCGGTCGAGCCTCAACTCGTCCCGGTCATCGGCACGTTCGGCCATGGGCAGCCCGGCAATGAGGCCACCGTGGTGATGACCACCGTGCCCGCCATGTCCTTCGTGGCCGCCGTGACCGGCATGGGCGCCCTGACCGGCATGGGCTTCGTCCTCACCATGGCCTTGGTGCCCGCCGTGGGCTTGGTGGCCGCCATGGCCTTCGTGGTCATCATGCGCCCCATGGCCGCTGTGACCTTCGTGGGCGCCGTGACCGACATGGGCTTCGTGCTCGCCATGCTCTTCGTGGCCATCATGCCCGCCATGGGCTTCGTGGCCGCCATGCCCTTCGTGGCCATCATGCCCGCCGTGGCCTTGGTGGCCGCCATGGTCTTCGGGCTCGCCATGCGCTTCATGGCTGTCATTCCCGCCATGGCCTTCATGGCCTTCTTGCGCCTCATGACCGCCGTAGCTTTCGTGCGGGCCGTGACCGGCATGGGCTTCGTCCTCACCATGCGCTTCATGACCGCCATGACCTTCAGGCTCGCCATGCTCTTCGTGGCCGTCGTGCCCGCCGTGGGCTTGGTGGCCGCTATGGCCTTCGTGGCCATCATGCGCCCCATGGCCGCCGTGCTCTTCATGGCCATCGTGCCCGCCATGGGCTTCGTGGCCGCCGTGCCCGCCATGCCCTTCATCGCCGCCGCGCCCCTCATGGCCGCCGTGCCCTTCGTGCTCACCATGCGCCTCATGGCCGCCGTGCCCGCCATTCCCTTCGTGGCCATCGTGCCCGCCATGGGCTTCATGGCCGCCATGGGCTTCGTGACCGCCGTGCGCTTCATGGCCGCTGTGCCCGCCATGGCCTGCGTGGCCGCCGTGACCGTCACGGTCGGAATCCGTTCCGTGGCTCGGCTCTGGTGAGGGTGCTTCTCCCTCCAGGCCCGAGAGCAGCAGCTGCCGTACCGCGTCCAGGGAGGGCCCGGTCTCGTCGGCGGCGACGACAGTGACGTACGCCTTCGGGTGGGGCACGACGCTCCACAGGTCGCGCAGCAAATCGGTGTGAGCGTCGGTCGGCTCTCCGGCGATCACCACGGCGGCCGCGGCAGCGGGGCTTGCGGTCAACGGCCAGCTTCGTCGGCGTAGTTCGGCCTCGATCGCCAGCCGCTCCTCGGTCGCGCCGGGCAGCGTGACGAGCAGGACGGGAGGGCGATCGGCCGCGGACCGGCGCAGCGCGCTCCTCAGGCCCATCGCAGAGCGCCCTCACGCCAGGCGTACGTCACGGCGGCGAAGAGGATGCCCAGGAAGAGGAACATCTCGATGACGGCGGGTGCGCCCATCTCGTTCACCACTCGGACCCACGGGTACATGAAGAGCATCTCCATGTCGAACGCCAGGAAGAGCATCGTGACGGGGTACCACCGGACATGGAAGCGGGAGACGGCGTGCTCACGCGGTGGCAGTCCCCCGGCGAAGGGACCCGTTTCCAGCGGCTCACGTCGCGCGGCCAGCAACGCACCGAGCCCGTACAGTGCGGCCACCCCCGCGGCCGTCACTCCCAGCAGCACCAGTATCGGCTCCCAGACGCTCATCTCCGCCATGATGCCCGCTAACTCCCTTCGCACCCAGAAGGCACGCAAGCCGAGTCGAGGCCCACGAGGTCACGGCTCACCTGGGCCCTCAACACATCTCAGTGTTAAGCCTCTTGGCGCATCGAGGCCGAGCCGATCCTAGTACACAGGGCCGTCAGGGTGTTTGGAGGCCCGCTCCCGTGGGAGAGCGTCAGGCGACCATCATCAGGAGCATCGCCGACATGGTTCCGCCCATGCCGATGTGAGCGGCCAGCGCCGCCTCGGGCGCGGCGCCGGAACGGCGACGGCGGCCGTGACCGCCGTGCTTCGCGGTCCGGGCCCTGTCCCAGACCGCGATCGTCAGCGAGGCCAGGAACACGACGACCGTGTCCGGCATGGCGAGCAGCCAGCGGCCCCAGCTGCGGCGTCGGCCGCCTTCACGGCCCTCGGTGAGGCGATGGCCCCGGTCGGCGCCCCGAATCCGCGCCCAGACGGACGCGGCGATCGACAGCAGGAAGTAGACGGCGAGCGCCATGACCACGAGACGCCAGGCGGAATCCGAGGACGTGGACGTTCCGCCACTCGCGGCAGCGGTCATGTCGGACATGTTCATCCCGTGTCCCTGCCCATGCCCACCCCCATGCATGGACTCCATGCCACCCATCGACTCCATGTGTGAATGTGACGCCGCCTCCGCGCCTTCCATCTCCATGTGCTGCATGCCCGGCATGTGCGCCATGTGGGAGCCGCCCAGAGCGAGCACCGGCCCGGAGGACGTGCTCGTCATCGCGAGCGTCATGATCACCATGCCCGCGCTGCCGACGATGAGATGGACCCAGTGCCGGCCGTGCCTCCAGCCGGCCTCACGCGTGTGCTTCACGGCCACCGCGACGCCGCCGAGCCCCAGCAGCGCGAACGCCGCCGCCCACCACATGCCGTACTCCGCGTACCAACTCACCGTTGCGGGCAGGGCCATGACGGCCATGCACACGCTCATCAGCAGATCGCCGCCGGCCGCGAACCTGGCCCCGCCCGTCGTGGTCGCCATCCGGACCGAGCTGACAGCGGCCACCAGAACGGCGATCACCGCAATGGACCAGGTCACAGCAAGGCTTCCCATGCGTCATCCTTCCGCGCCGACCGACTGCGGCAACTGCTGACGCCCTTAGTACGTGACGAGCCGAGGGGGCGTTCAAGTCCCTTACAGGAATGGGTGATTCGGCAGATGAGCGACCATGCGCACCGTCGACAGGGTCCCGGATGAGCTAGATCACTTAGCAGTCTGGACGGACGAGAACCTGGACTGGAAACCTGGACGAGGACGGGATGCGGCGCGTCAGAGCAGGCAGCAGGTCAACAGCAGCGGCAGGAAGGGCGTCGTGACGGATGCGACGGCGAGCCCGAGCCGGGTCGCCGCGTGCGGCTTGGCCTCCGGCGTCAGGATGCGGTGCAGCCGGATGAGAGTGCCCGGCCCTCCGGCACCCAGCGCGGGCTGCGGCGCGCGCCCGGCGGCGACCTCGCACAGGGCCGTGGCCAGGGCGTCGCGCGAATGGAAGCGGAGCGCCTTGTCGTCCGCGATCATTTCGAGCAGCAACGCGGTCTGCTCGGCGGCGTGGCGAGCGAGCGGCAGCCCGGGAAACGCGCGGGCGAACGCCCTGGTCGCCACATGGAGCAGATGGTGACGGCCCCGGATATGGGCCTTCTCGTGTTCCACAACGGCACGCACCTGTGCGTCGGTCAGCGCCTCCAGTGCGCCCCGCGTCACGACGATGCGGCAACGGCGGCCCGGCAGGCAGTACACGGCGGGAACCGCGTACTCGACGACGGTGGCGCCGTACTCCGGAGCCTGGACGCCGATCATGGTCAGCATGTCGGCATGCCGGCGCCGCTGCCTGCGGGCACTCCACGCCGTGCACACCAGCCAGCCCATCGGGAGCAGCACGACGGCCACGGATGCCGGCAGTACGGCCGTGTCGGCCGGCGTCAGGCCTCCGGACGTCGCCTCTCCGGGCGACATGTGCGGGGCGAGGCCGCAGGCGCTGAGCAGTCCGATGAGGCCGTCGTGCACATGGTGATCGGCGAGCGCGAGGTGGTACAGGGCCAGGGCCGTGGCCATGACGAACGTCAGCGACAGGCCCTGCCAGGTCAGGACGGCGATCGCGGGGAGACGGTGCGGCCATCGCGCCCGCACCAGGAAGTACGGGATCACCGCACCCACGACCACGGCGTACCCGGCGGGCGCCGCGGCCGTGATCACGCGCCGCTCCGCCGCCCGGCGGCACGCAGCGCGGCACGCAGCGCCTGTACTTCGTCGGCCGAGATCTGCTCCACGAAGCTGATCAGCACTCCGGCCGGGTCCGGGTTGCCTTCGAGGGCGTGCTGCATGCGCGCGGCCGTGTACTGCTGGCGCGTGCACGTGGGCGTGTACTGCCAGGCCCGGCCGTCCTTCTCGCGTGTGAGCATGCCCTTGTTGAACAGGATGTCGGCCACTGTCTTCACCGTGCTGTAGGCAATCGGGCGCTTCTTGTTGAGGTCGTCGCGTACCTCGCGCGCGGTGGCAGGGCGCCCCCAGGACCAGAGGCGGTCCATGATCTCCGCCTCGAGCTCACCCAACTGTCGCACGCCCGCTCCTTTCTACGCAGGCCGGCTCTCGGCGCCTCCGGCTGCAGTGACGGTTCATCGTAGTCGTCGGCCCCGTGAAGCGGACTCTTGACAAAACCCATACCCCCTGGGGGTACTATGGGCGCGTCAAGGAGAGTCGAGGAGAGAGGAGCAGTGTCATGGTGCAGGACGTTTACGAGGTCAAGGGCATGACGTGCGACCACTGCGTCAAGGCCGTGTCGTCCGAGGTCGGCGCGCTCGACGGCGTCACGGGCGTGGAGGTCGATCTGGAGACCGGCCGGGTGGCGGTGTCCAGCGACCAGCGCCTGGACTACGACGCGGTCGCCGCCGCCGTGGACGAGGCAGGCTACGACCTGCTGGGTCGCAACTGACGGCGAACGGCTCCAGCCGAGGTGCCGACTCGGCAACCGGGAGCCGGCTCGGCACCGGGTCGGGTCCGCGGGGCCGCCGTCGGCGACCGCTTGAGATCCGCCCCGGCCGGGCCCGCCTCACCACGCGTACGTGCCCCCGTTCTCATTGAGGAAGACCCCTGTCGGGGCGTCCGGGGGCAAGGTGACCTGGCGGGCTATGTGGGCACCGCCCTCTTCGGCGGTCAGGTGGCCGGTGTGATGGTTCAGGTCGGTGGCGCAGAAGCCGGGTGACAGGGCGTTCACCTTGATGCCGGTGTCGCGCAGGGTGTTGGCGTAGATGAGGGTGATCGCGTTCAGGGCGGCCTTGGAGGAGTTGTAGGCCAGCAGGTTCGCGTACTGCCACAGCGATGAGTCCGGTTCGCCGAGGAAGGCGAAGGTGCCGAGGCCCGAGGAGACGTTGCCGACGTATCCGGCGGGCGACTTGCGCAGCAGCGGCATCATGGCGTTGGTGACCGCGACGACGCCGAGCACATTGGTCTCGTAGGCCTCGCGCAGGGCCGCGAGGGGCAGTTCGGTCGGCGGGCGGCCGCGGTCGCGGCTGATGGCCGCGTTGTTGACGAGGATGTCGAGGCGGCCGTACTCGGCCTCGATCAGCGCCGCCGTGGCCTCGATCGTCGCGGGATCGGTCACGTCGAGCCGGACGAACCGCGCGTCGAGCCCTTCCTCGGCCAGGCCTGCCGCAGCCGCGGTGCCACGCTCGGGGGCGCGGGCGCCGAGCAGCACCGTGTGCCCGGCCCGGCCGAGCGCACGGGCGGTCGCGAGGCCGATGCCTTTGTTGGCGCCGGTGATCAGGACGATCTTGCGTTCCGTTGGGGTGGTCATGGCTTCACCGTGGGCCACGCGAGCCGGCGCCGGGAGAGCAGTGCCGAGGCTGGTATCGGCAGTCCCATGGTGGCGAGGGCGCGGGCGGGCCAGACTCGGGGCATGGACCATGGAGACCGGGCGGAGCTGGCAGCCTTTCTGCGGCGGCGGCGTGCCCGGGTGCGGCCCGCCGACGTCGGCCTCGAAGCCGGGCCGCGGCGGCGGACACCCGGTCTGCGCCGCCAGGAGGTCGCGCAGCTGGCCGGGATGTCGGTGGACTACTACATCCGGCTCGAACAGGGCCGTGGCCCGCGGCCGTCGCGGCAGATGCTCGGTGCGATCGCCCGCGCGCTGCGGCTCTCCGACGGCGAGCGCTCCTATCTGCACTACCTCGCGGGCGAGGTGCCCGGCCCGCCGCCAGGCCCGGCCCACGACGTGCGCCCCGGGGTGCTGCATCTCCTGGACCGGCTCGACGACACCCCCGCGCTCGTCTGCGACGCCAAGTACGACGTGCTGGCATGGAACCCGATGGGCGCCGCCCTCGTCGGGGACTTCTCTGCGCTGCCACCCGGTGAACGCAACGTCATCTGGCGGTTCTTCACGCGTCCCGAGGCGCGCGGCCGGTACGACGCCGAGGACGCCCGGCAGTTCGCCCACGCCTCCGTGGCCGATCTGCGCGCGGCGGCGGCCCGCTACCCCGACGACCCGGGCGTCCGCCGCCTGCGGGACCGGCTCCTGAGCGCAAGCGCCGAATTCCGCGCCCTGTGGGACGAACAGGACGTCGAGGTCCGCCGCTCGACCCGCAAACGCCTGCGTCACCCGGTGGTCGGCCCGCTGGACCTGAACTGCGAGGCCCTGCACGACCCGGACCGGGACCAGTGGATCATCCTCTATACGGCCCCGCCGGGCTCACCGTCCCACGAAGCCCTGCGCCTGCTGAAAGTGGTGGGCACGCAGGATCTCGCGGGACGGGGATGAGGACCCGGCGGCGGGGCCGTACGCCGGCGGCACGCCCCGTGGAGCCGCGCCTCAGGCGAGGTATCTCCTCAGGCGGGGTATCTGAGCAGTTCGCTGACCGCCCGCCCGAACACAAGGCGTCCGCCCCACGCCGTCGGCGCGTCGAACAGCCGGGGCAGCCCCCGCAGCCGTGCCTCCTCGCGCCAAGTGGTCTGGGATCCGCCGCCCCGGGTGCGCACCTCGATCTCGGCCCAGCCCAGCACCACCGAACCGCGCTTCTCCAGTCGGCAGAAGCCGGGGGTGTCGTCCGTGGGCGGCTCCCAACGGACGATCTCCATCGGGTCGTTGAAGGCGAGGGGACCGATGCCGGTACGGGCCAGGACGACGGTGCCCGGACGGACCGGCTCCGCCGGGGTGACGGTGATCCTGGTCAACGGTACGTACGCACCGTGGCGCCGCCAGTCGGTGACCCGCTGCCAGGCCTCTGGGGCGGGCAGCAGCGTCCTGCGCTGGATCTGGAAGAGGGCCACTCCGAGATCGTAAACGTCCAGGCCCGTGACGGGCCGCGTCCGCCCATCAGCCCTTCACCGCACCGGAGGTGAGCCCCTGCACGATGTGCCGGCTCGCGAAGGCGAACAGCAGCATCGTGGGCAGGATGGTGAGCACGGCCGCCGCGGACATCGAGCCCCAGTCGATGTTGAAGCTGGAGATGAACCCGTTCAGGGCCGTGGGGACGGTCTTGTTGCTGTCGCTGTTCATGAGCGTCACCGAAAGGAACAGCTCGTTCCAGCAGTTGACGAAGTTGAAGATGAACGCGGCGATGATGCCCGGCCTCATCACCGGCAGCAGCACCCGGAACAGCGCCCCGAACCGGGACAGGCCGTCGATCATGGCGGCCTCCTCCAATGCGTCCGGGATGTTCTCGAAGAAACCGCGGAGCATCACCGTGCAGAACGGGATGCACACGGCGATGTAGACGAGGACGAGCCCGAGCCGGTTGTCGACCAGCCTGAGGTCGGTCATCAGGAGATACAGCGGCCCCAGCGCGATGAAGGACGGAATCATCTGCGTGACCAGGGCGGCCATCAGCAGCGCGGACTTGGTGCGGAACTCGAAGCGCGCCAGCACGTACGCCGACAGCATCGAGATCGCCGTCGCCACCGCGCCCGCGACGGTCGCCACGATGAGGCTGTTGGTGAGGTACGTCCCGAAGTCGGCCTTGCCGAACAGCCCGCTGTAGTTCTCCAGCGAGAAGTGCTCGGGCCAGTAGGCGATCGGGAAGGCGAAGATGTCGCCGGGCGCCTTCAGCGACGTAACCGTGATCCAGTACAGCGGGAAGACGGTGAAGACCAGCCACAGTCCCAGGAAGGTGAACCTGGCGGTCCGGCCGGCCGCGGTCTCCTTGCCGATCACAGGCGCACCCCTTTCTTCTCGCGCGTGGCCAGGAGGAAGAACACCGCGAACACCAGCAGCCCGGCGACCACGAGGAGGCCGAGCGCGGAGGCCCTGCCGTAGTCGCCCTGCTGAGTGATCTTGATCATCCAGGTGGTCACGATGTGCGTCTCGTCGTTCGGCCCGCCGCCGGTCATGCCGAAGATCAGGTCGGGGAAGTTGAAGATCCAGATGATCCGCAGCAGCACGGTGAGCGCCAGCGTGGTGCGGATGTACGGGATGGTGATCTGGAACAGCGTGCGCGCCTTGCCCGCGCCGTCCAGCGCCGCCGCCTCGTACAGCTCGTCGGGGATCGACTGCAGCGCGGCCAGAATCATGATCGCGAAGAACGTGACGCCGTACCAGATGTTGGCGATGAGCACGGCGATCATCGCCGTGTTCGGATCGGCCAGCCAGGCGATCGGCTCGTCGATGAACCCCGCCTTCTGCAGCAGGTCGTTGACGACGCCGAACTCGCTGTTGAACATCCAGCGGAACAGGATGCCGATGAGGAACCCGGAGATCGCCCAGGGGAAGAAGATCAGCGCCTGGTAGACACCGCGGAAGCGGAACCGGCGGCGCAGCCACAGGGCGAGCGCGAAGCCGATCACCAGCTGGGGCACGATCGAACCGAACACCCAGAGGGCGGTGTTGGCGAGGACGGTGCCCCAGGCGGGGTCGGCGAAGACGTCGCTGAAGTTCTTCAGGCCCACCCACGAGGTGTCGGTCAGGTCCGTCAGCTTCCAGTTGCGGAAAGCCATCTGGCTGCCCGCGACCATGGGGTAGTACGTGAAGACCGCCACGAAGACCGCGGCCGGCGCCATGAAGGCGGCGATGAGCAGACCGCGGCGGGTGGTGAACTCCCGCCTGCGACGGCTGCGCCGGTCGCCGCCGCCGGGCGGGGCGCCCTCCTTGCGGACGGCGGTTCCCCTCCCGGGCGTCGTCGTCGTGGACGCGGAGTGCATCTGTTCTACTTCCACTTCTCGGTCCAGTACGCGTCCCAGCCGGCCAGCAGCTCCTTGGGCGTCGTCTTGCCGAGGATCAGCTTCTGCACATCGGTGTCGGCCTTCTGCTCCCACTCGGTCCACCAGGCGACGCCCCGGGGCTGGGTGACGACGAGGTACTTCTCCGGGTGCTCCGTCATGGTGACGTAGCTGGACCAGGGGCCGGTCTTGTAGAAGGAGTCCTCGGTCGCCGACTTGAGGATCGGCACCAGGCTGTTCTTCTTGGTGAAGGCGGTCGAAGCCTCGCCCTGGGAAAGGAACTCGACCAGCTTGACCGCCTCGGCCTTGTGGTCGCTGCCGGCCGCGACGCCCCACCCTGCGGTGGCCAGCGGCTGTACGGTCTTGCCGCCGGGTCCGGCCACCAGCGGGGCGGTGTCCCACTGGTCCTTCGAGACCGACTTGGACTCCGAGACCGTGGCGATCACTTCGGGGTCCTGGAGCAGGAAGGCCGTGGAGCCGTTGGAGAAGCCCTCGACCATCTCCGGATAGCCCCAGGAGACGGACGACTTGGGGGACGCCTGCTTGAACAGCTTGAGGTACGTCTCCATGGCGTCGAGGGCCTCGGGCGCGGAGAAGATCGTGCCGCCGTCCTTGAGCCGGAAGCCGTTGGCCGGGTCGACCTTGTCGGCGAGGTACGCCTCGATGACGGCGGTGGCGTTGCTGTTGGCGTTGGCGCCGCCGCGGAAGGCGTACCCGTACCGGCGCTTCGCCGGGTCATGAATGGCGGAGGCCTGCTCCAGCAGCTCGTCCCAGGTGGCCGGCGGCTTGCTGAAGCCGGCGTCCTTGATGAGGTCGGTGCGGTAGAAGAGGCTCAGGCCGTAGAAGCCGTACGGGACGAAGTACGTCCTGCCCTTGGCGTCCTCGGAGGCCTTGACGGCGTTCTCCGTCATGGCCTGCCAGCCCTTCCAGCCGTCGAGGTCCTTCTTCATGTCGTAGAGCCAGCCGTTGTTCGACCACGGGCCGACGGTGATGTCCCGCACCTCGAGGGCGTCGACGCCCTTGCCGGACTGGAGCATCTGCTGGATCTTCTGGTCGGCCTGCTCGGTGGGCGGGGAGATCAGGTTGACCTTGATCTTGGGGTTCTCCTGCTCGAAGTCCGCTATCAGGTCCTTGAGCAGATCGGTGCGGGCCGGGTTCGTCAGGCTCTCGACCATGTTGAGGGTGACTGTTCCGCTCGCGCTGGGGCTCATGGTGGAACAGCCGGTCAGGACCATCGCGGCGGCTGTGCCGAGGGCGAGGGCTGCCGTCCTTTTTCTCATCGTGCTGACCTCTTCGTTGGCTTCGTCGACTTCGTCGGCTTCGTTGGGTTCCTTGGGTTTCCTTGGGTGGCGGCCTCGCGGGCCCACTCGCCGAGGACGGGGACGCAGGTCTCGGCGAAGTACTCGTAGTCGGCGGCGGTGTTGTAGACGTGGGCGGACAGCCGCAGATAGCCGGTGCCGCCGAAGCTGGTGAAGGCCGTCTCCACACCAAGCTCCTGCGCGGCCCGGTCGCGCAGCGCGTCGGCCTCGACGCGGCTGGCGGCCAGGCCCTCGGGCAGCCGCACCAGCCGCATACCGGGGACCGGCATGCCGACGTCGACGGTGCCGCCGACACCGGTCAGCTCGGCGAACGCGGCGCCGACGATCTGCTCGGCGTAACCGGCCAGATCGTCCATGTACCGGCGGGCGGTCTCCCAGCCCCACGTGCTCTCGATGAAGTCGAGCGCCGTGGGCGCGGCCAGATAGGCGGTGGCGTCCACCGTGCCCTGCTGGTCGAAGCGGTCGGGGTACGGATCGGCGGCGCCCCACGAGTCGATCAGGGGGTACAACTGCTCGCGCAGGGGGCCGCGGGCGACCAGGGCCGCGGTGCCGCGCGGCGCGCAGCCCCACTTGTGCAGGTTGCCGACCCAGAAGTCACAGGTCACACCGGCCAGCGGGGCGGCGATCAGGCCGGGGGCGTGCGCGCCGTCCACGAGCAGCGGGATGCCACGCCGCCGCGCCTCCGCGCCGATCCGCTCCACCGGCATGCGGCGTGCGGTCGCCGAGGTGATGTGGTCGAGGACGACGAGGTCGGTGGCCTCGCCGAGTTCGGCGACCACGGCCTCGTACGCCTGCTCCTCATCCGCGTCCAGCGGCACCCGGGCGGTGTGGACCCGGCCGCCCCAGCGGCGTGCCAGCCGTTCGGCGCCCATGGTCACGGCGCCGTAGCCGTGGTCGGTGACGACGATCTCCCCGCCGTGGCGCGGGGTGAGGGCGGCGTAGACGGCGCTGGCGCCGGCGCTCGCGTTCGGCACGAGGGCGAGGTCCTCTGGGGCGGCCCGCAGGAAGGCCGCGAGTTCGACCCGGGTGGCGGCGAGCCGCTGCGGCAGCGCCGGGAACCAGACCACCGGAGAGCGTTCCATCTCGGCGCGCAGCCGGTTCTGCCGCTCCTGTGCCACCAGGGGAACCGCCCCGAACGAACCGTGGTTCAGGTGCCGCAGAGCGGGGTCAAGGGACCATGCCTCCGCGGCGGGCGCGCCGTCGGCCAGCAGCAGGGGGCGCGGCGCGGTGGTGACCTCGGTCTCGCTCACATGACTCCTCATCTGCCGGACGGGCGCCCTGCACCGACATCAGACCGCCGTCAGGGACACGTATGATGACTCGGCATCCTGGCAGGGCTTTTCCGAGCAATCAAGGGTGCAATCGAGAGATACATCAGATGACTTACGGGCGACACATACGAGACATCTGATGACTCGCTACAGTGCGGGGAGGTCTCGGCGAGGCCGCCGGCCCGTCAGGGGACGGTCAGGGGAGGAGTCGGATGTCCGCAGTCGACAAGGCGTTCCACGGCCTACGGCACATGATCGCGTCGGGGCGCCTCGGCGCGGGCGAGCGCATTCCGCCCGAAGGGCAGCTCTGTGAGGAACTGGGCGTCTCGCGGGGGTCGTTGCGCGAGGCCGTACGGATGCTCGCGGCCCTGGGCGTGATCGAGCCGCGGCACGGATCGGGCACCTACGTCTCCCAGCTCAGGCCGGAGGACGTCATCGGGAGCCTCTCGCTGACGCTTGAACTCCTGCCGCTGCCCGGCCTGTTGGAGGTGTACGAGATCCGGCGCGTGCTCGAGGCCCATGTCGCGGCCCAGGCCGCGGCGCGCTGCACTCCCGAGACCGTGAAGACGCTCTTCTCGCTCATCGAGGCCATGGAGGACACCGACGACCCCGCCAAGGCCTCCGAGCTCGACCACCGTTTCCACGCCGAGATCGCCCGGATCGGCGGCAACCCCACCCTGGCCTCGCTGCTGTCCGTCTTCCGCGCCCGCTCCCGCAAGTACCAGGTCTTCACCCTCCCCGAGGGCCCGGAGCTGCGCCGCAAGAGCGACGAGGACCATCGCAACCTGGCCACCGCCATCGCCGATCGCGACCCCGTCGCCGCGGCGGGCGCCGCGCAGGCTCACGTCGCCCAGACGGAGCGGTGGCTGCGGGCCTTCATGCCTCCGGTCGAGTCCGTGGAGTCCCTGGACGTGGAGTCCCTGGACGAGGACACGCCGGGCTGACGTCGCGGATGGGGCGATCGGTCAGTCGGCGCGTTCGGGCTCGGCAGGGCGATCAGGCTCGGCAGAGCGGCCCGTCTCGTCGGACCACACCCCCACATGGTCCGGTTCCGCTGTCAGGCGGACCCGGCCGCGCAGGCCGTAGCGCTCCACGTAGTCCTTGGGCAGTTGGAGCCGGCCCGTGCGGTCCAGGACCGTGTACTCCTCGGCGCCCGTGCCGTCGGGCGCGCGGAGCGTCTCCGTGGACGTACGGCCGTCGCGGATGCGGACCGTGCGGCGGACCTGTCCGGAGACGAGCGGGTCATGGGTGACGACGAGGACGGTGGCGCCGAACTCCTCGTTGGCGCGGCGCAGCGTGGCGAACACCTCCTCACCGCTCGCGGTGTCGAGTTCGCCCGTCGGTTCGTCGGCGAGCAGCACACGAGGAGCGTTGGCCGTGGCGACCGCGACGGCCACGCGCTGCTGTTCGCCGCCGGAGAGCTCGGCGGGACGGCGGTCCCGGCAGTACGCGACGCCCAGCACGTCGAGGAGTTCGGCGGCGCGCGCGGCCCGCTTGCCGCGCGGCACGCGCGCGTACTTCATCGGCAGCGCCACGTTCTCCAGGGCGGTCAGATACGGCAGCAGGTTGCGCCCCGTCTGCTGCCATACGAAGCCGACGGTGTGCCGGCGGTAGCCGAGCCGCTCGCGCCGTCCCATGGCGAGCAGATCGTGTCCGGCGACGCGGGCGCGGCCCGCCGTGGGCAGGTCGAGCCCGGAGAGGATGGACAGCAGCGTCGACTTGCCGGACCCGGAGGCGCCGACGAGCGCCATGCACTCGCCCTCCTCGACGACGAGGTCGAGCCCCTGGAGCGCCTGCACCTCGACCTCGTCGGTGCGGTAGACGCGTACCAGGTTGTCGCAGACGACGAGCCCGTCGTCCGCGTGCGGGCGCCTGGAGTCGCGGGCCCGCTCCTCCAGTACCCGCAGGTCGCTCGCCTGCGGCTTCTGCAGGTCACTCCCCTGAGGTTTCCGCGGGTCACTCCCGTGAGGTTCGGTCACCGTTCCTCCGTAAGGCGCAGGACGGCGCCGAGCCCGCGGCGCCGTCCGATCCAGGTCTCCACAGCGACCGCCACGACGACCAGCACGCCGAGTCCGGCGCCCAGGGCGGCGGTCAGCAGCAGGTCGGGGTGCAGGGTGGGGGCGGCGGGTCCGCCCGTGAACTCCCGCAGTTCCAGGGCGGGTCCGAGCAGCGCGGGCAGCGTCAGGCCCAGTGCGGTGCCGCCCGCCACCGCAGCCAGCACCATCGGCACCAGTTGCAGCAGGTGCAGTGCCGAGGTGGCACGGTGGCCGAGGCCGAGCGTGCGCAGGTAGGAGGCGGTGCGGCCGCGCGCCGGGGCGGACAGCATCAGTTCGAGTACGAGGGCCAGCAGGGCGAGGAGCACGGCGAGCGCGGTGCACGCGGTGTGCGCGGCCGTCAGGACGTCGATCATGCCGTCCGCGTCGGCGTCGGCCTCCTCCTCGGCGCGGATACGCAGTTCTCCGACGGCGGAGTCGGAGGTGGCTCGGGGCACGAGGGCCCGCAGCGCCTGCGCGTCAAGGCGCGGGCCGTACAGCAGCAGCGCGGTCTCCTCGAATTCGCTTGCGTCGAAGCCCCTCAGATCGCGGTTGTCGGCGAGGATCAGCTGGTCCCGGGACGTCGTCGTACTGCGGACGGGGCCGATCGCCGGGTCGCGGAGTACGTCGTCGGGGAGGCCGCCGACGACGCGCAGGCGCAGCTTCCTGCCGTGCGAGGTGATGGTGAGCAGGTCGCCCGCACGGGCCCCGGTCGCCAGGACCCGGATGTCCGGGCCGCGCCCCGGTGCGGTGAGTCCGGCGTCGTCGAGTGCGCGCGCCGCGGCCGAGCCGGGTGACAGCGCCCGCAGCTTCGCGCCGTCGACGCCGATGAGGCTCGCGATGCCGTAGCGCTCGCCGCTGGTCCCGCTCATCGGGTCGACGCGCAACTGCCGCACGCTGACGGTGTCGCGTACTCCGCGGACCCGGGTCAGCCGTTCGGCGACGTCGGGATTGCGGACCGCGCCGCGGAAGGAGGCGTCGGCGCCGACCTGCCAGGCGGCGGCCTCGCGGCGCCCGTCCGACAGAGTCCCGGCCACAAGCCCGCCGAACACCGCGCCCGCCAGCGTCACCACCAGGACGAGCAGCGCGAGCACCCGGCCCTGTGCCTCCTTCGCGGCCCGGGAGAGCGCGATGAGGGGCACGGCGCCGCGCCGCCGCGCGGACCAGCGCGCCAGGAGCCGTACCGGCAGCGGGTAGCAGCGCACCAGTACGGCGACGGTGGCGAGCCCCAGCAGCGCGGGCACCGCGGCGAGCAGGGGATCGGGCCCGGCGTCGCCCGCCGTGCCCCGGGTCCGCAGCGCGAACACACCGGCCGCGGCGAGCAGCAGTACCAGCGCCTCGGCGACGATCCGGCGGCCTGCGGCATGCCGGGTCGGCTCGTGCCGGGTGCGTACGGCGCGGTCGCGCAGGGCGTGCCAGGTGAGCGCGGGCAGCAGCAGCCAGACGAGCGCGGCGACGAGCAGCCCGTAGCGGTACGCGGGTGAGTCGCCCGGGAGCGCCCAGGTGGCGGCGAGCCCGGCCACGAGCCCGAGCAGCGCGGCGGGCGCGGTCTGTGCCGCCCGGGCCAGTGCGAGGCCTGCCGCGGAGGCGCCGCGGGCGCGCTGGAGCCGGTGGGCGGGGAGACGGCGGCGCACCGCGAGCAGCGCCGTGACGACGGCGGTGAGCAGTCCGGTGACGAGCAGGGACGCCAGCGCGAACGAGATCACGGCGCGGCCCTGGCGCCACTGTGTGCCGAACTCGGTGAGCACGTCGGGCAGCCGGGTGCTGTTCTGCAGGGTGGAGGCGTTGCGCGAGCCGATGGTGCAGAACATGCCGCCGTAGTCGGCGATATCGCCGCAGTAGACGGTCCGCGCGTCGTCCGGGTAGCGGGTGAGCAGCCGCTGGAGCTCGCGCTGTCCCTCGTCGTCGGCGAACCGTGTGGCGGTGGGCGCGTCGAGGTCGAGACGCATGCCCCAGGTGGCGGTGAGCGTGGCGTCGGCCTGGGTCTGGAGGGTGGTGACGGTGCGCGGCGCGACGAGGGCGCGGGCCTCCCAGTCGAGTCCGGAGGCGCTGCGCGGGGGATGCTGCGCAGGGCGTGCCAGCTGGGGCTGTTCGCGCCACAGCCGGCCTCCGCGCGCTGTGCCGCCGGCGTCCGCGGTGAAGAACCCGACGACGACGGCGGTGGCGTGGACGTTCTTCAACGCGCCGGGTTCGACCGGGAGTTGCTGCCCAAGGCGCAGTCGCAGCGCGTCGCGGGTGCGGGTGGAGACGGCGATCTCGACGGCCTCGCTGTCCGGGTCGGGCGGCCGTCCCTCGGCGTAGGCGGCGCGGCCCGGCGCGTCGGAGGCGTACACGAGGCCGAGGCCCACGTCCCCGGCGTCCGTCGTGGTGCGGACGAGCGGCAGTTCGACGCGGGTGGAGTCGTGCACGAGGCCGCCGTCGAAAGCGCCGGGCGCCGCGCTCTCGATCACGCCGGTGGTCGGCAGCAAGTCGTCGCCCAAGTCGCTCTCCTGGGTGTCCGGACCCACGCCGACCGCCGGTTCGAACCGCGCGCTGAGCAGGATCCCGGGCTCCGCCCGCTGCTCCTGCTCAAGGCGCGACGCGAGTGCCCGCCCGGCAAGCCGGTCGAGCAGATCGGGGCCCGCGGCGGCGACCGTGGTGAGCAGCGCCATCAGCACCAAGAGGCAGACCAACAGGGGCAGTTCGGCCTGTGCCTCGCGCAGGGCGACCGGGTCGGGCGACCGCGTCGGGCGCCTCATCGGTCCTCCCCCGCGTGCACCCCGGAGACGTCGACCGGCCGCATGGGGCGCCTCATCCGTCCTCCCCGGCACGCAGCACCCGGGCCAGATCGACCCGCCCCAGGAACCGAGCCGCCACCGTCACCACCGCACAGATCACCAGCGTCGTCGCACCCGCCGTGAGGACCACGCGCACCCAGGGCACCTCGGTGAGCAGCCCTGGGTAGACCGGCCGGCCGGTGTCGTCGACCGTGACCACCGGCATGATCACGGCGGCCAGCAAGGTGCCCAGCAGTGTGCCGAGCACCGCCGCGACGGCGGCCAGGGCCAGTTGTTCGGTCCACAGGTACGCGGCGAGCTGCCCGCGCCGCACGCCCAGTGCCCGCAGCAGCGCGAACTCCCGGGCCCTGGCCCGTGCCGAGAGTGCCGTGTGCAGCGTGAAGCCGACGACGGCGAAGGCCGGCGCGAGGACGAGGCACAGGGTGAGCGCCCCGCGTGCGCCCTGCCGCAGCGGGTCGGCGGCCAGCCGGGCCCGCGTCTGCGGCACGTCGACGGCCGTGCCGAGGCGGAAGTCGGCCCGGACGGCGCGCAGTGCCGCGGCCGCGTCCCCGTGGTCGGCGGCCACCCACCAGGCGCCGTCGGCGCCGGGCAGTGCGCCGTCGAGCACGAACTGGGCGGCCATGGCCCGGGAGTCGGCGAGCAGCCGGGGCCGGTCGCGGTCGGCGCCCGGCACGGCGTCGATCTCCCCGACGACCTTGATACGGGCGGTGCCGCCGCCCTCGCGCTGCAGCGTGACCGTGTCGCCGACGCGGGCCTCGCCGGAGTCCAGCAGCGTGCGGTCGGCGAGCGCGGGCGCGGCGGGGCGCCCCTTGGCGCGGTCGGTGCCCAGCCGCACACTCCAGGTGGGGTACTTGAGCGCGGTGTCGGGCCCGCGCAGCACCGCGTTCAGGAGCGTGCCGGGCGCCGGCCGGTCGGAGCAGAGCACGGGCCCAGGGGCGTCTCCGGGCCGCCGGGGCGGCTTGGCGCCGGGGCAGCCGGCGACGTACCGGTCAGAAGGGTCGGTGCGCACGTCGTGCCAGGCGGGGGGCTGGTTGAGGCCGGGCACGCGGTCGACGGTGAGGCGGTAGGTGCGCCGTACGGTCTCGTCGGTCATGCTCAGGCCGAGCTGGACGATGCGTACGCCCTCGCCGCGGGCCGGGACCTTGAGGCGCACGGTGCGGGCCGCGCCGTCGGTGTCCTCGAGGGTGACCTCGCTCGCGTGGGCGAGGCCGTCGGCGTCAGTGAAGTGGACGGTGAGCCGGACCGGCACGGGGGTGCCGGGCCCGTCGGCGGACAGCTTGACGCGCAACGGGAGTTCGCGCGGGGAGCCGTCGAGCGGCAGCCCGTACGCGGGGATGTTCCGGCCGAGCGGGGCGACGAGTTCGGACACCGGCCGGTCGCTGAGATCGGGGCGCAGGGCGGGGGCGGGGCCGCGCGTGGTGTCGATGCCGGTGACGGTGACCCAGCTCTGGCCGAGGTAGCCGTTCGTGTCGACGACGGGGGTGACGGCCCGGGCGCCGGGTAATGCGGCGTACGTCGTGCGCCGCTCGGCCGGCGCGAGCCGGTCGCCGGGGTCGATCCGCAGGTCGGCGCCGACCTTGAAGACCGCCTGGTCGTGGTCGCCGCGGTCCAGGATGGCGAGCGCGGTACTGCTGAGCGCCGCGACGGCCAGGGCGAGCGTCACCAGCAGCGCGGGACCGGCGTGCCGCGCGGCGCGGCGCGCGATCTGCCAGCCGCCCAGGGCCAGCACGAGCCCGGTGCCGCGCCGCGCGAGGGGCTCGGTGATCCGGGCGAGCAGCGGCAGTGCCCGCAGGGCGAGCAGCGCCGCGGCGGTGGTCATCGCGACGGGTGCCAGCACGAGTACGGGGTCGACGCCGCCGCCGGTGACCGGCGAGCGGTACTGCCGCAGCTGCAGCCAGCCGAGCACGGCGACGGCAGCCAGCGCCAGGTCGGCGCCGAGCCGCTGCGCTCCCGCGAACCTGCCCAGGCGCAGCCGTAGTCGGCGCACCGCGTGGCGGTCGCGTACGGTCCGCACGGTCGGCAGCAGCAGGGCGGTACCGTGCACCGCGACGGCGAGCAGCGCGGCCGCCCAGCCCGCCGTCAGTGTCGCCGTCGCGGGTACGTCGCCGGGGATCAGCCCGGCTCCGTCGAGCAGCCGTAGCAGCGGCCCGGCGAGGAACGGCGCGGCCAGGCCCGCGGGCACCGCGACGGCCGCCCACTGCGCCGCCGTCGACGAGGCCAGCCGCGGGGTTCCGGCGCCGCGCGCGGCCAGCAGCGCGAGTTCCGGGCGGCGGTGCTCGGCGAGTTGGCGCGCGGTGAGCACGAGCGCGGCGGCGGCCAGGGCGGCGAGCAGGGTCGCCGGGATGTAGAGGCCGGCCCGGGCCACGGCGATGGGGGCGGTCAGGTCATCGAGCGCGTCTTCGAGGGTGGATTTGGCGACGAGCTCGGTCGTGGGCGGCGTACCGCGGAACACGGAGAGCGATACGTCGCTGCCGCCGAACCGCTCGGCGCGCCCCTGCAACGGTCCGATGTCGCCGAGCCGCAGCCCGCCGGTGTCCGGCACGCCGAGCCAGAACGCGCCGGCGTCCTCGGCCAGACCGGGAGTTGCCGTCAGCGCCTCGGGCCGCACCAGCGCGACGGAGTCGGACGGGCCGAAGGTGGTGCTCAGGTTCGCCCAGACGGCCGGGCTGCGGCCGTCCGCCCGGTACAGCCCGGCCACCCGCATCCGGACCTGCGGACCGTCGTCGTGCGGCTGCACCCGCAGCTCGTCGCCCGGCCGCAGCGCGAGCTCCGCCGCGAACACTTCGCCGAGCGCGGTCTCGACTCGCCCTCCCTCGCCGGTGGCACGCGGCCAGCGGCCCGCCACCAGCCGTGCGTGCCGCTGCGTCTCCTGAAGGGCGACCACGGACACGCCGGCGTCGTCGCGCCGACGGCCGTCCGTCTCGATCACGCCCAGCTCGGCGGACCGCGTGGCAGGGACGCGTAACGCGGACCAGGTGTGATGCGGTACGCCCCCGAAGGCACGGTCCACGGCGGCGCGTACCAGACCGTCCAGTTCCCGCGCACCGCTCGGCCGGTACGGCCCGGAGACGTCGACCACGGCCTCGGGGTCACCGGCGAGCCGCCGCTGCACCCCGCCTTCGACGGCCTTCTCGCTGAGGGCCGCCAGCGCGGCCAGCACGGTCGCGGCGAGGAGCACGGCAAGCCCCGCGGCGCCCAGCACCAGTCCGTGATGACCGGTCCCACGCACCGCCGCAGGCGCACGTCTCCCGCTCAACTCCCCGGTCTCCCCCCGTAGTCCGGCACAGTATGGGTCCATCTGTTCGAGCCCCGCAATGGTTCGGACCGGCCCGATCCCCGGCAACCCATTCTGTGTTCAAGCAATTTGAGCCGAGATCAGAGAATTGGAATTCAATTGTTGATTTGCCAATCAAATCTCAGGCCATGAAATTTGTCACACCATCCCGAGCGACAGAAAGGCCCACCCATAGACGACCGGCCAATACACTGGCGCCAGTTGCCATGGTGATTCGCATACTCACACGCAGTGAGGCATCGCATGGAGAATCCCCAAGACCTTCCCTCCGTCGGGTTCACCGACGGTTTAGGCGGATCACTGGCCTTCAAACGTGATCCGCTGGCCTTTCTTTCACGCAGTCGGGAGCGGTACGGCGACATTTTCCGCTTTCGTCCGCTCGGCATACCGATGGTGATGGTCAATCACCCCGACTACATCCGCCACATACTCATCGACAAAGGCGAGCAGTACGACAAGAACGCCACGATCTTCAAGGTCGTACGCCCAGTCCTGCGCAAGGGCTTGATCGCCAATGCGGACATGGAACTGTGGCGTCGTCAACGCCGCATGATGGCACCGTATTTCACCCCGAGAACGGTGAGTTCGTTCGCCCGGAACATGACCGAGGAGACCGTGCGGATCCTGGATCGGTGGGAGCGCGCCTACTGCGACAGCAACCGTACGTTCGATGTCACCGACGAGATCGGCCGGCTCGCTCTCCGTATCGTCAACAGGTCCCTGTTCAGCGCGGATGTGAGCGAGTCGGCCCAGGGGTTCGAGCGGTCCTTCGGCATCGCCAACGCGACACTCGGCGCCTTCTTCCGTTTTCCGTTCCCGCCGTTGAGTGTGCCGACCCCCGGCCATCGCCGGCTGCGGCGGGCGATCGACGACATGGACGAGTTCGTGTCCGGATTCGTCCGGCGGCGGCTGGCGGACGATGCCGCCCCGGGCAAGGACGATGTCGCCGCAGGCGAGGAACCGGATCTGCTCACCCTGCTCCTGCACTCCGTGGACGAGGAGGACGGGAAGGGGATGGACCTCCAGCAACTCCATCACGAGGTCCTCAATATCTGCGTCGGCGCCTACGAGACCACCACCAACGCCCTGTCCTGGGCGTTCCATCTCCTCGCCCGGCATCCCGAGGCCGAGAAGAAACTGCACGCCGAGGTCGACCGGGTGCTCGGCGACCGGCTTCCGCGTTTCGAGGATCTTCCCAAGCTGACGTATACGCGCATGGTCGTCGACGAGACGCTGCGGCTCTATTCTCCGGCGTATCAGTTCATGCGCCGTGCGAGTCAGGACGACGAGATCGGCGGATACCGTATCCCGGCGGGCAGCAACATGCTGATCAACAGCTATCTTCTGCACCGCCACCCGGATTTCTGGGACGAACCGGAGCGCTTCGCACCCGAGCGGTTCAGCCCGGAGGAGACCGCCGGGCGGCCCAAGCACGCCTATATCCCGTTCGGCAGTGGACACCGCATCTGCATAGGCAAGCATTTCGCGCTGGCCGAACTCATCCTCGTACTCACCACCATCGCGCGCGGACACCGCCTGGTCATGCCCGCGGACGCCCCCGAGGTACACCCGGATCCCCTGATCACACTGCACCCCAAAGGCGGAGTGCACCTGCGCCTCGAACGTCGCTGAGAGGGGAGGCGCCTGTTCATGGACACCGATGAACCCGACATCCGAAGTCCATTTCCCCATCGGCTCAACCCCTTTGCGGAGAAGGCACGCTTTCACGTGGCCCACTGGGTACGCCACAACGGTCTGGTGCACCGGGAATCCGCGAGAGAACGCTTTGAGCGAGCCGACTTCGGCTGGTTCGCGGCGGTGGTGTATCCAACCGCCGACGCCTCGCGTCTGAATCTCATGGCGGACTGGTTCGCCTGGCTCTTCCTGGTCGACGACCAGCTCGACGACGGACGGTTCGGACGCAGTCCGGACCACGTGGGCGAGACGGTGGACCGGATGCGGGCCGTGCTCGGAGGCCACGGCCGGTGCGAGGTGGCGGACCCGCACATCCCCACCACGATCTCCTCGCTGGCCGGCCTGTGGGAGCGTACGGCCCCGCATGCCACTCCCGAGTGGCGCCGCCGCTTCGTCGGACACCTGGAGGAATGCCTCAGGACGGCGGCCGTCTGGGAAGCGGGCAACCGGATCGACGGCACCGTCCCGTCCGAGGAGACGTACATCGTCAACCGCCGCCACACCGGCGCGATCTACGTCTGCATGGACCTCATCGAGATCGTGGAACGGATCTCGGTCCCCGACTCCGTGCACCGCAGCCCCGAGTTCACGGCCGCCCTCGATGCCGCGTGCAATGTCGTCTGCTGGACCAACGACGTCCATTCGCTGGCGAAGGAACGATTACGGGGCGAAGTGCACAACCTCGTCTTCCTCGTCGAGCACCATCGCGGCCTGGACCGGCGGACCGCGCTGGACCACGTCCGTACCGCCATCGAAGAAGAGACGGGCCGATACCTCGCGGCGGAGGCGAAGCTGCTGACGGCCCACCCGGACCGAACCCGGGAACTCACTCTCTACACCGCGGGCATGCGGACCTGGATGCGCGGCAACCTCGACTGGTCGAGGCGTACGAAGCGGTACCACCCGGCCTCCGACGGCGGTGCGGAGCGACCGGAGGACTACCTCGAAACCAGGCTCATGGAGGCCGACCGATGAACATCGCCATCCGCCCCAGCACCCTCGACGTCGGGGAACTCCTGCGCCGGGCCCGTGAGTTGACCGGTCCCGTGCTCCAGAACGTGGTCGCCGGGCTGCCCGAGCCGACCCGGACAGTGGCGCGCCACCACTTCGGCTGGCGGGACACGGCCGGCCGTCCGGCGCAGGGGGACTGGGGCAAAGGGGTGCGCGGCGCCCTGGCACTGGGCAGCGCGCAGGCCTGCGGCGGACCCATGTCGCTTGCCGTGCACGCGGCCGCCGGTGTGGAACTGGTGCACAACTTCTCGCTGCTGCACGACGATCTGATGGACAACGACCACATCCGCAGGGGCCGCCCCACCGCCTGGTCCCTCTTCGGCGACGCCCAGGCGGTTCTGGCGGGCGACGCTCTGTTGGTCATGGCTCTCAAGGTGCTGATCACCGAACAGGCCTCCGAACTCACCGCGAACGCCGTCCGGGAGTTGTCCGATGCCCTGCTCGGTCTGCTCGCGGGTCAGGGCGACGATCTGGACTTCGAGAAGCGGACCGATGTCCGGCCGGACGACTGCCTGCGGATGGCCGCCGGCAAGACGGCGTCTCTGTTCACGGGCGCCTGCGCGCTGGGCGCGATCGCGGTGAGCGCCGAGCCGGACCGGGTCGGCGGGCTGCGCGCGTTCGGACACCACGTCGGCCTGGCCTTTCAGCTCAGCGACGACGTCCTGGGCATCTGGGGAGACAGCGCCATCTCCGGGAAGCCGGTGGGCGCGGATCTGCAACGGCGCAAGAAGTCGTTCCCGGTGGTCGCGGCGCTGTCCAGTGATACGCGCGCGGGACGGCAGCTGGCGGAGCTGTACGACCGTACGGAACGTCTGTCGGACGCCGGGATACGCCGGGCCACCCGCCTGATCGAGGAGGCGGGAGGACTGGAAAGGACCCGGCAGGAGATCGCACGCCGGCACGTTTTCGCCCTGGACCGACTGGCTTCGGTGTCCCCCGAGCCGGAAGGAGAACGAATGCTGAGGTCCATCGCCGACCTGGCCATGCACCGCCGGGCTTAGGTCGGCCCGGACTTCCCGCACCTCATGCTGCCCGAGCCTGGTCAGGCGGCGTCGCTTCGCACCGCGCTGACGGCCACCGTCGCGTACCGCATCGTGAAGCCGCCGCCCATCGCGTCGACGGCGGCCCCGACGCCTTCCAGCACCTCCGCCAGCTTGTCCGGCGGGAGGCGCGTGAAGGCGCCCTGGGTGGGCATCAGGTCCAGCCATTCGTCCCGGGTGTAGGACCGCTCCCAGTCGAATCGCCACTGCTCCGCGTCGCCGAACCCGCCGGCCTCCCGGATCCCGTCGGCGACCTTGGTGAGCCCTGCCTCGTACAGGTCCACTGCCGTCCTCGACGCCGCCCGGAAGTCGAACGGCGCATCGGGCATCGCTCGTTCACAGATCGCGGCGACGGCCTCCCCGAGGTCGGGCGGCAGCTGGAACACGTGCCAGAACGCCGCCAGCCGGCCGCCGGGCCGCAGCACCTCGGCCGCCTTGGCCGCTCCCGCAACCGGGTCGACCCAGTGCCATGCCTGCCCGGCGACGACCGCATCGAAAGTCCGGCCGGCCGGGTCCCAGGCTTCGAACGTCGCCACCTCGACCTCGACCCCGCCGCGTCGGGCGAAGCCGGCCATCCGCGCGTCGGGCTCGACCCCGAGCACACAGCAGCCGGCCGCCTGGAACTGGCGGGCGACGATGCCGGTGCCGGTGCCGATGTCGAGGACATCGGACCCGGGTCCTGCGGCGAGGATCCGCTCCACCAGGGCGTCGGGGTAGCGGGGCCTGGCTCGGTCATAACGCTCAGGGTCCGTGCCGAACGACTCCGCCACCTCTCGGGCCCGATGAGGCTCGCGGGCGGGCGGACGCGTCGGCTCCGACGGTACAGTGGGCATGCGCCCACTATGAGTGGGCACACGCCCACTCGTCAACGGGTGGGATCGAGCGAAGCAAAGGACATGCACGGTGCCGACAGGTGTGGCCATGCGCGACGTACGCGAGCAGCTCTTCGCCGCCGCCGAGCGCGTCCTGCTCAGGGACGGGCCGAACGCGCTGACCAGCCGTGCGGTCACCACGGAGGCGGGCTGCGCCAAGGGCGTCCTGCACCGCCACTTCGCCGACTTCGACGCCTTCCTCACCGAGCTCGTGCTGGACCGCATCGGCCGGATCGACGACCAGGCCGCCGCCCTGCGCGACTCCGCCGGAACCGGCACCGTCGCCGGCAACGTCACCGCCGCGCTGACGGACCTCTTCGGCTCGGTCGCCGTGGCGATCGTCAGCCTCATCACCTTCCGGGACGGCCTGCGCGCCCGACTGCGCCAGGCCAGGCCGGCCGGCGTCCCCGTCCTCACGGAGGCGACGGCCATGATCGCCTCCTACCTCACCGCGGAGCGCGACCGGGGCCGCATCGCGCCGGACGCCGACGTCGACACGCTCGCACTCACGCTGATCGGGGGCGGGCACCTGCTCTTCGCCGGCCGAGAGGGCACACCGCCGGAAGCCGAAGCCGTCCGCAGGGTGGTGACCACGACCATCGCCGGCGTCGTGCGGGAACCGACGCCATGAAGTCGGTGGTGCCGCCTCGTCCTTGCCGGACGGACTGGCGATCAGCCCTGCGGACGGATTGACGATCCGCTCTGCGGACGGATCGGCGATCAGCCCTGCGGCTGGACGATGTTGACCATCCACGGGATACCGAACCGGTCCGTACACATGCCGAACACATCGCCCCACATCTGCTTCTCCATGGGCACGGACACCGAGCCGCCGGCGGACAGCTTCTCCCAGTAGCCGCGCAACTCGGCGTCGTCGTCACCGCTCAGGCTCACCGAGAAGTTGTTGCCCGGAGTGTTCTCCATCCCCGGCGGGGCATCGGCGCCCATCAGGGTGAAGCCGCTCGGGGTCTCCAGCATGCCGTGCATGATCTTGTCGGCGTCCGGGCCGCCTTCCTGGCCGAATTCGCCGTACGTGTTCACCGACAGCGTGCCGCCGAACACCTCCTTGTAGAACTCCAGCGCCTGCCGGGCGTCACCGCCGAAGCTGAGATACGGGTTGAGCCGCGAAGCCATGGAAACCTCCCTGATCGGGACAATCGGTCAGATGCGCGCAGACTAGCGCCGGGCACTGACAACGGCCTGCCGAGCGCGGTCGCGGACTGCGGTTTCCCGCAGGTCAGGACTGCGGAGAACATCACCACGTCGGACGGCGACCCTCATACCGCCGCTTGATCTGCGTTTTCTAGCGTGGGGAGGAGTTCGGGGCGGTGGGCCCCGGGCGTTGGACCCACGGCTTGGAGGCCACCCCTATGCAGTTGATGAACCCGGCGCCGCCCCAGGCACCCGACGTGGCGCTGCCCCAGGAGCCCGCCGGTGGGATCGCGGGGTGGGCGGCCGACCTGGTGGACGCGATGGGCGGGCCTGGTGCGGGGCTGGCGATCGCGTTGGAGAACCTGTTCCCACCGTTGCCGAGCGAGGTGATTCTGCCGCTGACCGGGTTCGCGGCGGGGCAAGGGGTGATCAGCCTGGCCTCGGCGCTCTTCTGGACCACGTCGGGGTCCGTGCTGGGCGCACTGGTGCTGTACTGGATCGGCGTTCTGTTGGGGCGGGAACGGATACACGCGATCTGGGGGAAGCTGCCGCTGGTGAAGGCCTCGGATCTGGAACGCACGGAGGCGTGGTTCGCCAGGCACGGCACCAAGGCGGTGTTTCTGGGCAGGATGGTGCCGATCTTCCGCAGCCTGATCTCCGTACCGGCGGGAGTGGAGCGGATGCGGCTGCCGGTGTTCCTGCTGCTGACCGCGCTGGGCAGTCTGATCTGGAACTCGGTGCTGGTGATGGCCGGTTACTGGCTCGGCGACCGGTGGGACTCGGTCGAGAGCTACGTCGGGGTGCTGTCCAAGGCCGTACTCGTCGGCGTGATACTGGCCGTCACCGCCTATGTGGTGGTGCGCTTCCGGGGCCGTAACCAGGCCCGGCAGCACAGCAGTTCATGAGCGGGGACGTGCGGTACGGCACCCGCGGGCGATCTTGTTCCCGCGGCGCGGCGGGATTAGGGTCGAGTTCCGTGCAGCGGGACGAGCAGGACGAGACCGACGCCTCCTCGGGACACTCCTGGCCGCGGGTCGTCCCCGGCGTTCTCCTCGGCTGCGGCACCGCGCCGCTCGGGCTCCTCTACTTCGTCATCGTCGGCGCGGCCCTCGGCCCCTGGCTGCTGCGGCCACGCACCCGGAGCCGCGCGACCGCCGCGCTGGCCACCGGGGCCCGCCGGCTGACCGAGGTGGAGTGGACGCGCCGCTCCGTCTTCTTCGGTGACCGCTTCCCCGAGCACTACAAGGCGTCGGATCAGAAGATCCTGCGCTACCTCGCGGTCCGCAGCTCCACAGGGCTGCTGTGCACGGTCGTGGTCGGGCTGCTCGCCGTCGGCGTGCTCCTGGCCGGGGTGCTGATCGCGGCTGTGGTGCGGGGCACCGTCGGCTGGCAGGAGTTACTGATCCAGGCGCTGCTCGGCTGCGTCCTGCTGTTCCTCGACATCCAGGGGCTCTACGCGCTGGCGGCCTTGGACACCCGGCTGGCGCGCGAGTGTTTCGGGCCCTCCGAGGGCGAGTTGATGCGACGGCGGATCGACGAACTGTCCACCAGCCGGGCCGCCGTGGTCCAGGCCGTGGACGTGGAGCGCCGGCGCATCGAGCGTGATCTGCACGACGGTGTGCAGCAGCGGCTGGTGGCGCTCGCCATGCTGATCGGCCGGACCCGCCGCGGCCGTACCCGCAATCCCGAACAGGTCGACGACCTGCTGCGACAGGCGCACGAGGAGTCCCAGGACGCTCTCACCGAACTACGGGAGACGGCCTGGCGGGTCTATCCCTCCGCTCTGGACAGCCTGGGGCTGAAGGAGGCACTCGGCGGGGTCTCGGAGCGCTGCGCCGTCCCGATCCGCATGGAGTACGACGTGGCGGAGCCGCTGCCCCAACCGGTGCAGACCGCCGCGTACTTCGTGGTGTCGGAGTCCGTGACCAACGCCGCCAAGCACTCCGGTGCCACCGCCGTCTCCGTACGACTGAGCCGGTACGGCCCGATCCTCGTCGTACGGATCGAGGACAACGGCACCGGCGGGGCGGACCAGGCCGGCGGCGGGCTGACCGGGCTGCGCAGCCGGGTGGACGCGCTGGACGGCGTACTGACCATTGAAAGCCCTCTCGGGGGACCGACCGTCATTACCGCGGAGCTGCCATGCGTGTGATCCTCGCCGAGGACTCGACCCTGCTGCGGGAGGGCCTGGTGCGGCTGCTCGCCGAGGAGGGCCATGAGGTCCTGGCGGCGGTCGGCGACGCGGTCGCCCTGCTGCGGGAGGTCGAGGAGCACAAGCCGGACACAGTCGTCGTCGACATCCGGATGCCACCGACCCACACCGATGAGGGGCTGCGGGCCGCAGTGGAGATCCGCGAGCGTTGGCCCATGATCGGCGTGCTGGTCCTGTCTCAATACGTGGAGCGCAACTACGCCGCCCAGTTGCTGGCGTCCAACGCGGAGCGGGTCGGCTACCTGCTCAAGGACCGGGTGGGGCAGGTCGAGGAGTTCCTGGACGCGCTGGAGCGAATCCACGCGGGCGGCGCGGCCATCGACTCGGAAGTGGTGCGGCAGTTGGTGATCCGCACCACCCACGGCGATCCGCTGACCCGGCTCACCCCGCGCGAGCGCGAGGTGCTCGAGACGCTGGCGCAGGGGCACACCAACGCGGCGATCGCGCGGAAGCTGCACATCTCGCTGAGCGCGGTGGAGAAGAACCTCAACACGATCTTCGACAAGCTGGACCTGTCGCACACCACCGGCTACAGCCGCCGGATCCTGGCGGTCCTGCGCTATCTCGAGTCCTGACCCCCGCCACGCGCACTGCCGTCCTCCCTCATCCTTGCTCCCCACCGTCCCCCTTCCCTCTTCTCCCTTCTCCCTTCTCCCTGTAAGGAGCCCTGTGACCGACCAGCCCCGGCTCGACCAGAACCCCACCGCCCCGGCGCCCCTGTCCAGCTCCAGTGCCAGTGCCGCGCCCGGCGTGCTGCCTCAGTTCACCGATCCGCCTTCCTCACGCCGTCGCCGCCGCTATGCCATCGCGGGAACGGGACACCGGGCGGGGATGTACGTGGGTGCGCTGACGGGCGAGCACGCGGACGTGGGCGAGTTGGTCGCCTGGCTCGATCCCAACCCCGCACGCATGGCCTGGTACGACGGCGAGGCCGGCCGTGCGCTGGGGCTCCCGGGTGCGGCCGGTCTGCCGCAGTACGGACCTGACGGACTGGAAACCATGCTGGGTGAGCAGGCCGTCGATGTCCTCATCGTCACGAGCGTGGACCGCACCCACGCGGAACTCGTCGACCGTGCCCTGCGCGCGGGCGCCGACGTCATCGTGGAGAAGCCGCTGACGACGGACGTCGAGGGCTGCCGGCTCATCAGCCGCGCCATCGCCGAGACGGGCCGCGATGTCATAGTCACCTTCAACTACCGCTACGCACCCCGGAATTCGACACTCAGGCAGGTCATCGACTCCGGCGTCATCGGTGACGTCACCGGCGTGCACTTCGAGTGGGTCCTGGACACGGTCCACGGAGCGGACTACTTCCGCCGCTGGCACCGCGACAAGGCCAACTCCGGCGGGCTGCTCGTGCACAAGGCCAGCCATCACTTCGACCTGGTCAACTGGTGGATCGCCGATGAGCCGGTGCGCGTGTTCGCCTCGGGCGGGCTGCGGTTCTACGGGGACAAGAACGCCGCCGAGCGAGGGCAGAGCGACCGCCCCGACCGCGGTACGGGCACGTCCGGCGGCCCCTTCTCCCTGGACCTGCGCGCCGATCCCCGTCTCGATGCCCTCTACCTCCAGGCCGAGCACCACGACGGGTACCGCCGCGACCAGGACCCCTTCGCGCCCGGAGTCACCATCGAGGACAACATGGCCGTCCTCGTCGACTACCGCCGGGGGGCGACGCTCACGTACTCGCTGAACGCGCACAGCCCCTGGGAGGGCTACCGCGTCAGCGTCAACGGAACGGCGGGCCGGGCCGAACTGACCGTCGTCGAGCGCGGTTTCGTGCAACTGGACGACCAGGGCAACGCCGTACTCGACCCTTCCGCCTCCGAGGTCGACGCGCCCCCGGACGACGTGCGGCCGGAGCGGGACACCCTCGTGGTGCAGCGCCACTGGCAGCGGCCGGAGGAGGTGCGCATTCCCGACGGCATCGGCGGACACGGCGGAGGAGACGCCATCCTGCTCATGGAAGCCTTCCGGCGTGACCTGCTGGTCGCACCTGATCCGCTGCGCCGGGCCGCCGACTACGCCGACGGCCTGCGTGCCGTCGCGGTCGGCATCGCTGCCAACCAGTCACTGGTGACAGGTCAGCCCGTGCACATCGCCGACCTGGACCTGAACGCCCGCGGCGACGGACGGATCGCGTGAGGGAATCGGGGCCAGTGCCGCGCCCCTTTTAGGGGCGCGGGACTGTATCAATTTGCGGCTCCGCCGCGTGGGCGCGACCAGCCACGACCGACCCGCACCGTGGAGCAAGCCCGCACAAGTGCACGTCGCCGGGGTGTCGAAGGAGGCGTCGGCTCAGTCCGGCAGCCCCCACGGCTTCGCGTCCCCGACGGCCGGTACGTCACGCGGACCCAGGTCCGGGGCGGTGCCGCGCGGGAGGACGATGGCCGTCTCGTCCCGGCCCAGCGGGATCTCGATGCGGCCGGGCGCGGTCTCCCGGTACCGCAGCCGCCGCCCACGCGCGTCCCGTACGTCGATCGCGCCCTCGATGCCGTGCCCCAGCACGAGCGGCGCGCCCGCCTCGCTGTGCACCCGCACCCACCTGGTCCGGCCGCCCGAGCGGTCCGCGTCCACCAGGAACGCGCCCTGGGTGCGCAGGCCCTGGACGGAGGCGTCGGGCCAGCGGCGGGACATGGAGGGGAAGACCCGTACCACCCCGCCATGGCTCTGCACGGCCGTGTCGAGAACCGACTGGGCCGCCGACAGCGGGCTCTCGATGGCCAGGTTCCCACCCTCCACGTACATCGTGTTGGGGGTCATCCAGGCGTTGTTGATGACCTTGCCGTCGGTGAAGAAGGTCAGGAAGTCGAGGGCCTCCTCGGGCCGTTCCATGAGGGAGGCCATCGAGGAGGCGGCGGCGTAGCTGTAACCGGCCCACAGCCTCCGGTCCTTGACCCAGTGGTCGAAGGTCGTGCGCATGATGTCCCGGTCGGCCGGGCGGTCCCAGTTCAGCTCGTGCAGCGGGTACAGCCACAGCATGTGCGAGAAGTGCCGGTGGGACTCGGTGAGCGGCTTCTCCGCGCCGATGATGACGCCGGTCGCGTCACGCGGGTAGTCCACCAGGCGCTGGAGGATCTCGCGCCAGCGCGCGGCGCGCGGATGGTCCGTACGCAGAACGCGCAGGCAGTCGAGGAGAGTTGCGCAGCCCCAGCGGATCAGGGAGAGGTCGTACGTGCAGTCGGTGGCGTCGGCCCACTCGGGCGACCGGGTGAGCGGCAGATGCAGCTTTCCGTCGCTGCCCTCATGCAGGAAGTGGTCGTAGAAGTTCACCGCCTTGACCAGGATCGGGAAGAGGACGTCGCGCACGATCGACACGTCCATGGTGTGGCGGTAGCTGAGCCAGACGTTGTGCATGGCCCACATGAGATTGCCGTTGTTGTCGGTCTTGGTGGAGGTGCCGGGGATGCCGACGGTCTTGGCGCCGGGGCGGAGCTTCCAGTCGGAGGGGTGGGCCAGGGCGTAGGTCTGGCCGTCCTGGTACTCGGGCGGGACGGAGAGCGGCAGGTGCTTCTCGAAGTTCTTGAAGGTAGAGGTGACGGAGTCGAGTTCGAGGTGATCGGACCCCTGGATCAGCCAGGTGGCTATCTGGACGTTGAGGTTCCACCAGACGGCGGTCCAACTCCCGCCGGTCTCCGGGTACCACGGTCCCCACTCGGACATCGACGGGCCGCCGGTCCGGGTGGCGCAGGCGGCCTTGTAGAGCTGGATCCAGTAGAAGTCCTGGATGCGTTTGTCGGGTACCGACAGCAGGCTGCGCCGGTAGAAGCGGTGCCACCAGGCGCGGTGGTCGCGCACCAGTCGGTCCGGGTCCATGGACAGGGTGCGGGCCACTTCGGCGACGGCCAGTTCCGTCGTGCGCGACAGGTCCTCGGGGAAGCGGTAGACGATGTGCGCGGCCAGCAACCTGCCGGTGCCGACGCGCCGTTCGCGCCAGGCGGTGGTCCATCCGCCGCCGGCGATCAGCGGCTGCTCCACGTACCTGGTGGCCCCGGCGTCTCCGGCGGAGCCGGTGCGGGGGTCGGGGTTTCCCGTGTAGTCGGCGGGTTTGTCCTTCGTACGCGGTGAGGTCGCGGGCATCCATGTGAACGACCAGGCCGCCTCTTCCTCGCCCGCGCTGGGCCGGGTGGAGATCAGCAGGGCGGTACGGGCGTTGTGCACCAGCATCGTGAAGCGGACGCTGCCCCGGGTGGTGGTGACGATGGCGCGCAGCTCGGCGTCCCAGAGGTCGAGGGTCCAGTCGACGCCGGTCACCTCGCCGGCGAGCGTGAGGTCGAAATGTCCTATGGGCAACCGGGAAAAGCCGTACGGGGCGCGCCACTGCGGTCGCTGGTCCTGCACCTGGTTGTGGCTGACCATGACTTTCACGGAGTTGGCCGTCGCACCTCGGTAGACCTGCACTCCGAGCAGGCCGTTGCCGAGGAAGGGGCCGTCCTTCCAGTCGCCGGGCATCCGCCGCCACCGCAGAGCGGCGGCCCTGGCCATCCGTTCGTGCAGGTCCTTCGCCGCGTCCGGCTCCCCGGACGCCGCCCAGACGGTGCCGGACCCGGCTGACCAGCCACCGGCGGCGACCGCGGCCGCCGTGCCGATCACACCTCTTCGAGAAATCCCGTTCCCTGGTGTCGCGGTCACGTAGGTGCCTCCCATTTCTGTTTGTGAACCACCCGCATGGTGCAGGGCGTTCGGCGACAGGGGAAGACCTCCGACGTATCGGAAATCGGAGGGATCCGTATCCGCAGGTGAGCTGCGGATGCCCGGCTGCATCCGACCGACGGAGGGGCCGATCCGCCCGATGTCTGCGCGGCCGTGGGCAGGCAAGTCCCGGGTCGTCTGGCACAAACCTGTCGTGTACGCACGCGTATGGATCGGCATCACTGGCGTATGTGCAACGCGGCCGCACCACTGGTTGAATCGCACGGAACCATGAGGAAAAGCCAAGCCAACGCCTACCAGTTACTCGCCCGAACCGAGGAAGTCTTTCCGGCCCGGCGCAATCCGGACGAATCTCGGATCAGCCCCCGAATGGAATCGTTCGACAACTGGCTGCGAATGCACCGCGACCAGCCTCCGGCCACTATGCGCTCCGCTATGCTCGGCCCCGTTCAAGGTTCAAGCGAACAACGACCGGCGTGGGACCGAACCGCCGGGAAGGAAGCGTGAGAGAGCGCGTGATATCGGGAGACGGCGATCACCAGGCGGCGACGCATTCGCCACGCGGCTCAGGACGGCTGATCGCCGGTCGGTATCTACTCCACGACATTCTGGGCAGAGGCGGCATGGGCACGGTCTGGCGCGCCCACGACCAGTTGCTGGACCGTCCGGTCGCGGCCAAGGAACTGCATATCCTCACCCACGGCGACGAGGAGCACCGCATACGGTTGCGCCGCGCGATACGTGAGGCGCGCGCGGTCGCCCGGGTGCCGCACCCGCATGTGGTGGGCATCCACGACCTCGTCGAGTCCGAGGACCGGCTGTGGATCGTCATGGAACTCGTCGAGGGGCCGTCACTCGCCCACCAGATCGCCGAGACCGGACCGCTCACCCCGCAGCACGCCGCCGCCCTGGGGCTGCAACTGCTCGACGCGCTGGAGGCCGTACACGCGGCCGGCACCCTGCATCGCGACGTCAAACCCGCCAACGTCCTGCTGCGTCGCGACGGCAACGCCGTCCTCACCGACTTCGGCATCGCGGCCCTGGACGACGGCGAGTTCCTGACGACCACCGGCGAACTGGTCGGCTCCCTCGAGTTCATGGCGCCCGAGCGGGTGATGGGATCGCAGGTCGGCCCGGCCTCCGACCTGTGGTCACTGGGCGCGACCCTCGCCACGGTCTGCGGCGAGCAGTCCCCGTTCCGCAGGCCCGCGCGGCCCGCGACGCTGCACGCGGTGGCGTACGAGGAACCCGTCCTGTCGCAGCGGCTCGGCCCGCTGCGCCCGCTCGTCGAGGCACTGCTGCGCAAGTCCCCGGACGAGCGCCCTTCGGCGGCGGATACGCGTTCCGCACTGTGGCGCGTCGCGGCAGGGCAGGCGGACGCCGGGCCACTGCCGTCGCCGGCCATGGGCGCAGTCCGGACCGCGGCCCCGCTGCCCGACGCGGACACGGTGACCAGTGGCCGGCAGGGGTTCGTCCCGGCCGGGCAGACCGCGCCGACGGCGCTGCACACCACGTCACTCAAGCCCGCGCACCAGCAGTCGTCCCGATCGAGGGGCCCCAAGCGGCTGTTATGGGCCATGGCAGGTACGGCGGTGCTGGCGGCCGGCGTCGGCGGCGGGCTCTTCCTCACCGGGGTGCTCCCCCTCAAGGAGGACCCGACGACGACCACCACCAGTCGGGTTGTCCAGTCCACCACCGGCTGGCAGGGGGTGTCCGGGGTGTCCGTCCAGCGGGGAGACCGGGTCAGCGTACGGTTCGCTTCGGGAGAGTGGACGGTCGACTTCCGGAACATCCCCGTGACCGGGCCGGCCGGTTACAACGCGGAGATCGACAGGTCGCTGGACGGGGCGAAGGACTGCAAGATCAAGCCCACGGCGCCGTTCGGCACCCTGCTGGCGCGCCTCGCGGGTGGGCAGAACTCTCCTGTCCACGTCGTCGGACGGAGCCTGACGTTCCAGGCGGCCAGGAACGGCACCCTGCAACTGTCGATCAACGACGGCGAGGGCTGCCTCCAGGACAACAGGGGCACGCTGACCGTGCAGGTGAGCGTCACGCATCAACCTTGATGGGCGGCCGGCGCGGCGGGTGCGCGTTCCACCTGACGCCGGGAAGGGGGGCCCGAATGATCACGGATCCGACGATCATCCGGATCGGTCAGGCCGTGCAGCTCGGCCACAGCGGCGAGCGGGAGGCCGCTCGCCGCCGGTTCGCAGAGATCTGGGACGAGATCGGCGGCGAGCACGGGGATCCCCTGCAGCGTTGCACGCTCGCGCACGCGATGGCCGATGTGCAGGACGACGTGCACGAGGAGCTGATCTGGGACCAGCGAGCGCTGGCGGCCGCCGACCTGATCACCGACGCGCGGGTCGCGCAGGCCGGGGTGTCCCTACCGGTGGCCGGCCTGTACCCCTCGCTGCATCTGAACTTGAGCGAGTGCTATCGCAAGCTGGGCGATCTCGATCGTGCTCGTGAGCACCTCCAGCGCGCGCAGGAAACGATCGGCGCGCTTGGCGATGACGGATACGGGCAGCTGATCAGGGACGGCCTGGAGCAGGTGGCTGAACGGCTGCGCTGATGGTGCGGAGCGCTTGGGCGGTGCGGGACGCCTGGGCGGCGACGCCGGGGATGCTCGAGGTGATGAACGAGCCCCCTCCGGTCAGGTCTCCGACCACATGCACGCGCGGGTCGGCGGGGATCAGCCCGCCGGACGGGTGGAGTGTGGCCAGGCCGGCGCTCACCAGGGACCGGACCAGGTGCCGGGCCGCGGCCGGGACCGCTTGCGGTGGCGGGTTCACGGCGTTGACGACGATCTCCGCGGTGCGTTCGCCGTCGTCGTCCCGTACCCGGAACCACCCGTTCACCGGCTCGATCGCGTGGACGCCGCGCGTGACGGCGAGCTGACCGGAATCCAGGAGCCGCATCAGGACGGACGCGTTCACCGGAACCATGGGCGAGGCCACGCTGGTGGCCGTGCGGAGGTGGCGCCGCAGCCACGCGCGGTCGGCTTCGGGCAGCAGCCGCCACACGTACGGCCCGACGGTGTGCGCCGTCTCCTGCAGTACGCGGCGGCCGATCCGGGGGTCGTCGACGGCGGCGATCTGCCGCCGGAGCCGCTGGACCGGGTCCTCGGCCTCGGTGCCCCGCAGCTCGGCCGCGAGCTCGTCGAAGTCCTCCCCCGCGTCGGCCAGTTCCCTGCGCAGCAGCCCGACGAGGTCGTCGAGCGTGACGTTCCCCCGTGCCTGGTGCAGCCCCGCCACGCGTTCGGCGGTCACGTGCCGCGGGCGCCGGTCGTCCGGGCGCTGCCAGACGTGCGGCAGCACTCCGCTGCGCGAGAGGAGCGTGATCCGCCCCTGATGCCCGCGCGCGGCGAGCGACACGACGACGTCCACGGCGGTCAGGCCGCTGCCGATGATCGCCACATCGCCCCCGGCCGGAACGTGGTCGAGCGTGTCGGCGAGCGGATAGGGATCGGTCGTGAAGCCCGGGAACTCGTCGAGGCCGTACGGATCTGGGGGTGTTCCTCCGCCCACGCACAGCGCCACGTGGGTGGCCTCGTGCTCTTGTGTGTCGTACGGGTCATGTGTGTCGTGCGTACGCAGGACGAGTCGGGCTCCGGAGCGGACGACCTCGGTCACGCGGGCGGCCACGACGCGTACGAGCCGGCCCTGCTCGCCCAGGGCCGCGATGGCCTTCTCGGCGGTGTGCGCCAGATACTCGCCGTAGAGTGCGCGCGGGACCAGCGGCAGGCCCAGGAGCTCGTCGATGTGGTCGGCGCCTCGATCTCCCAGCCAGGCCGCATAGTGGCCGAAGTCGCTGTTCCGGATGGACATGATGGCGGGTGGCGCGTTCACCAGCACCGAATCCAGGTCAGGGCCGTACGGCCGCCCCCTCCAGAGCTGCGGTGACGGCTCGAAGACTGTGATCGTGCCGGTCTCGCCCACGGCGGGCTCGCCCTCCGTGGCGGCCAGCGCGTCCAGCAGGCCGACCGCTGCCGCGCCCCCTCCGACAATCGCGATGTCCATGATCTCCCTCTCCGGTGGTCGTGTGTCATCGACCTTCGCCAACTCCGCCGGAGAGCCCCATCCCCCGTGTGCGGGCGATCGGCTCGGAACGGCCCCCTCAAACGGGGGGTTGGTGCTGTGCAGAAGACAAGGCAGGCTGACCCCGGGGGGATACACATGACCGATCCACACAGGCCGGTGCTGTTGGCCGCCGAACGAGCCGCCGACGCGTTCCAGTTGTTCAGCCGGGCCTCGGCCGGGCTGCGGCGGCTGGTGCCGTTCCACTCGGCCGTGTGGACGGCCGCCGACCCGGAGACCGGCCTGATCACCGCGCCGATGCTGGTGGAGAACCTCGGCTCCGGTGAGGGCTGTGCCGCCTACTGGGAGAGCGAGCTCCTGGAGGAGAACGTCGTGCCGTTCCGCGAGCTGGCCCGCGCGACCGTACCGGCGGCCGGGTTGCGCGCGGCCACCGGCGATCTGCCCGCCCGCAGTGCCCGCTTCCGGCGCCTCCTGCTCGGCCAGGGCGTGCACGACGAGTTGCGCGCCGTACTGCGGATCGGCGGCCGGCCATGGGGCCTGGTGAGCCTGTTCCGCATCACCGACACGTTCCGTCAGGACGAGATCGCGCTGCTCGCCGGCCTGTCCCGCCCGCTGGCCGCGCGGCTCCGCAGGTTCGCCCGGCCTCCCGGGTCGCACCCCCGCACCGACTCGCCCGCGCCCGGCCTGATCCTCTTCGACGATTCCGGCGAAGCCATGTCGATCAATGACGAGGCACGGCATCACCTCGCGCTGCTGCCGAAGGGGCCGTCCTTCCCCTCACCGCTGGGGCTGAAGCTGCCCATCTGGGTGATCGGCACGGCTCTCCAGGCACGGGCCGTCGCCGACGGCCGCGACCACGGCAACGCCCGGGTGCGCATCCGGACCGCCGAAGGCCGCTGGCTGACCTGCCACGCCTCCTGTCTCACAGGACCCGGCGGCCGGCCAGGCCCTGTAGCCCTCGTCATCGAGCCCGCGGCGCCCGCCGACCTGGCGGTCCTGGTCGCCGATGCATACGGCCTGACCTCGCGAGAGCTCCAGATCACCCAGCTCATCGCGCGCGGGATGACGACCGTTGAGATCGCCACCACGCTGTTCATCTCCCCGCACACGGTCCGCGACCACCTCAAGACCGTCTTCACCAAGGCCTGCGTCTCCAGCCGAGGCGAGCTGGTCGCCCGTCTGTTCACCGAGCACTACTGGCCCGCCCTGCCGGAGCCGACCCAGGTCCAGCAGCCCGGCGGGCCCCCCGCCCAAGCCCGAATCCCCCGCAACTGACGCACCTCCGTTCCGTCGGCCGTGCAGGGCGGGATGGATCAAGGGCGGGACGGATCAGAGGCCGCCGAGCGCCGGGTTCACTCCTGCGGCGGCGGTGGCTTCTTGCGTGACCGCAGGTACACCGCCGCTGCGAGCACGAGCAGCAGGTTTCCCACGATCCACTGACCGCCGCCGTCGGTGAGCGTGTGCGGCAGGTCGGTGTAGCCGAACACGTAGTAGAGGCTGGCGCCTCCGACGGCCCACAGGAGCAGCGCCGCGGGCGCGTTCCGCCCGATCATGTAGCGGAGGATCAGCATCGCGCCGACCCACATCACCGCAAGGCCGTTGGTGTGGACTGTCGCGCCCTCAAGGCCTCTCGTCATGAAGAGACCGACGCCGGTGACCAGCACCCCGGCCAGAAGCATGAAGATCACGTCACCACATCTCTTCTGAGTGGAGCGAGTGGAGTGGATGGAGCGGGTGGAGCGGGTGGAGATGGATTGTTGCGGACCGGACGCTACCCCTCACGGCTCGGGACCCGTCCCGACGGCATGATCGCGGCTCGAGCATTCCGGAAACCCCGACAGCTCGGCGTGTGACTTCGGCAACTCCGGAACGACCGCGGCGGCGCCCGGGCCGCCTCTTCGTGCCGCATGCCTCCCGCTCCCCCGCCCGGAGGGTCTCCCCTCCAAACTCCTTGCGACGCCCCGGCGTTGAGCCTCCGCGGACGGCTATGGCGTATATCGGGAAAAGATCGAACAAGCCGGCCGACGACAGAGACGTCGCGTTCCGTACCGGGTGCCGCCCTCGGCAGCACCGCCCCCGTTCACCGCGTGCGGACACACACTTGGGCATGCCCTGCTGCTTTTCCGCTCCCCTCGCGGCCCTGTCGGCCCTGCCCTCGCCCTGCGAAATCCTACGATCCGGCGCCCTCCTGGCCCCCGCCCTGCTGCGGGCGGCAGCCGGCGCCGTTCACGGCTCGGTACCCACGGGCCACTCCCGTCACTCGGACACCCTGGCGGCCGTCAATCTGGAACTGGTCACCCTGACCGAGGACAGCGCCGTCATCACCTGGTACACGGGAGTGCCCGGCACCCACGACGGGCTGGGCCACATACTCCCCGCCGTCACGGAGGGCGAGGTCGTCTACGGCACTCACCCGGCCCGGCTGAACCGCACCGCGGCGGAGGACCGGCCCACCGCGCACCACCAGGTGGAGCTCACGGGCCTCGAGCCGGGGCAGACGTACTACTACCAGGCCCGCTCGCGGGGCGTGGCCGCCACGCCCACACCCCTGCACCTCGTTCGCGGCAACGCCGTGGGCACATCCCGCTTCGGGTTCGGCATACACGGAGGGCCCTACTCCTTCACCACGCCGCAGCCCCCGCCCGGGAGACACCTGCTGTCGATCGCGCTCTGCAACGACCTGCACGTCGGGGAGACCACCGCCGGTCTGGTGACCGGCGTACCCCTGATGCGCGGGGTGTCACAGGAGCCGGGGCTCGCGCCGTATCCGGAGACCATGAGCCGGGCCCTGGTGGAGGAGGCGCGTCGGCGCGGGGCGGACGTGCTGCTGGCCGCGGGGGACATCTCGGCCGGCGGCGCGCCCCGGGACATGGCGGAGGCCGGGCGGATCCTCGACGGCTTCGGCGCCCACGGGCAGGACTACTTCGTCGTACGCGGAAACCACGACAGACCACGACACTGCGACTGCGGTTCTTGTACGGGCGGTTGCGGGGACGCCTTCCATGAAAGGTTCCTCGGCGGCGCGGGACCCTCGTACTTCGCCCGCGATCTCGGCGGGCTGCGGATCATCGGTCTCGACACATACGAGAAGGCCGGCAACGGGGCCGACACGGGCGGGCTCGGTGCCGAGCAACTGGCCTGGTTCCGGAGCAGGTTGAAGGAGAACAAGGACCAGCCCACAGTCGTGTTCGGCCACCATCCGCTGACCGTACGGGATTCCATCTTCCCCGTGGCGAGCGGACAGCGCCTGAACCGCCGCCAGGCCCGCTCGATCCTCGACGCCTATGCCGGTGCTCCTGGCGTCTTCCTCCACCACGCGGGCCACACCCACCGCAACAAGCGGACCGTCCTGCCCCAGGCCCCGCACGTCACGATGCAGGAGGTCGGCGCCGCCAAGGAGTACCCCGGCGGCTTCTGCCTGCTCCGGATCCACTCCGGCGGCTTCGCCCTCAACCACTACAAGTCCAGCAGTGCTCCGGCCCGCGAATGGAGCGAGCGCAGTCGCCGGGTGGCGGCGGGTCTGTGGCCGCACCACGCCCTCGGCCGCTCCGTCGCCGACCGAAACAGCATGCGCACCCACGACCTGTCCGGCATCAGCCATGCTCGGCTCGGGGCCACGGAGTCGGCCCGCCCCTGACCTGCGGTGCCGCTTCGGGCCGTCACGCGGCCCCTCGTACGACTGGTGAAAGGGCGGCTGCGGCGGGGTCGTGGATGGGTCCCGTGCCGCGGGAGAGGGGCAGGCCGGTGCGGTCGTTGGTGTGGGCGATGATCTCGGCGGTGATGGAGATGGCTGTTTCTTCGGGGGTGTGGGCGCCGAGGTCGAGACCGATGGGGGAGTTCAGGCGGGCGAGCCGGTCGTCCGGTACGCCGGCTTCGCGCAGGGCGTCGAGGCGGTGGTCGTGGGTGCGGCGGGAGCCCATGGCGCCTATGTAGCCGACGGGGAGGCCGAGGGCGAGGCGAAGGAGAGGGATGTCGAACTTGGCGTCATGGGTGAGGACGCAGACTGCGGTGCGGGAGTCCACTTCCGTGCGCTCCAGATAGCGGTGCGGCCAGTCGACGACGACCTCGTCGGCGTGAGGGAAGCGGGCTGGGGTCGCGAAGACCGGGCGGGCGTCGCAGACCGTGACCCGGTAGCCGAGGAAGCGTCCGGCCTCGCTCAGCGCGCCCGCGAAGTCGACGGCGCCGAAGATGAGCATGCGGGGGCGGGGCGCGTGAGTGTGGACGAGGACGGACAGCCGTTCGGGGCAGGTGTCGGCGTCGCCGCCGACTTCGATCCGGGCGGTGCGGCCCGCCCGCAGCAGCGCGCGGGCCTGGAGCGCCACCGCACGGTCCTCGCCCGGGCTGCCGAGGGTTCCGTCGTACGCGCTGCCGTCGCCGTGGAGGGAGAGGGTGCGGCCGAGGAGAGCCTCGGAGCCGTCGATGATCTGCGCGAGGGCGATGGACCGGCCCTGGGTGACGGCTTCGAGGGCCGTGGTGAGGTGGGGCTGGTCGGCGGGGTCGACGTGCTGGACGAGGACTTCGATCTCGCCTCCGCAGGTCAGGCCGACGGCGAAGGCGTCGTCGTCGGAGTAGCCGAAGCGGGCCCGTGCGGGGGTGCCGCGGTCCGCCAGGACCTGTTGGCACAGTTCGTAGACGGCTCCCTCGACGCAGCCGCCGGAGACGCTGCCGACCGCCGTGCCGCCGGTGTCGACGGCGAGGGCGGTGCCGGGTGGCAGGGGTGCGCTGCCGCTGACCTGGACGACGGTGGCGAGGGCGAAGGGGCGGGCCTCACGGCACCAGTCGTACAGCGTGTCCGCGATGTTCAGCATGGGCGGGTCTCCGTGGTGAGACGACGGGGGACGACGTTTTCTGAGCGGAGGTGGGCCGCCGCCGTGCCTTGAGGGGGGTGACACGACGGCGGCGCAGAGGTTCGGCGGCCGGGCATGGCCAGCAGCCGCCGAACGGTTGGGTGAGCACCCCGGGCGGCCGTCCTCACCACGACGCAGGCCGCCCGGGGGCTCGTATCGGGCCTCGGCTCAGAGCAACGCCTCGGCGGTGATGGGCAGTTCGCGGATCCGGCGGCCGGTGGCGTGGAAGACCGCGTTGGCGATGGCGGGCGCCACGCCGATGTGGACGACTTCCCCAAGGCCCTTGACGCCGATGGGGGCGGCCTCCAGGTCCTCGCCGCCGTCGAGGAAGATCGCCCGCAGGTCGGGGACATCGGCGTTGACGGGGACCATGTAGTTGGCGAGGTCGGCGTTGACGATCCGGCCGTCGCGGTGGTCGGTGATCGTGTGCTCCAGCAGCGCCGCGCCGATGCCGCCGACCTGGCCGCCGAGGGCCTGGCTGTCGGCGAGCTTGGGGCTGATGATCCGGCCCGCGTCGTACACGCCGAGCATCCGCCGCACCCGTACCAGCCCCAGGCGGGCGTCGACGGCGACCTCGGCGAACGTCACGCTGTAGCTGTACATGGAGGACCGGGCCTCGCCTGCGGTGTAGGACCCGAGGACTTCGAGGTGGGTGCGGTCGTTGCGGGCCAGGAGCTGCCCGTAGGTCTCGCCGCGCGCCGGATTGTCCTGTACGTGCAGCCGTCCGGCGCGGACCACGACGTCGCCGGCGTCGGCGCCGTACAGCGGCGAGCGCTCGTCCTCGACGGCGAGCTTGATCGCCTGCTTCCGTAGTGTGTCGCAGCCGTCCTGGACTGCGGAGCCGACATTGGCCATGGTCATCGAGCCGCCGTGGGGCGGGGTCAGCGGCATGGTGGAGTCGCCGAGCCGGAAGGTCACCTTACGCATCGTCAGGCCGAGGGCGTCCGCGGCGACCTGGGCCTGGGAGGTGTAGGTGCCCGGGCCCATGTCGCTGGTCGCGGCCTCGACCAGGGCGGTGCCGTCGGCAGCCAGCCTGACCCGGGCCTGGGTGGTGAAGCCCCGCGGGACGTCCATGATGCCGGTGGCCATGCCGGTGCCGATCAGCCAGTCGCCGTCGCGGGTGGAGCGCGGCTCGGGGTTGCGCCGGCTCCAGCCGAACTCGCGGGCGCCGGTGGCCAGGCACTCGCGGAGCCGCCGGGTGGAGAACGGCAGCCCGTTGGACGGGTCCTCCTCCGGTTCGTTGCGCAGGCGCAGCTCGATGGGGTCGATGCCCAGCTTGTGGGCGAGTTCGTCCATCGCCGACTCGATGGCGATGGCGGCGGTGCCGAAGCCGGGACCGCGCATCCACACCGGCGTGTTCACGTCCAGAGGCACCGTCCGGTAGTCCTGGCGGACGTTGGGCGCGTTGTAGAGCATCTGCCCGGCGTGCAGGACACCTTCGGTGAAGTTCTCATACGTCGAGGTCTCGGCCTTCACGTGCTGGACCATGGCGCTCACCCGTCCGCGCCGGTCGCTGCCCAGGCGCACCCGGTACTCGTACGCGGGCCGGTAGCCGGTTCCGAAGTACAACTGCTTGCGGGACAGCACGAGCTTGACCGGGCGGCCGGTTTCGCGGGCGGCGATCGCCGCGATGGTGATGTGGGGCCAGGCGCGAATGGCGTTGCCGAACCCGCCGCCGACGAACGGCGAGATGACGCGCACCGAGTCCTTCGGCAAGCCGAACACGGCGGCGAGGTCCTTCTGCGTACCGATCGGCCACTGGGTCTTGTCCCACAGGGTGAGTTCGTCGCCGTCCCAGCGGGCAAGGGTGGCGTGCGGTTCCATCGCGTTGTGATGGGCGCGAGGCAGTTGGTAGGTGACATCCAGCCGGACGGCAGCGGATTCGAATGCCTTGTCCGCGTCGCCCCGCGCATAGTTCACGGGCTCGCCGGCCGACGCGGAGGCCATGTCGGTCGACGGCTTCGCGGCGTCATAGCGGACCTTCACCAGGCTCGCGGCGTGCTGCGCCGTCTCCAGGGTGGTGGCCACCACGACGGCGACCGGCTGACCGTGGAAGAGAACCTTGTCGTCCTGGAATATCCGCAGCTGCTTGTTGCCCGGCGGATCAATCGACTCCGGGTTTCCGCGGTAGGCCAGCTTGGGTGCGTTGAGGTGGCTGATGACCTTGATGACGCCTGGCTGGGCGAGGGCCGCACGGGTGTCGATGCCGGTGATGCGCCCGCGGCCGATGGTGCTGTCCACGATGACGGCGTGGACGACGCCCTTGATGATGGGGGTCCCCCCGCGCGAGGTTGTTCGAGCGTGGGGCAGTTCGGCGGCGTACGTCGCCTTCCCCGTCACCTTCAGCCGACCGTCCACCCGGGTCAGCGGCGCTCCGACGGCTGCCTGTGGCTGCGGGCTCACTTGGTACCTCCTACGATGCGCAGCTGGCGCTCGACGGTGCGCTGGAGCAACTCGACCTTGAAACGGTTGTGTTCGAGCGGGCGCGCCCCGTCCGCCGCCTGCTTCGCGGCCTCGGCCCACAGGGACTGCGAGGGCCGCTCGCCCACGAGGTGCTTCTCGACGGCGGGCAGCTTCCACGGCACAGTGCCCACTCCCCCGGCGGCGACCTTGGCCTCGCGGATCACCCCGCCGCGTACGTGCAGCGCGACCGCCGCCGAGATCAGCGCGAACTCGTACGACTGCCGGTCGCGGACCTTCAGGTAACCGGACTGGAGCGGACGCGGCTGGGCCGGGATCTCCACGCCGGTGATCAACTCGCCTTCGCGGAGGGCCTGTTCGCGGTCCGGGGTGCTGCCGGGCCGCAGCAGGAAGTCGGCGAAGGGGATGCTGCGTGCGCCGTCCGGACCGAGCAGGTGCACGTGTGCCTCCAGGGCGGCGAACGCCACGGCTACGTCGGAGGGGTGCGTGGCCACGCACTCGTCGGAGGTGCCCAGGATCGCGTGGGTGCGGTTGAAGCCTTCCCGCGCCGCGCAACCCGAGCCGGGCTCACGCTTGTTGCAGGCGGCGGTCACGTCGCGGAAGTAGGTGCAGCGGGTGCGCTGCATGATGTTGCCGCCGATGGTGGCCATGTTGCGCAACTGCGCGGACGCGCTCAGTTCCAGCGCCTGCGAGATCACCGGATACAGGGTGCGGACCTTGGAGTGGGCGGCGGCCTCGGCCATCCGCACCAGGGCGCCGATCCGCAGTCCCCCGCGCTCGGTGACGGTGACCTCGCGCAGGGGCAGATCACTGATGTCGACCAGGGTTTCGGGGCGTTCGACGGTCTCGCGCATCAAATCGACCAGGGTGGTGCCACCGGCGATGTAACGCCCGCCGCGCCGGCCTGCGGTCAGTGCCTCGCGCGTGTCGGCAGCCTTGGTGAAGGAGAAGGGGTACATGGTGGCCGGGCCTCATTTCCCGCGTGCGGTCTGCTCGACCGCCCGCACGATCTTCACGTAGCAGCCGCAGCGGCAGATGTTGCCGCTCATCCACTCGCGGATCTCCTCCTTGGAACCGGTGTGGCCCTCCTCGATACAGCCGACGCCGGACATGATCTGACCCGGCGTGCAGTAGCCGCACTGGAAGGCGTCCTCTTCGATGAACGCCTTCTGCAGCGGGTGCAGTTCGCCGTCCGCGCCGCCGGGGGCGAGCCCCTCGATCGTGGTGACCTCGGCACCCTCCAGGCGCACCGCAAGCGTCAGACAGGAGTTGACGCGGCGGCCGTCGACCAGGACCGTGCAGGCGCCGCAGGCACCGGCGTTGCAGCCTTTCTTGGTGCCGGGCAGTTCCAGGTGCTCGCGCAACAGGTCGAGGAGCGAGGTCCGGTTGTCGACCGCGACGGTGTGCCGTCTGCCGTTGACGGTCAGCGAGACGCTCCCGCTCGGCGGCGCGTCGGCGGCGGCCGCCTCGTCGGCGCCGAGCAAGGGCGTGCCCGCGATCAGGCCGCCGGCCACGACTGCACCACCGACAGCGGTGGTCGTCGCGATGAACGTGCGCCGGGACGGCGCCGAAGAGGGCTCGGCAGAGGGGTCGATCGGGGGAGAAACAGCTGACTCGGTGAGTTCAGTGGACATCTGTACCCTTTCGGAATCGGCGGACAGTCGGGGTGCCTTACGCGTTGTCGCGCCTGAAGACAGCAACCGTGTAGTCGTCACCAGCGGAAACGCCGCCGGCCGGCAGGACGGCGTACTCGCTGTGGCCGCCGCAGGTTGGCCAGACATGACGGGCAGCGGCGCCGGCGGTCAGCGGTCAGCGGTCAGCGGTCAGCGGTCAGCGGTCGATGCTGGCCATGTTCGCCTCGTCGTGGCGCTCCCCCGCGGCCGGTGTGAGGTTGTTCAGGCGGTCGAGCTGCGCGGCGCTGAGCTCGATGCCGTCGGCGGCGGTGTTCTCTTCGACGCGTGAGACCCGCCGGGTGCCGGGGATGGGCGCGATGTCGTCGCCGCGGGTCAGCAGCCATGCCAGTGCGGTCTGGGCCGGGGTGGCTCCGATCTCGGCGCCGATGGCCCGCACTTCGTCGACGATGCGCAGGTTGCGCTGGAAGTTCTCGCCGGTGAAGCGCGGGTTGGTCTTGCGCCAGTCGTCGTCGGTGAAGTCGTCGACGGTGCGGATCTGGCCGGTCAGCAGGCCGTGGCCGAGCGGGGAGTAGGGAACGAACCCGATGCCCAACTCCCGCAGCAGCGGGAGGATTTCGGCCTCGATGTCGCGGGTCCACAGAGAGTATTCGGTCTGGAGCGCGGCCACCGGATGCACGGCGTGGGCCCGGCGGATCGTCTCGGGGCCGGCCTCGGAGAGTCCGATGTGGCGCACCTTGCCTTCGGCGACCAGCTCGGCCAGCGCGCCGACCGTCTCCTCGATGGGCGTGTTGGGGTCGACGCGGTGCTGGTAGTAGAGGTCGATGTGGTCGGTGCCGAGCCGCAGGAGCGAGCCTTCGACCGCCGTCTTCACATTGCCGGCGCTGCTGTCGATGACGCCGGGGCCGTCACCGGCGTGGGAGACGAGACCGAACTTCGTCGCCACCACGACGTCGTCGCGCCGCCCCTTGATGGCCTTGCCGACGATCTCCTCGCTGTGGAAGGGCCCGTAGATCTCAGCGGTGTCGATGTGGGTGACCCCCAGGTCCAGCGCCCGGTGGATGGTGCGGATCGACTCGGCGTCATCGAGTCCTCCGCCCGTGGTGTAGACGCCGGCCATGGTCATGGCTCCCAGGCCGATGCGGGAGACATCGAGCCCGCCCAGTGATACGTGCTTCATCAGATACTCCATTGCTCCTTGTCGTGACGGCCGTCAGGCCCGGTCGGTGGTCGTGATCAGTGCGGTGCGGTGCGCCATCCGTCGGCGGGCCCTGGACGCGGTGCTTCGGCGTATTACTCAGGCGTGGTCGTCGTCGTAGGCCAGGCCGGTGTTGTCAGAGACAGGCGACGGGGATCGGCAGGCCGAACCAGGTGTGCCGGGTGTGCCGGGTGTACAGGGTGTGCCGGATCAGTGCTCCTGGGCCGCGAGCTCCAGAACGAGGACCGGGATTTCACGGTCCGTGTTCTTCTGGTACTCGGCGTATTCCGGGAACGCCGCGACGGCTCGGGCCCACCACACGGCCTTCTCGTCCCCGGTCACCTCGCGTGCCAGCATGTCCTGGCGCACCGGACCGTCCTGCAACTCGACTCGGGGGTCGGCCACCACGTTGTGGTACCAGACCGGGTGCTTGGGGGCTCCTCCCGCGGAGGCGACCACGGCGTAGGAGCCGTCGTGCTCCACCCGAATGAGCGGGGACTTGCGGATCTTGCCGCTCTTCGCGCCCAGGGTGGTCAGGATGACGACGGGCACGCCCCCCAGCTTCTCGTCCTTCTCGTCTTCTTCACGTGTGACCAGGACACCCAGCGTCGTTCCCTGTGTACCGCCGGAGCTTTCGTACAGCTGCACATGGTCACGAACGAACTGCGCCTTGCTCGGCTCGTACTCGCCTTTGAGTGGCATGTTTCCTCTCTCAGGCGTGGGTGTCGGCGTAGGCGAGGCTGCCGCCCAGTTCACGGGAGGCCTCGGCCTGGGCGAGGAGTTCCTTCGCCTTGGCCTCGGCGGCCTCGATGGCGTCCGCGCCGGCGACGAAGCGCTCCAGGGGCTTGTCCTGGTCGGCGATGGTGAGCAGGGCGCGGGCGAGCTTGGCGGGGTCGCCGGGCTGCTTGCCGTTCATGCTCTTCATGCCCTCGATCCTCGGGGCGGTGCGCGGGGCGTAGTCGTCGATGGACAGCTCGGGCCAGGTGGTGGAGCCGTCCACGAGGAGTTCGGTGCGGAAGTAGCCGGGCTCAACGACCGTGGTGTGGATGTTGTACGGCTCGACGTCGTGACGCAGCGACTCCATCCAGCCCTCTTCCGCGAACTTGGAGGCGGCGTAGGCGGAGGTGAACTCCATGCCGACCAGGCCGGCGGTCGAGGTGATGGTGATGACATGGCCGGCGCGCTGTGCTCGCATGACGGGCAGGACGGCGCGGGTGACGTTCATCGGGCCGAAGAGGTTGGTCTCGAACTGCCGGCGCATCTGCGCGGGCGAGATCTCCTCGAAGTAGCCGGTGAAGAGGTTCCCGGCGTTGTTGACCAGGACGTCGACGCGGCCGAAGCGGTCGACGGCGGCCTGCGCGGCGGCCTCGGCGTCCTCGAGGCTTGTGACGTCGAGCTTGGTGACCAGCAGACTGTCCTGCGGCCCGCCGAGAGTCTTCTCGACCTCCTCGGGGCGGCGGCCGGTGGCGACGACCTGGTGGCCGGCGACGAGGGCCTCGCGGGCGATGTCCGTGCCCAGACCGCGTCCGGCACCGGTGACGAGAATGACCTTGCTCATGGGGGGTTCCTTTCGGGTGCCGTGATCCGGCACCCGGTGTGTGCGGGTGGTGATGCGTGGTGTCCGTCCCGGCGGCCGTCCGGGAGATTCACACCGCCGTGGGTCGGTGCACCACCAACAGAACCAGTCGTCACGGGACGCCGGGAGTCCCTGATGAGAGGGGGTACTGACAGGGACCCCCAACCCGGCGGAGGCGCTCGTAGAGTGGAGCACATGGCAGGAAGAAATGACCCTGACGGTACTCATCACGACATCCGCGGCGATTTCCGCGCGGAGATCCGGGAGTTCCTGGGCACGCGACGGGCCAGGGTCACCCCCGAACAGGCCGGACTGCCCGCGTACGGCGGGGACCGCCGACGGGTCACGGGGCTGCGCCGCGAGGAGGTCGCCCTGCTGGCGGGCATCTCCAGCGAGTACTACACCCGCCTGGAGCGCGGCAACGCCACCGGCGTCTCCGAGAGCGTCATCGAGGGCATCGCGCAGGCACTGCGGCTCGACGAGGCCGAGCGGATCCACCTGCTGGACCTCCTGCGCGGCGCCGGCACGACCCGTCCGCCACGCCGTCGGCCCGCCCAGCAGCGCGTCCGGCCCACGGTGCAGCGCGTCCTCGACTCGATGGGCGGCACGCCCGCTTTCGTCCTCAGCGGACGCGGAGACATCCTGGCCGCCAACGCCCTCGGGCGCGCCCTGTTCTCCCCGGTCTACGCCGACCCGGTACGCCCGCCCAACAACGCCCGGTTCATCTTCCTAGACCCACACGCGACCGAGTTCTTCCGCCACTGGGATCAGGTCGCCAACGACACGGTCGCCATGTTGCGCGCCGAGGCCGGCCGCAATCGCTACGACCGGCAGCTGACCGACCTGATCGGCGAACTGTCCACCCGCAGCGAAGACTTCCGCCGCCGCTGGGCCGCCCACAACGTCCGGATCCACACCACCGGCATCAAGCTCCTGCACCACCCGGTCGTCGGCGACCTCGACCTGCCCTTCGACACGTTCCCGCTCGGCGCCGACCCCAGCCAGTTCCTCCTCACCTACACCGCCGAGCCCGCCTCACCCTCGCAGGACGCCCTGAACCTGCTGGCCAGTTGGGCCGCCACCAACGACGACATCGATCAGCCCGCGCCGACCGACGACTCCCAGCCGACCGAGGCGGCCGACTCGACGGAGACCCCCGATTGACCCACGAGCCACTCGTGTCGATGCACCACATGTTTCAGCTCGTGGCCGTCTCGTACTGCGGGCGGCCCGTGGTGCGGTAGGTCTGGATCGTCAGCCCCTTCGGGGTGGACTGCAGGTCGACCAGCTCGAGTCCTGCGTCCGGGCCGGTGGCGGGGAACAGCCGCGTGCCCTGGCCGACGACCACGGGATAGGTGAGCAGTACGATCTCGTCCACCAGCCGGTGGTCGAGCAGCCAGCGGATCAGGGTGCCACTGCCCCACACCTGCAGCTCACCGCCCGGCTCGGCTCTCAGCTCGCCGACGGCGCCCGCGACGTCACCGGACAGGACGGTCGTGTTCGCCCATCGCGGGTCGGTGAGCGTGGTCGAGGCGACGTACTTGGGCCGCGTGTTCAACGCCTCTCCGACGGGGTTTCCCGGATCCATGCCCGCGCCCCAGGAGCCGGCGAAGATCTCGTAGGTCCGTCGGCCGAACAGGAACGCGTCGGCGCGCCGGAAGGCCTGGCCGATGAACGTCGAGGCCACGTCGTCGAGCAGTGGTGGGGCCCATCCGAAGCGCTCGAATCCGCCGCTGCCGTCCTCGTCCGGCGCGTCGGCTTCGCGCCGGGTCTCTGCGGTCCCTGCATCAATCCGTCGATGTCCCTGCGTCACTCCGTCGAGGGAGACGTTCGTGACGGTCGTGAGTTTCATGGTCGCGGTTCCCTTCGCGCTGGGATCGTCGTTCGGTACGACCGGACCGCGGCGCCGATCTCATCGGTCGTGCAGGCTCGTGCGCTTCAGCGCTTCAGCGCTTCCGGGAACCGGAGCGGGAGCGAGGGTGGGGATGGGGGTGCGGAATGTGGTGCGGTTCGTGGAGGTACCAGTAGCGGCCGACGAGGGCGCCGCCGAAGACGACGAAGCCGACACCGACCAGCCAGGACGTCACGATGAGGACGGTGCCGACCGAACCGTACGAGACCGCGTTGCTCACGATGAGCGGGGAGAAGACCAGGGAGGAGAACACACGCAGGCCGCCCAGGCCCACCATCGTGGCGATGGCGCCCGGCAGGAGGGCGCGCCAGGGGACCCGGCCGCCCAGCAGGAAACGCTGCCCCCACCAGAAGAAGAGCACGCCGAGCAGCGCGGACAGCCCGATCCGGCCCCATGAGCGCAGGGTCCCCGACCCCAGGACGGCACCGCTCTGCGCTTCGGCGAAGAGGTAGGCCGTGAGAGCGGCGAGCCACGCCACGCGTCGCCATACGGTGTGCCAGCGCCCGGCCGACAGGTCCCACACCTTTTCGTAACCGGTCTGGACGCTGCCCGCGAACGGCACGCCGAAGACCGCGAGCAGCACCACGCTGAGAGCACTGGTCGTGCTCAGGACCCTGCGGGGCGCGGCGAAGAGGTCCTGCACGGCGTCGGCGGGACGCCCGGACAGCCCCATGCCGTCCACGACCCACTGGGCGAAGCCGCGCTCCTGGATCGGGGCGGTCGCCGCGACCACGATCAGCAGGGGGGCGATCGTCACCAGTCCCAGCGCGGCGAAGCCCATGGCCCGGTGCATCAGCTCAACTTCCGTGCCGCGCCGCCATACGTGCGTGCCCCTGACGTGGAGCAAGCGGCCCAGTTCCCTGGACCGTTGCCCGCGGCTGCGGCTGCGGAGGTGACTCCTGCTTGCGTTCGCCGGGCCGTCCTTGGCCCGGGGGACCCGAGAATCACTCGACCCGGAGGAGTCCGGAGCACCCGGTGAGCCGGATGGCTCAGACGGGCCCGAAGGTTCTACGGGGTCTCCAGGCTCTACGGGATCTCCGGGCCCTGCGGGATTTCCGGGCTCTACGGGCTCTCCGGGCGCTACGGGCTCTCCGGGTTTTACCGGTTCTACGGGTCCGGCACGCCGGTCATGCCCGCCGCCCCGCTCCTCGCCGAACGGGCTCCGGCAAGCCTGGTGCAGTGGTGGCACGACCCCATGGCGCATCCGTGTCACCTCGTTCTGTTTCCGTGCACCGGCGTATGGGCTCGTCCCCGCACCGAGCGGGCCCGTGCAGCGCGAGTGGCTGATTCCAGCGTGCCCCGCCCGCTCCGGATGTGCGACCGGCTCAGCGGCCCAGGCATCCGTTCCGGGGAAATGATCCGGGGAATTGATCCGGGGAAATGAAGAGCCGCCGACCCGAGCGTTCGAATCGGCGGCCCCGCTTTCATGCGCTCGATGCGAGCTCGTGTGTCATGCAGTTGTCATGCAGTCGATGCGAGCCCGTGGAAACCACTGCGGTGGAAGACCATCGGAGGAACATCGGGGTACATGTCGAGCGCCTCGATCTTCAGCAGCACGATCGCGTGATCGCCTGCCTCTACGACCTCATAGATGGAGCACTCCAGCCACAGCGTGGCGCCGTGCACGAAAACGGCCCCGGTCTCGGTGGCGACCCAGTCGACGTCGGCGAAACGCTGACCGCTCTTCGATGCGAGCGAACGCGCCACCGAGCGGTGCTCGCCGGCCAGCACACTCAGTCCCAGGCGACTTGCCTCGGCCAGCCGCGGCCAGGTCGAGGACGTGTTCGCCACGCAGACGGACACCAGTGCCGGATCCAGCGAGACGGAGGTGAACGAGCTGGCGGCCATGCCCTCCGGGGCGCCGTCCACCATCCCGCAGAAGGCGGTCACACCACTGGGGAAGCAGCCGAACGCCTGCCGGAGCAACACGTCGTCGAAACGTCTGTCGGATGCCCGGATCACGGCGTCACCGCCGCCGGGACGTACTTCCTGGCCGACTCGAGCCAGCCGGCCAGGTCCGGCGAGGTCGCGTACTGCGAGTCGATCAGGTACAGGCTCGGCGCGGGACAGCTGGCTCCGATCTCGACGAGTACCGGACGCAGGGTCAGTTCAGGCGCGAGAGCGTGCTGAAGTCCGGCCCCGAGCATGACGGGGAACGTCGGGATCCCGCCGAGCTCACCTTGCCCGAACTGGTCGAGAAACAGCTTGAGGAGACCCGTGTACGTGGCCTTGAACGTCGGGGAGGCCACCACGAGTGAGTCCGCACCCAGCACCGTGGCCTTGGCCTCGGCCACCTTGGGGTCACCCCATCCGAGCAGCCCGGCGCCGAGATCCACCACGTCGACAACTGCGGACGGCGCGCTCCCGCTGAGCTCGCGAGCGATCAGCTCTGCGGCAGCTCGGGTACGCGACATCGGCTTGGGGTTACCGACGACGACGACCGTCATATGAGTCCTCCAAAGCAGCAGACGAATGCTGACCCCGTCAGTGAAGGAGCGGCGGATTTCCCGGTCAGGTGTGCGCAGTAAACCTTCCATTGCGCCGCTGCCACCTCGTCGGCAGGACTGCCTGGACGGCGCAATGGCCGCGGAACGGTCGCGGTCTGCCGGTGTCACGCTGCCTGGCTAGCTTCCAGCAGCAAGGTCGGCGGCAGTACCTGACGCCGTCGTCGCATGGAGTGAGCGGGAGGCCGGGTTGCAAGCCAAGAAGTTCCACCTGGGTTGGTTCATGAACGGCTACCGCGTGCACGGGTGGCGGGACCAGTGGATCGGCACCCACAAGTCCGAGGGAATGCTCCCGGACTTCTACGTCGACATGGCGCGTTCCTTGGAGCGCGCCTGCTTCGACTACTTCATCCTCGAGGACTCGTCGTTCGTGCCCGACGCCTGGCAGGGCAAGCACGACTTCTATCTGGAGAACGCGTACGCGGTCCCCAAGTTCGACCCGGCGGTCCTGGCCTCGATCCTCACCCAGAACACCGCGCGCCTGGGGATCGTCACCACGCTGGCGATCACGGAGTACCCCCCGTACCTGCTGGCACGGCTCGTCTCGACGATGGACCACGTCTCACGGGGCCGGGCCGGCTGGAACATGGTCACCGCGAGCTCGGACCGTGCGGCACAGAACTACGGCCACGACGCCCAGCCGGATCACGACGTCCGCTACGACATGGCCGAGGAGTTCGCCGAGCTGGTCGTCAAGCTCTGGGAGTCCTGGGAGCCGGGTTCCATGGTGGTCGACCAGGACGGGATCTTCGCCGACCCGGCCAAGGTCCACCCGGTCGATTTCCAGGGGAAGTTCTACAAGTCGCGGGGCCCCATCAACTCGGCTCGCTCCCCGCAGGGCAGGTCGGTCATCGTCCAGGCGGGCGGATCGCCCAAGGGCCGTGCCTTCGCCTCCAAGTACGCCGACTCGATCATCGCCTCGGCGAGCACGGTCGAGCAGATGAAGGAGTACCGCGACGACGTCCGGGCCCGTGCCGAGGCGCACGGTCGCGACCCGGACTCCGTGAAGGTGCTGTTCCTGGTGTCGCCGGTCATCGGTGAGACCCATCAGGCGGCCGTGGACCGTCGGCAGCAGGCCAAGGAGGAGGCGGCGGCCAACCCGGTGACGCGCCTCGCCGGGATGGGCTACGCGACGGACATCGACTTCTCCGTGTTCGATCTGGACACCCCGATCAAGGATCTGGCGTCCGAGTTGGTGACCAACGGCCACCAGAGCTCGCTGCAGCAGTTCGTCGCGCAGAACAGGGAACGCACGCTCCGCGAGGTCGCGATGCAGTCGTCCACCAGCGCCGGGCAGCGCGTCGAGCTGTTGGGTACGCCGTCCGAGGTCGCCGACCAGATGGGTGACGTCATGGCCACGGTGGGCGGCGACGGTTTCCTGCTCACCCAGGACGTCCTCACACGGCGCTCCATCAGCGAGGTCTGCGACGGCCTCGTACCCGAGCTGCAAAAACGCGGGCTGACGCGGACCTCGTACTCGTACGAGATGTTCCGCGACAACCTGCTCGAGTTCTGAGGTGACCTCACCGTCCTGTGGGGTGCCCCGGTCTCCGGTCGAGCGCGCGCGAATCCAGCGGAGGAGCTTGCGCGTGCTCACCCTGGGACAGGTGGTGGGTGCCGGTGCGCTCGGCGCGGCCGTCACGATCGGCGGCTTCGTGGTCGAGGGCATCGTCGGTGTCGCCACACCGTGGGTGGGTCTGTCGACCGCGGCCGTCACCGCGGGCTCGGGCGCCATGGCGCAGGTGCTCGCCCGGGTCATGGCGCGACGCGGACGACGGGTCGGCATGCAGCTGGGCTACGGACTCGCCGCCCTGGGAGGTCTTGTGGCGTGTGCGGGCGTGCAGATCTCGTCGCTCGCGGTCTTCCTGGGCGGTCTCCTGCTGTACGGCGCCGGCTCCGCCACCAACCTGCTCGCCCGGTACGCGGCGACCGACCTGGCAGAGCCGGACGAGCGGAGCCGGGCGATGGGCCGGATCCTGTTCGCGGCCACCTTCGGAGCGATCTTCGGCCCTACTCTCGTCGGACCGGCCGAAGCACTCGGGCAGTCGGTGTTCGGGCTGGAGAAGTACGCCGGTCCCTGGCTCCTGAGCTCGTTCTTCTTCCTCTGCGCAATGGTCAACGTGGGGGTACGGCTACGCCCCGATCCCTTGGCGGTCTGGGCGGAGGGCAACGACGCGGCGCACGGGCAGACCGTCGCCGTCCGGTCGGTCCGCGTCGGCGACTCACTGCGGTTGATCGCCACGGCCTCCGCGGCCCGGCTGGCTCTGCTCTCCATGGTTGTCGCCCAAGCCGTGATGGTCGGCGTGATGGCCATGTCACCGATCGAGATGAAGACGCACCACCACGAGGCGGTCATCCCCTTCGTGGTCTCGGCCCACATGGCCGGCATGTTCGCCTTCAGCCCGCTCGTCGGTCGCGTCGCGGACAGGTTTGGGCGGTTCGTGGCGATGCGGAGCGGTGCGCTCGTACTCGTCCTTGCCGGCTGCACCGGGACGGTGGCGAACAGCGTCCCCTTGATGTTCGTCTCGATGTTCACGGTGGGGCTCGGCTGGGCGCTCGTCTTCATCGGCGCCTCGACGCTTCTGGTGGACACCGTCACCTCCGGTGACCGGGTGCCGGTCCAGGGCACGGCGGACTTCGTCATAGCCGTCTCCGGTGGAATCGCCGGGGTCCTGTGCGGGTTCCTGCTCAGCTGGGTCGGGTTCGCCGCCCTCGCCCTGGGCTCCGCGGGCCTGAGCGTGCTGCTCCTCCTCGGGGTGTCCGGTCAGCGGCGACGGGAGAAGTCAGTGGTGGAGGCCGGGTGACCACCGACGAAGCACGATCCACCCCACGCCCGGCCGACGCCGTGCCGTCGTACTCGTTGCGGGCGCTGTTCCGGGTCCCCGGCTACCGCTACCTCTGCGTGAGTTCCTTCGTCTGGCACACCACGCGGTGGGGCGGCCTGTTCACCACGAGCTACCTGCTGGCCCAGCTTTCCGGTTCGCCCATCCTCAACCAGGTCGTCGGCGCACTCGTCTTCCTCCCGATGCTCGTCGGTGGCTTCGTGGCCGGGGTGATCAGCGACCGGCTGGACCGGCGCAAGCTCGTCCGTCGCGTCCAACTGGCGCTGATCCCGATCCAGTTCGCGATGTTCGGACTCGTCCAGTCAGGACGGGTCGAGATCTGGATGACCCTCCCCTTCATGTTCGCGCTGGGCATCGGCGGGTTGGTGAACATGACCGCGCAGCGCCCTCTCATCTACGAGACTGTCGGTCCGCGTTTCGCCGGGCAGGCGATGACGATCGAGTCCACCGCACAGGCGGGGTCGGCCATGTTCGGCACGCTCGCCGGTGGTGCGCTCATCGAGCACGTCGGCATGGGGGCGGGATTCGCCGGGATGGGCATACTGCTCTGCATCTCGGCGGCCTTGCTCCGGCTGGTCCCCAGTCCTCGCTACGCCACCCCGCGCGATCCCGAAGCGCGTGTGTCGATCGCCGCGCAGGCCGTCGCCAGCGTCAGGCTCGCCCGGCGCAGCAGGCGCCTGATGGCCACTCTGGGGGTGACCGTGGCGATGAACCTGTTTATGTTCGGCTACATCCCGCTGGTACCTCTCGTGGCCGATGAGTTCTCCGCCGACGCCGTGCTCGCCGGCGCCCTGGGCGCCGCTGCGGGTGGCGGGCAGATCCTCTGCGGAGTCGTCCTGAGCACCCGGCCCCTCCTTCGACGGGGGCTGGTCTTCGCGGTCGGCTCGATGGTTGCTCTGCTCGGCCTGTTCTGCTTCTCCATGGCGCCGCTGTACCAACTCGCGTTTCTCGCGTTGTTCGTGGCCGGGACGGGCCAGGCCGCGTTCGCGTCCATGCAGAGTCTCCTCGCGATCGAGTCCGCACACGAGACCGAACGCGGCGTCGCCCTCGGTGTGCTCAGCACCGCGATCGGCGCGATGCCGATCGGGATGGTGGTGATCGGAGCGAGTGCCGAGCTGCTCGGCACCAGGAACGCCCTCATGGTGTCGTCCCTGATCGGGATGGCCGCGGTGCTGACGGTCGTGCTGCGCCTGCGTGACCTGCTGTCGGCCGCCCCGGAGACCGCCCTCCGCCCCTCTCCCGGGGCCTGAGTACCTCTCGGTCGCAGTGGCCGCCCGCCGACACGGACGGCGTGCCGTGCCCGCGTCGCGAAGCCCGCGCCCTTGGCAATTCCGGGATTCCGAGCGCCCTCGTGGCTATCGGTGGCTCCGTTACAAAAACCTTATGTGTGGTGAACCAGGCGCAATAGGAAAGCCACGATGACGACGCTGCGGTGTCACACAGCGCAGCCATCGTCATCGCACACCGTGGAGACGAGCCGAACGCCTCGACTCCTTCCTTCCTCACCGCACTGTCACCGCACTGTCCAAGTGGCTCTGTGAGACCCCGCCGTAGGAGGCGTCCTTGCCCACCAAGACCGAACCCCAGCACAGACCGGAACCGCGCACCCAGCTGAGCCGTCGCGGCCTGCTCAAGGCGGCCGGCATCACGCTCGGCAGTGTCAGCCTGCTGAGCCTGATCCAGGCGTGCGGCGAGGGAGCCGCCGAGGACGGCGCGGGCAACCTCACCCTGCGCATGCCGTTCCTGCAGGACATGCAGGTCCCCGACCCGGACATCATGTACGAGGGTGAGGGCGTCCAGGTCATGCACGCGTGCTACGACGGCCTCGTCACCTACAAGTCCGGTACTCCGGAGATAATCCCGCAGCTGGCGGACTCCTGGACGGTGTCCGACGACCAGCTGACCTACACCTTCAAGCTGAAGCCGGACGTCACCTTCCACGACGGGACACCCGCCGACGCCGAGGCGTGGGTGAAGAGCTTCGAGCGTCGGGCCGCGGTCAAACAGGGGCCTGCCTACATGGTGACAGGGATCGCCAAGGCCGAGGCGACGGATGCGACCACCCTCGTGGTCAAGCTCAAGGAGCCCAACAACGCCTGGCTCCACTACGCGGCCTGCCCGTGGAAGATGCTGGTGACCAGCCCGACGGCGGTCACCAAGAACGCGGTGGGTGGCGACCTGGCCCAGACGTGGCTCAAGACCCACGACGCGGGCACTGGCCCCTACGTCATGAAGGAGTTCGTGCCGGGAAGCCACTACGTCCTGGAAAGGTTCGACGGCTACTGGGGCGAGAAGCCGTACTTCGAGACGATCCGGATCGAGATCACCCCCGAGATCGCGACCCAGAAGCTCCAGTTGGACCAGGGTGCGTTCAGTCTGGTCACCCATGGGTTCGCCATCGCCGACGTACTCAGCTACCGGAAGAACAAGAAGTTCTCGGTCTCCACCAACCTCGGCGCTTCGATGATGTCGCTCTACATGAACCCTGGCGCGGGCATGTTCAAGGACAAGTCCCTGCGACAGGCGATGATGACCGCCATCGACCGCGCCACGGCCGTCGAGACGTCCTTCAAGGGGCTCACCACGGTCCAGGAGAACTTCTGGCCGGAGAACATGTTCCCCAAGGGGCTCGCACCCTTCGACCCGAAGGTCGACCTCGGTCCGCTGACCGAGAAGGTCGCCAGGTTGTCGAACAAGAAGGTCGACTTCGCCTGGGTGTCGTCCAACGGCGCACCGGCTCAGCAGATGGCCGAGCTGGTCCAGACCCAACTCGCCCCGACCGGGCTGGAGATCACCATCCGGGCGATGCCCTCGGCGGAGTGGTTCGACCTGTGCAACCAGCCGGCCGGCAAGCGTCCTGACCTGCTCCTGGGGTCGATGGGCGGTGACGCGCTGCACCTGGACACCGCGCTGCGGATCTTCCTGCGTACGGGCGCGAAGCCCCTCAACGCGTTCCAGTACGGCAACCCCAAGGTGGACGCGCTCATGGACGAGGCGATCACCAAGGGCACCGCGGCCAAGACCAACGACGTCTACCTGCAGATCACCGAGATCATCGCCGACGACGCCTTGTGGGTCCCGTTGTGCCGTATCCCGCAGAACTTCGTCACCCACGCCGACATCGGCGGCGTAGAGCTGGATTCGTACCTCCCCTACATCTACAACCCGGCCAAGATCAAACGGCGCTGAGCCGGCAGCGACAGGCTGAGGAGGGCATGAAACATGACCAGCACCAGCACTCCCAGCGGCAGCGCCGCCGCACTCGCCGAACCACTGACCGCATCACGTGCTCGGGTGGAGGACCTCACGGTCACCTTCAACCGTCGAGGAGTGCCCGTCCACTCCCTGCGCGGCGTCACCCTCGACATCGCCCCCGGCGAGATCCTCGCCGTCGTCGGTGAGTCCGGCTCGGGCAAGAGCGTGATGGCTCTGGCCCTCCTCGGGCTGCTCTCGGGCGACCCGATGCCCCTGGTCACCGGAAAGGCCGAGGTGTGCGGGGTCGACATGGTGTCCGCGTCGGACGAGGAGCGGCGCCGCATGCGCAAACTGCACCTCGGCGCGGTGTTCCAGGACCCCATGACCTCGCTCAACCCCACGATGCGCATCGGCCGCCAGGTGGTGGAGGCGGCCGGGTCCGAGGAGGAGGCGCTGCGGCTTCTCGACCTCGTCGGCATCCCGGACCCCGCGCGGCGGATGAAGGCGTTTCCCCACGAGTTGTCGGGCGGGCTCAGGCAGCGCGTGATGATAGCCATGGCGGTCGCCGGCAAGCCCGACCTGGTGATCGCCGACGAGCCCACCACGGCACTCGACGTGACGGTGCAGGCCCAGGTCCTCGCGCTCATCCGCGACCTCTGCGACAAGCTCGGCACATCCTTCATCCTGGTCACTCACGACATCGGCGTGGCTTCCCAGGTGGCGGACCGGATCGCCGTCATGTACGGCGGCCGGGTGGCCGAGATCGGTAAGACGGAACAGGTCCTGCGGGCACCGTCACACCCCTACACCCTGGGCCTGCTGAACGCCCGCCTGGATCTCGGCCTGCCGACCGGCCGACCCATCCCGGCGCTCCCGGGCGAACCTCCGGACCCCCGGGCCCATCCGCGTGGTTGTGCCTTCGCACCTCGGTGCTCGGCGGCGACCCATGAGTGCGCGGAAACGCTGCCGGTGCCGACCCCTGCGTCCACTCACTCGGGGGTGGCGGCCTGCATCATCCCCGGCGCGACGACGCAAGAGGCGATACGCGTCGCCGCGCCACCGTTCCGGCCCATGGCCGAGGTCGACGACGACACTCCCGCGCTGCGGATCAACGGCATCGACAAGCAGTTCACGATCAGGCGCGGGCTGCTGAAGAAGGACCAGCTCCACGCGCTGCGCAACGTGATCCTCGATATCGCTCCCGGCGAGTCGATGGCCGTAGTGGGCGAATCCGGGTCGGGGAAGTCGACCTTGCTCCGCGTCGTCGCAGGGCTGATGACGCCCGACGGCGGCACCGTCGAGCGACTCGGCGGCCGGCCGCAAATGGTGTTCCAGGACGCCGGCGCCTCGCTCACGCCCTGGCTGACCGTGGGTGAGATCGTGGGCGAACGGCTGCTCAAGGACAACAGCAGGGCAGACCGCCGGGAGATGGTCGACCGGGCACTGCGCCAGGTGGGGCTTCCCCCGGACGTGGCCGGCATCAAGGCGGGTCTGCTCTCGGGAGGCCAGCGCCAGCGGGTCGCGTTCGCCAGGGCCGTCATCGTCCCGCCGAAGTTGCTGCTGTGCGACGAGCCCACCTCCGCACTGGACGCCTCCTTGGCCGCGTCCGTGCTCAACCTGCTTCAAGACCTGCGGCGCGAGCTCGGGATGGCCGTCATGTTCGTCACCCATGATCTGGCCGCTGCGCGCTTCATCTCCGACCGCACCGCGGTGATGTACCTCGGACAGATCGTCGAGCTGGGGCCGACCGAGGAAGTCATCGCCTCCCCCAAACACCCGTACACCAAGGCCTTGCTGGCCGCGATCCCCACCCCTGGGGCCGCGCCCGTGCGACTGCCGGGCGAGCCGGCGAGCCCGCTCTCCGTGCCGTCGGGTTGTTCGTTCCACCCGCGCTGCCGCGAGCGGATCGACCGATGCTCCACCGAGGCGCCGTTCCTCTACTCCATCGACGGCATCGGGGGTCGGGAGGCTTCGTGTCACCTCTCCAGGCTGCCCGCGAGCGAAGGGTGACTGGGCGTGGTTCGCCCCATCACCTCGGGAGTCGAACCACGGTCACAGCGGCGCAATGCGAGTGCCATGACGGCGCATTCGACGTGACATCGACACCGGATGTCATGAGGTCACCGCGGACCGAGGCACGCAATGGCGCGGTGCCGAACAGCCCGGCGATCAGTCATACACCGTCCACTGGTTCACGGCAGCGGAGACAGCAAGAGAGGCAGGCAGACGCACATGACGCAGATGTTCCACCTGGGTTGGTTCATGAACTTCACGCCGCCGGACTGGCAGTCGGAGTGGGCCTCCCCGGACGTGAAGAACTGGGCCAACGGCAAGTTCCACGTCGACATGGCCCAGTCGATGGAACGGGCCTGCTTCGACTTCATGATGATCGAGGACACCGTCATGGTCGCCGACGCCTACGGCGGCACCATGGAAGGCTCACTCAAGAACGCCGTCTTCGCACCCAAGCAGGACCCGGTCCCACTGGCCGTCATGGTCGCCGCCAACACCTCCAAGATGGGCGTGGTGGCGACGATGTCCACGTCGTTCTACCCGCCCTACCTCCTCGCTCGCGCCTGCTCCACCGTCGACTCCATCGCCGAAGGCCGCTTCGGCTGGAACATCGTCTCCTCCGCCGAGGACCGCGCCGCCCAGAACTTCGGCCTCACCGGCCTGCCCGAACATGACGAGCGCTACAACGTCGCCGAGGAGTACTTCGACGTCGTCAACCAGTTGTGGGACTCCTGGGAGCCGGACGCGGTCGTCATGGACCGCGAGACCAACACCTACGCCGACTACAACAAAGTCCGCACCATCGACTTCGACGGCAAATACTTCAAGTCCCGCGGACCCCTCAACACCGTCCCCTCACCCCAGCACCGCCCCGCGTTCTTCCAGGCGGGAGCCTCACCCCGGGGTCGTGCGTTCGCCGCCGGCGCCGCCGACGCGATCATCGCGGTCGGCACCGGCACCGCAGGCATGAAGGAATACCGCGACGACATCCGCGCCCGCGCCGAAGCAGCCGGCCGCAACCCCGACGACATCAAACTCCTCTTCGTCGTCTCCCCCACCATCGCCGCCACCGAAGCCGAAGCGATCGCCGCTCACCAACGCTTCGGCCAGTCGGACCTGTTCGTGGAGAAGGCACTGGTGGGCATCTCGTCCAACACCGAGATCGACTTCAAGCAGTTCGACCTCGACGAGCCGCTCCCCGAGGGCCTCACCACCAACGGCGAACGCGGATCCCTCGAACACTTCAAGCGGGGCGACGGCACTCCAGGCCCCAAGACCCTGCGTCAACTCGCGATCGCTGCAAGCTCGTTCGGCCTGGAGTTCATCGGCACTCCCGGACAGGTCGCCGACCAGATGGAAGCCGTGATGGAGCAGGTCGGCGGCGACGGCTTCCTCATCCACCGCAGGGGCCTGACTCGTAAGTACATCACCGACATCTGCGACGGCCTCGTCCCCGAGCTCCAACGACGTGGTCTTACCCGCACCGAATACACCGGGTCCACCTTGCGCGAGACCCTCGGCGAGTTCTGAAAGGCAGAGGCACATGACGCAGATGTTCCACCTGGGTTGGTTCATGAACTTCACGCCGCCGGACTGGCAGTCGGAGTGGGCCTCCCCGGACGTGAAGAACTGGGCCAACGGCAAGTTCCACGTCGACATGGCCCAGTCGATGGAACGGGCCTGCTTCGACTTCATGATGATCGAGGACACCGTCATGGTCGCCGACGCCTACGGCGGCACCATGGAAGGCTCACTCAAGAACGCCGTCTTCGCACCCAAGCAGGACCCGGTCCCACTGGCCGTCATGGTCGCCGCCAACACCTCCAAGATGGGCGTGGTGGCGACGATGTCCACGTCGTTCTACCCGCCGTATCTGCTGGCCCGTGCCTGTTCCACCGTGGACTCGATTGCCGGGGGCCGCTTCGGCTGGAACATCGTCTCCTCCGCCGAGGACCGCGCCGCCCAGAACTTCGGCCTCACCGGCCTGCCCGAACATGACGAGCGTTACAACGTCGCCGAGGAGTACTTCGACGTCGTCAACCAACTCTGGGACTCCTGGGAGCCGGACGCGGTCGTCATGGACCGCGAGACCAACACCTACGCCGACTACAACAAAGTCCGCACCATCGACTTCGACGGCAAATACTTCAAGTCCCGTGGACCACTGAACACCGTCCCCTCACCCCAGCACCGCCCCGCGTTCTTCCAGGCGGGAGCCTCTCCCCGGGGCCGTGCATTCGCCGCCGGTGCCGCCGACGCGATCATCGCGGTCGGCACCGGCACCGCAGGCATGAAGGAATACCGCGACGACATCCGCGCCCGCGCCGAAGCAGCCGGCCGCAACCCCGACGACATCAAACTCCTCTTCGTCGTCTCCCCCACCATCGCCGCCACCGAAGCCGAAGCCCGTGCCGAGGCCCAGCGGACTCTCAATGATCCGTCGTACATCGACAAAGCGCTGGTGGGCATCTCGTCCAACACCGAGATCGACTTCAAGCAGTTCGACCTCGACGAGCCCCTCCCCGAGGGCCTCACCACCAACGGCGAACGCGGATCCCTCGAACACTTCATGCGCGGCGACGGGAGCCCCGGCCCCAAAACCCTGCGCGAGCTGGTCATGGCCCGCAACAAGCGAGGGCTGGAGCTGGTGGGCACCCCGGAGCAGGTCGCCAAGAAGATGGGCGAGGCGATGGAGGAGATCGGCGGCGACGGCTTCCTGATCAACAAGGGCGGTCGCGACCTCTCCCGGCAGTACATCACCGACATCTGCGACGGCCTGGTCCCCGAGCTCCAACGCCAGGGCCTCACCCGTACCGAGTACACCAAGTCCACCCTGCGCGAGACGCTCCGCGAGTTCTGAGCCCACCGCAGACATCCCATCCCCGCATCCCCGGCCTTTCCAGAGCACCGCGTCACGATCGAGCAGGAGACATCATGCCGAAGAAGTTCCACATGGGTTGGTTCATGAACTTCATCCCGCCGGAGTGGGACACCGAGTGGGCTTCCCCGGACGTGAAGAACTGGGCCAACGGCAAGTTCTACGTCGACATGGCCCAGTCGATGGAGCGGGCCTGCTTCGACCTGATCATGATCGAGGACACCGTCATGGTGGCCGACGCCTACGGCGGCACCATGGAAGGCGCGTTGAAGCACTCGGCGTTCGCGCCGAAGCATGACCCCATCCCGCTGGCCGTTCTGATCGCCGGCAGTACGTCCAGGATGGGCGTGGTGGCGACGATGTCGACGTCGTTCTATCCGCCCTACCTCCTCGCTCGCGCCTGCTCCACCGTCGACTCGATCGCCGAGGGCCGGTTCGGCTGGAACATCGTCTCCTCCGCCGAGGACCGCGCCGCCCAGAACTTCGGCCTCACCGGTCTGCCCGAGCATGACGAGCGTTACAACGTGGCGGAGGAGTACTTCGACGTCGTCAACCAACTCTGGGACTCCTGGGAGCCGGACGCGGTCGTCATGGACCGCGAGACCAACACCTACGCCGACTACAACAAAGTCCGCACCATCGACTTCGACGGCAAGTACTTCAAGTCCCGCGGACCGCTGAACACGGTGCCCTCACCCCAGCACCGGCCCGCCTTTCTCCAGGCGGGAGCCTCCCCTCGCGGCCGTGCGTTCGCCGCCGGCGCCGCCGACGCGATCATCGCGGTCGGCACCGGTATCGAAGGGATGAAGGAGTACCGCGACGACATCCGTACCCGCGCCGAAGCAGCCGGCCGCGACCCCGACGACATCAAACTCCTCTTCGTCGTCTCCCCCACCATCGCCGCCACCGAAGCGGAAGCCCGCGCCGAGGTCGAGCGGATCCACAACCACCCGTCGTACATCGAGAAGTCGTTGGTGAACATCTCGTCCAACACCGAGATCGACTTCAAGCAGTTCGACCTCGACGAGCCCCTCCCCGAAGGCCTCACCACCAACGGCGAACGCGGATCCCTCGAGTACTTCATGCGCGGCGACGGGAGCCCCGGCCCCAAAACCCTGCGCGAGCTGGTGCTGCACCGCGCCAAGCGGGGGCTGGAGCTGGTGGGCACCCCGGAGCAGGTCGCCAAGAAGATGGGCGAGGCGATGGAGGAGGTCGGCGGTGACGGCTTCCTGATCAGCAAGCCCGGCTGGGACCTGTCCCGCACGTACATCAACGCCATCTGTGACGGCCTGATGCCCGCGCTGCAGCGCCAAGGCCTCGCCCGCACCGAGTACACCAAGTCCACCCTGCGCGAGACCCTTCGTGAGTTCTGATCGTGTGCGGGCGTGACCGCGTCGTACACGTCCCACGGCAGCGCGCTCGCCCGGTTCCGGGAGTCGGCCGGTCATCCGCTGACGATGGTCCTGGTCGGTTTCGTGATGGCCATGACCGCGCCGATCGAGCTGCTCTACGCGATCAAGCTGGGGCTCAGCCCGGTCCTCGTCACCGTCTTCATCGTGAGCTCCGCGGCCGGGCTCATGCTGGTCGACGTCCTGGGAACGCGGGTCGTCACCCGGATCGACGCTCGATCGACGGCCGTCGTCGGGATGGTGCTCTTCGCGGTCAGCGAAGCCTGTTACGGGCTGGCTGACCGCGCGCCGGAACTGATCGCCGCCCGGGTCCTCCAGGGCCTGGCCAGCGCGGTGGTCGCCGGCGCGGCACTTCAGGTGACGGTGCGGATGCACACTCGCCCGCACCGCGCTCTCGGCTCGAACGCGAGCCTGCAGATGCTCGGCGGCGCCATCGGCGCCCCGGTCGGCGGCATCCTGGCCACACAGCACGCGGGGGTCGACGGCTACCGGCTCGCCTTCGCGGTCTGCTGCGGAGCCGGCCTGGCGGCGGGCACGCTGGTGGTCCTGCTGCTGCCGCGCCTTCCCGCCTCGGACAAGCTCGGCAGACCCCGTGTCGGTCTGCCCCGGCTCGCGGTCGGCCGCGCGGTCCGCGTCGCGCTCGCGCTGGGGCTCATCGGCAACTACTTGCGCAGCGGGATCGAGAACACCGCCTTCCCGCTGATCGGGGACGCGGCGGGTCTCACCCCCGCAGGCATCGGTATCTCCCTGGGCGTGCTCTCCATGGTGGAGATCGTGGTCCTCGGCACCTCGGGCACGCTGTTCGAGAAAGTCCCGCCTGCTCGAGCGCTCGTGTGGGCGCTCACGCTGGGTGTGATCGCCTTGGGAGCGCTTCTGGCCGCACATTCACTCAGTGGCTTCCTCGTCGCGGCCGTGCTGTTCGGGCTCGTCGACGGAGTCGCTCTGGCAGCACCACCGGTACTGGTCGTCGTCACCAGCCCGGACCCGTCGATCGCCGTGGCCAACTACCGGATCGCCTGCGGGGTCGGCTCGTTCAGTGGCTCGGGCAGCGTCAACCTGCTCTTCGGCGCGCTGGGGACGGCGGGGTGCGTGGTCGGCGGAGGGCTCGTCCTGCTGTGCGCGGCGGTGCTGGCCGGGTCGAGACCCCTGCGGGAAACGCGCGCGACCCGCGCGCAATGAACCAGCAACGTGAATTGACCCTTCAATGACACCGCGAGCGGTGCACTTGTTCCCCGATGGAGCGCATCAGGAGCCCGTGACCGCACGGTCGAGGACGAGCGGGCCGTCGAATTTCGGAGGAGCTATGGCAGTTGCTGAGCCCTACGTCGCCAAAGGTCTGGTCCCGGTCGGGGCCAGGTTCGGTCAAGGCCTCAGACAGTATTTCCAGGGCACGCCGGTGGCCGCCTGGGTCGCCTTCACCGCGCTGGCAGCGATGTTCCTCATCGCGGTCTTCGCCGAGGCCCTCGCCCCCTATGACCCCCTGGTGCCGGCCGGGACACCGATGTCCGCGCCGGGATCCGGCTTTCTCCTCGGGACCGACACGGTGGGACGTGACGTGCTCAGTCGCGTTCTCGTCGGCATGTCCACCAGTTGGTGGGGCGCCCTGGCGGTCGTCGCGTCCGGTGTCGTCTTCGGTGGTCTTGTCGGTCTCGTCGCCGGGGCTGTCGGCGGCATCGTCGACAGCATCCTGATGCGCATCACCGACGTGTTCCTGGCGCTCCCGGGGCCGATCCTGGCGGTCGCGGTGGTCGCGGCCCTCGGCCCGTCCTACTTCCACACCCTCGTCGGCGTCTCGATCGTGTGGTGGCCGTTGTACACGCGCATCATCCGCGCCGAGGTACGCAAGCTACGGGCCTCTCCCCACATGGAGGCGGCCAAGATCTCGGGTGCCGGACCGGTGCGCCGGCTCACCAGACACCTGCTGCCCGGAGCCGTCCCGGTCACCATCATCACCGCGAGCCTGGACGTGTCGGCCCTGGTGCTGATGCTCTCGAGCCTCTCGTTCCTCGGTCTTGGCGCCCCGCAACCCGCGCCGGAGCTCGGGGCGATGAGCGCCCAGGGCATGACCAACATCTTCAGTGCGTGGTGGATCCCCGTGTTCCCTGCCGCAGCCGTCGCCCTGATCGCCATCGTCAGCAACTTCGCCGGCGACGCCCTCAGGGACCGCATCCGTGACCGCTGACACTGACCGCTGACCGGTACGGACCAACGTAGAGGTGACATCATGCTGCTGATCTTGGGTCGTCGGCTCCTGGGAGCGCTACCCGTCCTGATCGCACTCGTCCTGGTGGTCTTCGTCCTGCAGCAGGTGGCGCCCGTCGACCCTGTCGTGGCCCTGGTCGGGGAGAAGGCACCACCAGAGGTGTACGAAGCCGCCCGCCGGCAACTGGGACTCGACAAGCCGGTGCCGGTGCAGTTCTTCAACTACCTGGGGAGCGCGGTGCAGGGTGACCTCGGGACCTCCTCGGTGACGCGCACACTGGTCGCGTCGGACATCGTGAAGTTCCTGCCGGTCACGCTGGAGCTCGTGTTCATGGCACTCGTACTGATCGCTGTGATCGGGTTCTTCCTGGGGCTCGCCACGGCGCAGCGGTGGCGCGGATCGGGGGTGCTGCGAGTGGTGATGATCTCCGGCGCGTCGGTGCCCGTGTTCCTGGCCTGCCTGATCGCGATGCTGGTCTTCTACCGCTGGCTCGACGTCCTGCCGGTCACCGGCCAGACATCGGCGTACGACGCACCGTCGGGCCCGACCGGCTTCCTCCTGGTGGACAGCCTGGTGGCGGGTCGGCCGGGCCTGTTCCTCGACGACCTGAAACATCTCATCCTCCCCGCGTTGTGCATCGCGATCGGGCCTGCTGTGGCCGTCGGTCGCGTCCTGAGAAGCAGCCTGGAGGGCACCCTCCGGGCGGAGTACGCCCGTACGGCCAGGGCCAAGGGCCTGAGCGGGACGCAGGTCCTCATCAAGCACGCGCTCCGCAACGCCCTCGGCCCGGTGCTCGCGCTGATCGGACTTCAGCTCGCCGGGATGATCGGGAACAGCATCCTGGTCGAGGCGATCTTCGCCAGACCCGGGATCGGCCTGTACATCTCGCAGTCGATCGGCAAGGGGGACTTCAACACCATCGCCGGAATCACGCTGGTCGTCGGCCTCCTCTACGTAATGGCCAACATCGTCGTCGACGTCCTCCAGGCGGCGGCCGATCCGCGGATCGCCGTCTGAGCAACCCTGGTGAAGTCCGGTGCAGTACCGCGCCCGTAAGGGGCGCGGGGAACTGCGCGACCAGCCACGGATGGCCCGCACCCTCTTTTCGCACCGCACTCCCCGCGGAGCGCTCGGCGTCCAGGGGCGCAATCGACCGGCAACGCACGAGAAGGGGCGCGGAAATCCGCGCCCCTTCTCCTGTGCCCATGACCACTCCACTCGACATGCGCGAAGCAGACTCCCTCGAGCCCGACGTGGAGGTGGACAGCCAGTACCGTCCGGTGTACGCGCGTGGGACGCTCCAACTGCTGGCACCGGTGCTCGACCGGCGGGAGCGCCTGCGCATCTGGCTCGGCGTCGGGTTCGCCGTCGCCGCGATGGGCCTGATGGGCCTCATCCCGCTCGTCCAGCAGGTCATTCTCGATGACACGATCCTCTCCGAGAAGCGGTCCCGAGGCGTCTGGATCGTGCTCCTGCTCGTCACCGGACTCGTCAGCTTCGTGGCGAACTACCTGCGCCGCACGATCGGCGGGAGAGCCGCCGTACGCGTCCAGCGGGACCTCCAGATCAAGCTGCACCGGCACATGCAGTACCTGGACGCCTCGCGGCGCGACGAGCTGCGTGCCGGCGACGTGATGTCGCAGGCGACATCGGATCTCACCCTGATCCAGATGTTCCTCCAGCAGCTGGGCCTGGCCTACGGCAACGTCACCCTGCTCATCGTGTCGCTGGCCGTGATGGTCGCCCTCTCGCCCCTCCTGGCAGCGGTGATGCTGGTGGCCGTACCCGTGTTCCTCGCCGTGGCCATGAGGTTCCGCAGCCGGTCGTTCCCCGCGAGCTGGATGGACCAGCGGTTCCAGGGCAGCGTGGCCGGGGTCGTGGAGGAGGCGGTCACCGGAGTCCGGGTCGTCAAGGCCTTCGGGCAGGAGGAGCAGGAGCAGGCATCGCTCAACGACGAGGCGCGCAAGCTGTTCCAGTCCCGGCTCCGCACCGCGAGGATCACCGCGGTGTTCGGCGCCGGACTGGACGCCATCCCCGGTCTCACCCAGCTGGCCATCCTCGGTTTCGGGGGCTGGCTCGTCATGGAGGACCAGGTCTCACTCGGCGTGTTCCTCGCCTTCTCCAGCTACGTCCTGCAACTGGTCGCCCCGGTGCGCTTCCTGTCCGGCCTGATGGCCACCAGCCAGCAGGCGCGAGCAGGCGCCCAGCGGGTCGTGGAGCTGCTGTCGACGCAGGCCCGCGTGCAGGAGCGTCCGCACGCCGTCCGGCTGGAGAACCCCGAAGGCCTGGTCGAGCTCGACCACGTCGACTTCCGTTACCCGGGTGGCGACGTCGTGTTGCACGACATCTCGCTGCGGGTGAACCCTGGAGAGCGGATCGCCATCGTGGGGGCCTCCGGTTCGGGGAAGTCCACCCTGGCCCACCTCATCGCCCGGTTCCACGACCCCACGTCGGGAGCGGTACGCATCGACGGCCGCGACATCCGCGAGTACACCCTGACCTCGCTGCGTGCCGCGGTCGGGATCGTGTTCGAGGAAGGCTTCCTCTTCGGGACGACGATCCGCGACAACATCGCGTTCGGCAGGCCGACGGCCACCACCGACGAGGTGGAGCACGCGGCGGTCGCGGCCCATGCGCACGGCTTCATCGCCGGACTCCCCGAGGGCTACGACACCGTCGTGGGCGAACGCGGCTTCACCCTGTCCGGCGGGCAGCGGCAACGACTCGCACTCGCCCGAGCGGCACTGACCAGCCCTCAGGTCCTGATCCTCGACGATGCCACGTCGGCCATCGACGCACGGACGGAGCACGCGATCCACCGCTCGCTCGGGGAGGTCCTCGCCGAGCGGACGACCGTGCTGATCGCCCACCGGCACTCGACCCTGCTTCTGGCGGACCGGGTCATCGTGCTCGACCACGGCCGGATCGTCGACGTCGGGACCACGGAAGAGCTGCTCGAAAGCTCCCAGCTCTTCCGGGAGCTCCTGACCGGACCCGACGCGGACTTCGTGGCAGAACCCGAGGAGCCGGTCACCGAGCTGGACCCCGCCGCCTGGCCGGGGGGCGTGTCACGCCTTGGCGCACCCAAGATCAGCAGCCACACCAGCGAGGCCGCCACGCGGGCGGCGTCCGGCTCGCACGGCCCCGGTATGAGTGGCGACACCTCGACCCTCGCAGGCCTGGCCACCGTGTCGCCCACACTGCTCCAGGCCGTGGAGCGCCTTCCCGAGCTGCGCGGCGAGCCCGACATCGACCTCGCGGAAGCAGTGGCGCCGCACGACCAGTTCACCATGGGGAGCGTCTTCCGGTCCTTCACCAAGCCACTGCTGCTGGCCTCGGCCATGGTGGTCGTCGACGCCGTGTCGTGGATCGCGACGCCGGTGCTGATCAGGCTCGGCATCGACCACGGCGTCCTCCAGTCCTCCCACCGGACGCTGGCCTGGATCTGTGTGGCCCTCCTGGCCATCCAGGGCGTCATCTGGATCAACAGCAGGGTGATGATCTACTTCGCCCAGCTCATCGCCGAGCGCATGCTGTTCGGGCTGCGCGTGCGTACGTTCGCGCATCTGCAACGACTCTCGCTCAACTACTACGAGCAGCACATGGCCGGCAAGATCATGACCCGGATGACCTCCGACGTCGAGGCCTTCGCCCAGCTGTTGCAGCAGGGACTGCTGACCGCGATGGTGAGCCTGCTGGCGTGTGCCGGCATCGCCGTCGGCCTCGTCGTCTTCGACCCCCGGCTCGCCCTCGCGGTATCGGCGGTACTGCCGGTCCTCCTGGTCTCGACGCTGTGGTTCCGCTCCGCTTCGGGCAAGACATACCTGATCGCACGCCACCGGGTGTCGGTGCTCTACGCCGACATGCAGGAGAGCCTCGCCGGCGTCGCGGTCAGCCAGGCCTACAGCCAACAGCAGGCGAACGAACAGCGGTTCACGACGCTGGCCGACTCCTACTGCGAGGCCCGGATTCGCTCGGCCGAGCTGATCGCCCGCTTCTTCCCGGTACTCCAGCTGCTGAGCACCGTCGCCAAAGCCATCGCGCTGGCGGTCGCCGCTCCGCGTGTCATCGAGGGTGACCTGTCGTACGGGCTGCTGATCGCGTTTCTGCTCTACCTCGACCAGTTCTTCACGCCGATCCAGCAGCTGTCCTTCGTCTTCGACCAGTGGCTGCAGGCGAAGGTCGCGGTCGTCCAGCTGCGAGAGCTCCTGCAGACGCCGACGGGCACCCCGCTCGCCGAGGACCCCGTCGCCCCGAAGCGCCTGTCCGGCAGGATCTCCCTGGACCGCGTGACGTTCGCCTACGAGAGCACGGGCCTGGTCGCGATGGACCATGTGAGCCTCGAGATCCCACCCGGGCAGGTCGTCGCCCTGGTCGGCACGACCGGTGCGGGCAAGTCGACCCTGGTCAAGCTGGTGGCCCGGTTCTACGACACTTCAGCGGGCACGGTGAGCCTCGACGGCATCCCGATCAAGCAGCTCGACCTGGCGGCCTACCGCCACCAGCTCGGGTTCGTCCCCCAGGAACCCTTCCTCTTCTCGGGCACGATCCGTTCCAATATCGCCTACGGGACCCCCGAGGCGCCCGACCTCCTCGTGGAGCGGGCCGCCCGCGCGGTGGGGGCACACGCCTTCATCGCCGCGCTGCCCCTCGGCTACCACACCCCGGTGAGCGAGCAGGGCCGGTCACTGTCGGCCGGCCAGCGCCAACTGCTGAGCCTGGCACGGGCGCTCCTCGTCGACCCCGCGATCCTGCTGCTCGACGAGGCGACGGCCAACCTGGACCTCGCCACCGAGGCACGCGTCCAGCGAGCGATGGGGCTGGTCGCGAGGGGGCGTACGACGCTGCTGATCGCGCATCGGCTCCAGACGGCCCGAGCCTCCCAGCGCATCCTGGTCGTGGACAACGGGCTGATCGTCGAAGACGGTTCCCACGACGAGCTCCTCAAGCTCGGCGGCCACTACGCGGCGCTGTGGGCGGCCATGATGACGAGTACCGCCCACAGCCACGAGTGAGCACAGCCCACGACCCCACCCGCCAGGCGCTACGGTCGGCGCCTGGCGGGTGGGGTCGTGGGCTGGGGACGCGGGATGAGGACGTTGGCTGGGTCCTTCGGCGACTGCTCGGCCCCGGTCAGGCCGATCGGACGGCGTAGGTCTGGAAGGCGATCAGGCCGATCGGACGGCGTGGGTCTGAAAGGCGATCAGGTCGCTCCGCAGCCGGAACTGCGACAGCGCCCTGGGCTGGCCCTGCTCATCCTCCAGGACGTCTTCCAAGAAGAGCATGGGCGCTCCGACCTCCACACCCACCAACCGTGCGGACTGCTCGTCGGCTGCCGTCGCACCGATCGTCGTCGACTTGCTTCCCCGGATCCTGACGTCGAAGTGCTTCTCCAGGAACAGGATCGCGTCCGGTTCGTCGACAACGACGTCTCGGGACTCCTCGGGGCTCAGCGCGACGTAGCTCACCGAGATGCCCAGCACCAGCTCATGCTGGAGCAGGAGGGACTCCATCATGAGCACGGTCCAGTCCCCCACGAGCTGCAGTCGCTCACGCACCAGGCCCGGGCAACCCAGGATCTGGTGATCCATGGCACGGAGCTCGGTGTGGATGGCCCTCTCACCGCCGAACGCCTCGACAGGTGCGATGTCGTTGATCCGCAAGGTCGTCACACGGGCAGAGCGCGTGCCCCGTTTCGGGCTGCGCGTCACCAGACCGTCTTTGGCCAGGAGCTGCAGGACCGCACGCACCGTGTTGCGGCTCGCCGACAGGGCCTGGGTCAGCTCACCCTCGACCAGGTACTGGCTCTCGCAACTGCTCTGGAGGGCGGAACGCAGGAGATCGTACGTCCTGCGCATCGAGTTGTTCAGCCGGTCCGGCGTCTGTCGGTGCCGTTGGTACAGCGTCTCCGGGCGCACCGGACCGACAGGGTGGGTCGTCACCGCCGACTGCCACGGTTCAGCAGCGGGACGAGGCAACAAGTCATCTGCCACGAAAAACCCCTTTCGAAGAGGCGTTCATCCAGCCTGATCAGGGAAGCAGCGGAGTGTTGCCTGAATCGTCATGAAGTGCGACGTACGCATTGCGCCCTGGTGGCACGCGGGACGGCGGGTCACCCCTCAGGGCTGGTCGGCGATGCCGTCGGAGACTCGCAGGCGCGCGTTCGAGTGCAGCCAGAGCCGGGCGTCGGCGATGTCCTGATGCATCTGCTGTACCAGTGCCTCGACTTCGGAGAAGCGGCGCTGCGGCCGAATCCTGTGATCGAGCCCGACCCGCAGCCACTGACCGTAGAGGTCACCGGAGAAGTCCAACAGGTGTGCTTCGAGGAGGCGGATCCCGTCACGACCGTAGAAGGTGGCCCGCCTGCCGACCGACACGGCTGCGCCGTACGTGGCGCCGTCGGGCAGTTGCACCAGCCCGGCCCACACACCGTCGCTCACACTCTCGTCGCCCAGCACGAGGTTGGCGGTGGGAAAGCCGAGTTCGCGTCCGCGCCGGTCGCCGTGCTCGACCCGTCCCTCGATGAGTGCCACCTGCTTGGGCGTTGATCGGTCCGAGGATCGACGAAGCCTCGGTCGCGCACCAAACGGCACGCGGAGGGCGACGCTGGCCAGGGTCCAGTCCATCTTGTCTGCTCCTTCGGCACGGGGAACGGGTGAGTCAAGGACCAGTGCGACGGACCCCCATTGCGGGCGAACGAGTCGGCGGTGACGTCTGGATTACGCCGTCTGCGGTGCCGCGATACGCATCCCTGCCAGCGCCTGCCGGTGCCTGCCGGCGCATCTCCGGACATCGCCAAGGAGCCACGACGTGCCCTCCTGCTCCCCGCCGAAGTGCCAAGGCCAGCGCAAAGGGCCCGCAACCAGCGAGTGACCCTCGAGCAACAGCGGCGCGCTTGACTCCCCGGCATGAAGTACCGAGGCACTAGGGATGGGCGCCGGTACGGTGTGTGGCGTAAGACGCCGCACGACCATCGCGTCATCGCATCGGACCGGGCCACTCGCCGCACCCGGCTGCTCGTCGCTGCCGCCCGGCAGGCCGGCCCCACCGAGCTCAACCACGAGTGGCTGGCCGACCGAACGGGCGTCCCCCTCGGCTACCTCGTCTGGCGGTACCCAACCACCGCCGACCTACGCGCCCTCCGTTCGCTGTCCACGTGAGCCGTGCCCCGGTTCGGGGCCACGGCATGTCGACAACGTTCCAGCCACGTAGAGCAGACTGCCCACCGCAGCCATGACCTTGCCGCTCCCGTCGGCGACCTCAGCCGGCTCGAGCGCGTGGAACGTCGCTGCCGCCGAGGCCTTCCGCCTCGGCCCCAGTACTCGCGACTCCCGCACCAGTACTCGCGGCTCACACACCCATGGGCACCCGGCGCCAATCACTCGGCTTCTCGGGAGCAGCCTTCCGGGCGGCGGCCCCGCGCATCCCGCCCCGATGCGACTCTGCGCCAGTAGGTTCCAGAAAGCGGTTACCAAAAGCACAACCGTTTGGAAACAACATGGAAAGTATGCGCAACCATCCAACCAACTCACGGTCTAACCCGCAGTAATTGGAACAGCCGGAGATAGGGGGACGCATACAGATTTCGACTGCCGGCACGGCCCGGGGGACACCATCGACAACGACGTGGATGGGCGTGCCGTCGAGGCCGACAACGCCAAGGCCCTCACTGAGGCCCTGCTCGAACTGATCAACAACCACGCACTGCGCCACCAGATGGCGCACACAGCACTCAAGGACTCCGAACGCTTCGGCCCGACCAGGGCCGCCGAGCGCCAGGAGTCGATCACCGCCGCACAGCAGGCGGCTGACTTACTGAACACCATGGTCCGCTGGGAGACACCGTGATCGTCAACAGATTCCGCAAGTCCACCGCTGCTGCCGCAGCCGCCGCATCGGCGGACACCACGCAGGCAGGTATCCCCAAACTGATCCACGTCATCTGGATCGGCAAAAAGGCCTTCCCCTACCAGGACAACTTCCGCACCTGGCAGAAACACAACCCCGACTACAAGGTCCAGCTCTGGACCGACAAGAACCTCCCCGTGCTGCACAACCAGTGGATCTACGACGCCCTCGCCGACCTGCCGCTTGCCATACGGGCCGACCTTCTCCGCCTCGAAATCCTCGCGCAGTACGGCGGCATCTACACCGACGCCGACTCCTGGTGCACGAAGCCCCTCGCCCCTCTGCTCGACGACCTGACGCTGTTCGGCATGACCGGCAACAAGGGCAACGTCCAGAACGCCACCCTCGGCACCGTCCGGGACCACCCCGCCTACCGCATGATCGTCCAAGGCGCCGGGGCACGCTACCTCCGCCTGGCCTACCTCAAGCGCAACACGACGGAGAGGTACGAGATCTTCGACATCTTCGGCACCCGCTACATCACGCCCATTCTGCGTTCCTTCCCCGACTTCACGCAGATCGACCACGGTGCGGTCAAGGGAAGCCGCCGCCTGATATGCGTCGAGGGCCAGGACGACACCAGCGAGGCGTACATCGTCCACGCCAACGCCGTCAGCTGGAAGAAGCCGGGCACCGACAACCGGCTTTCACTCACCCCAGCCCGCCCCACGATGTAGGGGGGAGGCAACCGATGCTCCTTGCACCCCAGCGCGCCACAGCAACACCCAACATGTCCTCGTCCATGCCCACGGACGAGGACTGGGGCCTGCTCAAAGTCAGCATGTGCGCCAAGAGGCAAGCTGAGGAGCCCTTACCCCCGCATCTCGTCCGGGAGCGTCTCAATGGCGGCCGAGGGCGGCCGCCGCCGCCTCGCCATGGGTCATGCCCCGGGCGCGACGCCGGACCGAGGTCCGGCCGGCCTTCGCCTTGAACCGAGGCGAAGGCCGAAGACATTGCGCATGCCCGGACCATGCGGTCCGGGCCTGCGCGCTACGGAGATGCGGCCATGGCAATCACCGCAACAAGGAACTCAGGCGGCTCCTCGGCCGCCCGCCACGGCTCCGACGCCGCCGTGTCAGTCCCTCCCTCTACGGTTTGCCCATGACTCCTGAGATGTGGGACCGGTTAAGTCCCTTTCGTGACGAGGCGATCGCGCGGGGCATACCAGCCGACGACATAGAGCGATGGCTGGCCACCGCCCGCTCCTGCGCGACGCTGACGCGGGACGGGGACGGGCCGGTCGTTGGCCAGTTCGGCGGTCCGCTCCTGCTTCCGGCCGACACCCCGGACCCCGCCCTGTG
>NZ_JAAKZY010000029.1 GCF_011045015.1 Streptomyces scabichelini | reverse complement strand
ACCCCGCCCCGGCCCCCGCCTCAGTTGGGCGCAGCGCACGATCGTAGGTCCACCGCAAAGGAGCTTTCTGGATGTCCAACGCCTCTCCGTATCCGCCGTCCGAGAGCGGTACTTTCCAAGGCAGGATCGGCACGACCTACGAGGAGTCGACTCCGTGGTGGCCCGAACAGCCGGGGCCCGCCGAGGGCACCCCCAATGTCGTGGCCATCGTGCTCGACGACGTCGGCTTCTCCGACCTCGGCTGCTTCGGCTCGGACATCGACACCCCGGCCATGGACGCCCTCGCCACCGGCGGCCTTCGCTACGCGAACTTCCACACCACCACGCTCTGTTCGCCGACCCGTGCCTCCCTGCTGACCGGCCGGAACCACCACTCCGTCGGGATGCGCATGCTGTCCAACTTCGACACCGGCTTCCCCAGCGGTCGCGGACAGATCACCAAGGCCGCCGCGATGCTGCCTGAGGTGCTGCGCGACGCCGGCTTCAACACCATGGCCGTGGGCAAATGGCACCTGGCGCCGATGGAACAGACCACGGCGTCCGGGCCGTACACCCAGTGGCCGCTGTCCCGAGGGTTCGAGCGCTATTACGGATTCCTGGAAGCCGAGACGGACAGCTTCTATCCGGAACTGTTCCACGACAACCACGCCGTGGATCCGCCCAAGAGCCCGGAAGAGGGCTATCACCTCAGTGAGGACCTGGTCGACCGGGCGATCGAATTCGTCAGGGACCAGACCTCGGTCACTCCGGAAAAGCCCTTCTTCCTGTACCTGGCGTTCGGCGCGGCGCACGCCCCGCACCAGGCTCCCCAGGAATACCTGGAGAAATACCGGGGCCGGTTCGACCACGGCTGGGACGCCGAGCGCGCCACCCGGCACGCCCGCCAGATCGAACGGGGCATTCTGCCGCCCGGCACCGAACTGGCGCCGCACAACCCCGGCGTCGTTCCCTGGGACGAACTGTCGGACGACGAGAAGAAACTGTCCGCACGCCTCCAGGAGGCCTATGCGGCGATGGTCGACCACACCGACCACCACATCGGCAGGCTCATGGAGTTCCTGGAGCAGGTGGGCCAGATGGAGAACACCATCACCATCCTGCTCTCGGACAACGGGGCCAGCCAGGAAGGCGGGCAGAAGGGTTCGCTCAACCCCACCGCGTTCCAGAACGGCCTCTCCGAGGACTTCGAGGAGATGGTCGCGCGGATCGATGAGATCGGCACCACACGCGCTCATGCCAACTACCCGTGGGGCTGGGCACAGGCGGGCAACACGCCGTTCAAGCGCTACAAGCAGAACACCCACGAAGGCGGCGTCCGCTGCCCGCTCATCGTGAACTGGCCGCGGGGGCTGCCGCGCACCGGCGAGGTCAGGCAGCAGTTCCACCATGTCAACGACATCGCCCCGACCCTTTACGAGCTGCTCGGTCTAGAAGCTCCCACGGTCTACAACGGCATCCCGCAACTGCCGATCCACGGTGTCAGCATGGGCTACACGTTCGACTCGCCGACCGCGCCGACGCGCAAGGAAGCCCAGTACTTCGAGATGTTCGGGCACCGCGCGATCTGGCACGACGGCTGGAAGGCCGTCTCCTACCACCAACGCGGAACGTCCTTCGACGACGACCAATGGGAGCTCTACCACCACGACTCCGACTTCTCGGAATGCAACGACCTGGCGCAGGAGCAGCCCGAGCAACTACAGAAGATGATCTCCCGCTTCTGGGTGGAAGCAGGGAAATACGATGTGCTGCCGCTGGACGACCAGGGATTCGCCTACCGGGCGAAGATTCCGCGTCCCGGCTCCCCGCGCAGGCGCACCACCTTCACCTACTACCCCGGCATGGCCCATCTGCCGGGCGCCGCAGTGCCACCGGTGATGAACCGCGCGCACCGCATCACCGCGTACGTCGACCGGGCCGCCGCCTCCGACGAGGGTGTCCTGGTGTCCCTGGGCAACATCAGCAGCGGATACGTCCTGTACGTCAAGGACAACCGGCTGGTCTACGAGTACAACTTCCTCGGTACGCGGTACGCGGTGACCTCTGATGAAGAACTCCCCATCGGCCGGGCGGAGTTGACCTTCGAATTCGTCAAGACCGGTGACGTGCAGGGCGTCGGACACCTGTATGTGTCAGGGAAGCCGGTCGGCACCGAGGCCATTCCGCGGGTCCTCCCGCACTTCCTGGGCTGGCAGGGCCTCGATGTCGGCCGGGACACCCTGTCGCCCTCCTCACCCAACTACGAGGGCGAGTTCGCGTTCACGGGAGAGTTCGAGAAGGTCGTCTTCACGGTCGCGCCGGACGAGGACGGCAAGGAACCCTTCGAGCGAATCGACTGACTCGCTCCCGCTCACTCACCTTCTCCAGCTGCAGCACCACGAAGGCCGGCTGCGCCGATCGGCGCAGCCGGCCTTCGCCCGTCACGGCCGGTCAGTTGGGCGGCGTATAGCGTCCGTCGATCGCCGTCCAGCCTCCGTCGACGAAGAGCTGGCTCCCCGTGACGAACGACGACGCGTCCGACGCGAGGTAGACGACGGCGCCTGCCAACTCGTCGGCGCGGGACCAGCGGCCCAGGGCGGTCTTGTCCGCATAGGCCTCCGACCATTCCGGCACAGCCCTGATCTGCGCGGTCAGCGGGGTGTCCACCATGCCCGGGGCGATGGCGTTCACCCGCACGCCCGACGGGCCCAGTTCGGCCGCCGCGGTCCGCAGCAGCTGGACGAGGCCGGCCTTCGTGGCCGCGTACACGCCCTGTCCCGGCTCGACGGCCACCGCGCGAATCGAGCTGAAGCCGATGATGCTTCCCCTGCCGCGTTCGGCCATGCCACGGCCGAACGTCCGCATCAGGTCGAAGGACGCGCGCAGATTGAGCGCCACGACCCGCTCGAATTCCTCCGCCGTGTAGTCGAGCAGGCGCTTGCGCACGTTCGTCGCGGCGGTGAAGACGAGCACGTCGACGGGCCCTAGCTCCTCGGCGGCACGCGCGACCGCCTCGCCGTCGAGGACGTCGAGGGCGTACGCCGAGAGGCCCGGCCCCATCGACGCCGACTCCTTGGCCGCCGTCAGGTCACGGTCGGCGCACACCACTGTGGCGCCGTGCGCGGCGAGGGCCAGGGCGCTCTCGCGGCCGATTCCGCTGCCCGCGCCCACCACGAGGGCCCTGCGGCCGTCGAGCCTGAACAGTCGGGAGTACGCGTCCACCGCATCGGTGTTGTCCACCCCATCGGTGCGGTCCTTTGCTTGCATGTGTCCTCACGGCTTCGTTGTCGTCGGACGGATCACTGCCATACGGGTCACTGTGAGCTCTTCGATGGCGAACCTCGGTCCCTCCCTTCCGGCCCCGGAGTCCTTCACGCCGCCGTACGGCATGACGTCGGAACGGAAGCCGGGAACCTCGTTGACGACCACTCCGCCCACTTCCAGGCGGTCGAGAGCGGCGAACGCCGTGTCGAGGGCGCTGGTGTAGACGCTCGCGTGCAGTCCGTAGCGCGAGTCGTTGACCAGGTCGAAGGCCGTCTCCAGGTCGGGGACGGACCGTACCGCGACCACGGGGCCGAAGACTTCCTCGTCCCAGACGGGGAGGCCGCCGTCCACGTCGAGCAGCACGGCGGGCTCGATCACCCCGTCGGTGACCCTGCCTCCGGCCACCAGTGACGCCCCCGCTTTCACCGCCTCTTCCAGCCACGCGCATACCCGCTCGGTCGACCGCTCGTCGATGAGCGCCGAGACTCTCGTCGCCGGATCGCGGGGATCGCCCACGACCACCTGGGCCACCCGCTCCGTCAGCCGGGCCACGAACTCCTTCCGTACGGCGTCCACCACGATGACCCGCTGCACGCTGATGCACGCCTGGCCCGACGCGTAGTACCCGCCGCGTACCACCGCGTCGGCGGCGGCGTCGAGGTCGGCGTCGGCGGCCACCACCAAGGCGGCGTTGGAGCCGAGTTCGAGCAGCACCTTGGTGGGTGCCGCATCCCGCGCGATCCGGTGGCCCACGGCGGCGGAACCGGTGAAGGACACCGCCCCGATCCGGCGGTCGGTGGTCAGCGCGACGCCCACCTCGGGGCCCCCGGTGACCAGCTGCACCGCGGTTCGCGGCGCGCCGCCGGCGTGCAGGGCCTCGCGGAGAAGGTGCACCAGCCACAGGGTGGCCAGCGGCGTCTGCGGGGCTGGCTTGGCGATGACCGGGCAGCCGGCGGCCAGCGAGGGTGCGAGCTTGTGCGCGGCGAGCAGCAGCGGGTAGTTGAAGCCCGCGATGCCCACCACCACGCCGATCGGCTTGCGGGTCCAGAAGCCGAGCAGGCCCTCACCCGACGGCAGCAGGTCCAGCGGCACCGTCTCCCCGTGCAGCCGGGCCACTTCCTCGGCCGCTGTCAGCAGTGTCAGCAGGGTGCGGTCCACCTCGACACGGCAGTCGACCAGCGGCTTGCCGGTCTCCAGGACCAACAGCCGTTCGAAGTCCGCGCGTCGGGCGGCGATCGCCTCGTGTGTCGCGAGCAGCGCCGCCCTGCGGGTGTGCGAGGGGAGCCGGCCGACCCGCTCGCGGACCGCGACGGCCGCGTCCACCGCCCGGCGTGCGAGGCCGGTGTCCCCGACCGGCGCCCGCGCGACGAGCGTCCCGTCGTAGGGAAAGCGGATGTCCTCGGCGGCGGGTGCCTCCATCCAGTGGTCGCCGATGGGAAGACCCTCGGGAAACTCCCTCCCCACGGGGCTGTCGACGCCGGCGGGTTCGACATGGTTGGTCAAGGTTGGTACTCCCGGTTGAGGTCGGCCGCCGACACTCCGGACAGTGCCTTGCTCAGAGTCGGAACGGCGGCGATCAGCCTGCGTGTGTAGGGATGTTGCGGTTCCTCGTACACCTGCTCCGTGGGCCCGGTCTCCACGATCTGCCCGTCATGCATGACGGCGACCTGGTCGCACACATGGCGGACCACGGACAGGTCGTGGGAGACGAAGACCAGCGTGAGGGACAACTCGTCGACGAGGTCGGCGATGAGGTTGAGCACTTGGGCCCGTACGGACACGTCGAGGGCGCTCACCGGCTCGTCCGCCACGATGATCTTCGGGCGGGGGGCGAGGGCGCGCGCGATCGAGATGCGCTGCCGCTGGCCGCCGGAGAACTGGTGCGGATACCGGTCCGCCGCGTCGGCTCGCAGGCCGACGGCCTCCAGCAACTCGGCCACCCGCTCCTTGCGGTTGCCGTGCCCCTGCGCGACGAGCGGCTCGGCCACGATGTCGCCGACGCGCATGCGCGGGTCCAGCGAACTCATCGGGTCCTGGAACACCAGTTGGAGCCGCTCGCGGACGAACCGGAGTTGTCTCTCCCGCAGCCCGGTGATGTCCCGGCCGTCGATCGCGACGCTGCCGCTGGTGGGACGGTCAAGACCGGCCAGTATCCGCAGCAGGGTCGACTTGCCGCACCCCGACTCGCCCACGATGCCGAACCGTTGACCCTGGGGAATGGCGAAGCTGACGCCGCGCAGGGCGTGCACCGGGGGGCTGGGGTGGCGCAGCGAGGTACGAGGCCGTCGGTAGTCACGCGTGACGTCTCGGACGCTGATCGCGTCCACGAGGCCGGTCCCCGACTCGGGTGCGAGGGGGGCGCTGGTCGCCTGCTCAGCCACGATCGGCCTCCTGGTTCGTGGGGATGCGGGACCCGCGTGCGCCGCTCTCCGGTACTGGGTGGAAGCAGGCGTAGCCGGAGTCCGGCCCGGTCGGGATCCACTCCGGCCTGCTCGCGCACTCGTCGGTCGCCTCGGGGCACCTGTTTCTGAAGACGCATCCGGCGGGGAACCGGCCCGCCGGCGGAACCGACCCGCCGATCGTGACCAGCCGGCCCCGGTCGTCGACCACGGTCAGATCCGACGAGCCGATCAGGCCCTGGGTGTAGCGGTGCCGGGGGCGCGTGAACACCTCCCGGACCGGCCCTGACTCGACCACCCGTCCGCCGTACATGACCATGACCCGCTCGCAGGCGGTGGCCACCACGGCCAGGTCGTGGGTGATGAAGAGCATGGCCGACCTGCGGTCCTGCACGCCCCGCACGATCAGGTCGAGCACCCGCGCCTGCACCGTGACGTCGAGCGCGGTGGTGGGTTCGTCGCAGACCAGGAGCGCGGGATCGTTCGCGAGGGCGATGGCCAGCACCACCCGCTGCCGCTGGCCTCCGGAGAACTGGTGCGGGTAGGCGCGCGCGGCGGCCGCCGGATCGGGCAGTCCCACCTGGTCGAGCAGTTCCACGGCGGCTGCCTGGGCGGACGCGCGGTCGGGCCTGGTCCGGTGGACCAGCAGCACCTCGGCGATCTGCCGCCCGACTCTCATCGTGGGGTTCAGAGCGGTCATGGGCTCCTGGAAGACCATGGCGATCTCCTTGCCCCGCACCCGGGACATCCGCGCCTCGTCGGCGCCCACCAGGTCGTGGTCGACTCCCGCGAGCCGCACCGAACCCGTGGCCCGGAGCCCCTCGGGGAGCAGGCCCATGACGCTCAGTGCGGTCAGCGACTTGCCGGACCCCGATTCACCGATCAGGCCGACCCGTTCGCCGGCCCGGATGGTGAAGTCGACGTCCTCGACGAGCTTCTGGCCGCCCACCGTGACGTCGAGATTCCGCACGGCCAATACGCTGTCGGGCGAGTCGGGGGAGTCGGACGAGCCCGGCCGGGATGCCGGTGCCGTGTCGGGTGCCGGCTTCGGGGCCGGTGCCGTGTCAGGTGCCGGGGTCATCGGCGGTCCTCCAGCTTGGGGTCGAAACGGTCGCGCAGGCCGTCACCGAGCAGATTGAATCCGAGCACCGCCACCGCGATCGCGATGCCCGGGAACACGGCGAGCCGGGGGGCGATCGACAGCATCTCCTGGCTCTCCTGAAGCATCCGGCCCCAGGAGGGTGTGGGGGGCGGGGTTCCGAAGCCGAGGAAGGACAGTGCGGCTTCGGCGAGCACGGCGATGGCGAAACCGACCGACGCCTGAACGATGACGAGACTGCTGACGTTGGGCAGGACATGCCGCAGGCCGATGGAGAACGGCCCGCGGCCCGCCGCGCGCGCCGCGGTCACGTATTCGGTCTTCATGACCTGCAACGTGCCGCCGCGGATCAGCCGGGCGTAGTGGGGAATGGACGCGATGCCGATGGCGACCATCGCGACCAGCGTGCCGGCGCCGTACACGGCGGCGAACATGATGGCCAGCAGGAGCGCGGGGAAGGCGAGAAGCAGGTCGTTGCCGCGCATCAGCAGCTCGCCGAACCAGCGGGGCGCCATTCCGGCGACGATGCCGAGGGGCACTCCGACCACGGCGGCGACACCCACCGCCACGAAGCCCACGAACAGCGTGGTGCGTGAGCCCATCAGGATCTGGCTGAACACGTCGCGGCCGAACTTGTCCGTGCCGAACCAGTACTCCGTCGACGGCTCCTGCAGCCGCACCGCGGGATTCACCAAGGTCGGGTCGTGCGGGGTCCACACGAAGGACAGCAGTGCCATGCCGAGCACGACCATGACGATGAGACCGCCCACCAGGAGGCTGCCCGGCAGCGGGCGGCGCCGCCGAGGGGCGTCGGGCGCCGCGGACGTGACGGCGGCTTCCGTGTCCAGAACACTCATGAGGCACCTGCCCTGAGCCGTGGGTCGATCAACAGATAGACCATGTCCACCAAGAAGTTCACGAGCAGCACCGCCACTGCGATGATCATGACCACGTCCTGCACCATGATGAGGTCCCGGTTGGAGACGCTGTCCAGCAGCAGGCTCCCGAGTCCGGGGATGACGAAGACCCGTTCGATGACGACGGTGCCCACCAGCAGCGTGGCGAGCTGCAACGCCAGGACGGTGACCACGGGCACCGCCGCGTTCCGCAGGCCGTGCCGCAGCAGTGCCTGCGTCGGGCGAAGTCCTTTGGCGCGAGCGGTGCGCAGGTAGTCCTCGCGGAGGACGTCGAGCACGGCGCTGCGGACATAGCGGGTGAGCACCGCCGCCTGCACCATTCCGAGGGCGAGCGCGGGCATCACCAGCTGTCTGAGGAACAGGACCGGATCCTGGTTCGGGGGTGTCCAGCCGTTCGCCGGCAGCCACCCGAGTCCCACCGCGAACACGGTGATCATGAGGATGCCCGCGAGGAACGCCGGGACGGCCACACCGACTTGGGACAGGGCCGAGAGGATGAGCCCGGACGGCTTGCGATGTCGCACGGCCATGAGCGTGCCGATGGGGATCGCCAGGATGCAGGCGATCACTATCCCGGTGCCCACCAGCCACAGGGTGACCTGGAGACGGTCGGCGAGCTGCGGGCCGATCGGCGTGTGTGAGATGTACGAGTTACCCGGGTCGAAGGTCACCAGTCCCTGCACCCAGCTCAGGTACTGGGTCACAAGCGGCCGGTCGAGCCCGAACTCCCCGCGCAGTTGCGCCACGGCGGAGTCCGACGCGCTGGTACCGAGGGCGACGCGGGCAGGGTCTCCCGGCAGCACCGCCATGAACGCGAACACCAGCACGGAGCTCACGACAAGACTGGCCAGGAAGACCGCGATCCGCTGGGTCAGACGGACGATCATTGGTTGGGTCCGCCTTTCATGACCGGCCCAGGCCGGTGAGGTCCAGTGACTCGGAGACGGTGTTCACGGGCAGGCCGGTGATGTCCTTGTCCGCAACCATCAGGTTCGGCAGCAGGAACAGCCAGTCGGCCGCGGCGTCCTTGGACAGCAGCCGGGCAGCGGCGCGCATGTAGGTGATCTGCTCCTGCTGGGTGCCCTCGTCCGCCTTCTTCAGCAACGCCCGGAACTCGGGGTTGTCGTAGCGGATGTAGGAGGTCTTGTTCCCGAACAACGTCTGCATGTCGCGCGGTTCCACATGGCCGATGATGGACATGTCGTAGTCGGCGTTCTTGAACACGGTGGTCAGCCAGGCGGCGGGGAACTCCAACTGGTCCAGCTTGACCTTGAACCCGGCCTGTTCGAGCTGGCTCTTGACCACGGTTCCGCACGCGGTGGCGTACGGCAGCGTCGGAATCCGCAGCCGCAGCGTGCGGCCGGCTTGGCCGGACTCCTCAAGAAGCTTCTTGGCCTTGTCGCGGTCGTACGGATACTGGTTCGTGAGGTTCTGGTACCACGGGTCGGTCGGAGGGACCATGCTGCCGATGAGTTTCCCGCGGCCTGCCCAGCAGGTGTCCAACAGGGCCTTGTGGTCGATGGCGTAGCGGACTGCCTGGCGGGCCTTCGGATTCCGCAGCGGGCCCGAGCCGTTGTTGAGGGAGAGGACCACCTCGCCGTTGGTCGAGCCCTCGATGACCTTGTACTTCGAGTTGTTCTCGAACTGGTACAGCGTCTCCGGGGACTGCATCGTGCCGATCACGTTGATGGTGCCCGTGAGCAGTGCGTTGTTCATGGCCGTCGGGTCCTTGAAGTACTTGAGGGTGACCGACGCGAACTGCGGTTCGCGCCCCCAGTAGTCATCACGACGGGCCAGTGTGATCGAGTCGCCGCGGTTCCACTTCTTCACCACATACGGGCCGGTGCCGACCGGCTGGGTGGCCAGCTTGCTCACGCCCGTCCGGCTGAACATCGCGCCGAGGCGGGTGGTCATCCGGTACAGCCAGTCGTTGCTCGGCGTTTTCAGGGTGACCTTGAGCTCGGTGGGCGACACCGCCTGCACCGTGTCCACGACGTCCATCTGGGCCTTCTGCGCCACCGTCCAGTCGGCCGGGACGCGCTCGATGGAGAACTTGGCGTCCTGGGCCGTGAACGGTGCGCCATTGCTGAACTTGGCGTTCTTCACCAGCTGGAACACGTACGTCTTGCGGTCCTTGGACAGGCTCCACGACGTGGCCAGGCCGGGCCGTATGTTCCCGGACTGGTCGAGCTTCACCAGGCTCTCGTAGACGTTGTAGAGCAGTGCCTGCGGAATGGCGGCACCTTCGGTTTTGGTGAAGTCGAAGTTGGCCGGCTCGGCGGTGAGGCCGATCTGTAGCGAGTTGCCGCCGCTGTTTCCGGCCACCGTGGACCCGGCCGAGCAGGCCGCCAGCGGCAGGCAGGCGAGCGTGGCTGCGACCGTTCTGGTATGCCGCATCAGCCGCTTATGTCTCATGTGTTCTACCCTTGGCTTTCCATCGCGTGCAGGACGTCGGAGGCGACGTCCGCTGTCGTGGCGTTGCCGCCGAGGTCGGCCGTGCGGGGCCTGGCATTTCGCAAGGTGACCGCCACAGCGTCGCGGTTCCCGGCGATGCCGGGTGCGGAGCGGTGGACGGGTTCGTACCGGTCAGGGCGAAGGGCTGGTGCGCCGCCCGCTCGATGACGCGACGGGAACGCACGCCAGCGGTGTCGCGCACCTTGGTGGGAGCGCCGGGTAACGCGCGCACCGGGCGGAGGAACTGCTCGCCTCCCCAGTCGAACGAGGCCGCGTCGAGCCGTGCCACGTCGGTGTCCCACGTCATGGACGCCACCTTTCGCTGTAACTGGCCTGACCAGTAACCTCACTTGTCAGGTACCGTGACGACTGAAGCTGGTCTTTGTCAAGGGTTCCCATGCCAGAGGTATCGCGAGCGAAGGAGAGTGCGGGTGCTCACGGAACAGGGCCTGGCCGCCATGCCGGCCGTCGAGATGGTGGCCAAATTCGCAGACCGCACGCTGTCGCCGGTCCAGGTCCACGACGCCGTCCAGTCGGTGATCGAGGCGCGCGAGAGCGTGCTCAACGCGTTCTGGGTGCGGGATCCGCACGAGTCCCGCAAGGCGGCCCTGGCCAGCGAGGCCCGATGGGCGGCGGGAGAACCGCTCGGGCTCATCGACGGCGTGCCCGTGACACTGAAGGAGAACGTGGCCCGCAGCGGCGTCCCCATGCCCTCCGGCAACGCGGGAGTCGAGCCAGTCGTCCCCGAGGCGGACGCGCCCATCACCGCGCGCGTCCTCGAATCCGGTGGCGTGATTCTCGGATCGACCGTGATGCCGGACTGGGGCATGCTCTCCTCGGGCGTCTCCAGCCGGCACGGCATTTCGCGCAGCCCCTGGAACGCCGCCTGGACCACGGGCGGTTCAAGCTCCGGTGCGGGGGCCGCGGCCGCCGGGGGATACGGTCCGCTCCACGTCGGCACGGACATCGGGGGATCGATCCGGCTGCCGGGCACCTGGCTGGGCCTTGCCACACTCAAGCCCAGCTACGGGAGGGTCCCGCTGGACACCCCGTATCAGGGGCGCGCCGCGGGCCCCATGACGCGCACCGTGGCGGACGCGGCCCTGTTCATGCGTGTCCTGAGCCGGCCTGATCCCCGGGACTGGTCGAGCCTGCCGCCGCAGGACATCGACTGGTCGGCACTGGACAGCGAGGTACGCGGACTGCGGGTGGGGGTGCACCTGAACGCCGGCTGCGGGGAGCCGTGCGACGCCGAGATCGTCGCCGCCGTGAACCGTGCCGCCGCGGTCTTCGAGGCGGCGGGAGCCGTCGTGGAGCCGGTCGAGCCGTTCATGAGCCAGGAACTCCTGGACGACCTGGATCTGTTCTGGCGGGTACGGTCCTGGAACGACCTCCGCCAACTGGCACCCGAGGCAGGACGCCGCGTCCACCCCCACATCATCCAATGGTGTCAGGGAGGCGCGGACGTGCCGGGCACGCGGGTACTCCAGTGCTACCAGCAGATCATGCGCATCCAGGCGCAGACCGTGGCGGCGACTTTCCCGTACGATCTGGTGATTTCGCCGGTAGCTCCGGTGGCGGCGTTTCCCGCTGAGCAGCCGATGCCGTTCAGGGGGGACGGGAAGACCATGGCCCACATCGGCTTCACCGCGCCGTACAACATGTCGGGGCAGCCTGCCGCGACCGTCAACTGCGGCTTTACGGCGGACGGTCGGCCGATCGGGGTGCAGATCGCGGGCCGCCGCTTCGACGATCTCGGCGTCTTGAGGGGGGCGGCGTGGTACGAACGGAACCGGCCTGCCGAGGCGGTCCCGCACTGGCCGGACAGCGCCCCCGGGGCGCCCACCGGAGAAAAGACCACATGGACCACGCTCGAAGGGGAGAAGCCGTGAATAACGGGGCACAGTTCCGGCAGGTTTCGCCGGTACGGCTCTACCAGCGCATCGTCGAGCAGATCGAGGAAGCGATAGCGCGAGGTGACCTGAAGCCCGGTCAGCGGCTGCCGAGCGAGCGAGAGCTGGTGACGCAGTTCGGGGCGAGTCGGCCCACCGTGCGGGAGGCCTTGCGCGTGCTGGAGAGCAGCGGCCTCGTCCGCTCGCGCCCGGGTGACCCGCATGGCCCGGAGATCCTGCCGTTCTCGTCGGCCGGTCTGACCAAGGAGATGACCCGGCTCGTCCAGTTCGACAACGTGTCGATGGCCGAGTTGATCTCGTTCCGCATGATCCTCGACGGGTCGGCGAGCCTGCTGGCGGCCCGGCTGCGGTCCGAGGAGGAGCTGGCCTCCATGGAACGGACGCTTGCCGTCATGTCGGACGCGATCGAGACAGGGTACGAGGAGTTCAGCAAGGCAGACGTCGCATTCCACGAGGCGGTGGCCGTGGCCAGCCGCAACTCCCTCATCCAGGTCTGCAACCAGGTGGTCCGGGGCGCCGTCCTCTCGCTGATCTCGGACAAGGTCGCCCAGGCCGGCAACAGCACGGCGCTCATGCGGGAGTCGCTCCACCACCACCAGGAGGTGCTCGAGGCGATCCGGGCAGGTGACGGCCTGGCGGCAGCACGCATCTCGCGGCGCACGCTCTACGACTACTACGCCGGCTACGTCCCCGAGAACGAGCAGGGACCGCTGCTCGCGCTCGTGGACAAAGAAGAGACCTGACCTGAACCCCCACCACCATGCTGACCGCACTCCGCGGCCGTGAGACCTGCCACGGCAGACAGACGCGGAGGTGGGATGGAACGGCGTGCGGTGGGAGGCAGGCCGGCGCACGGTGATTCCGTTCGCCGCGCTGGTCCCGACGCCGGCCTCCGTCGCCGGGCAGATCACGCCGGTGCGGCGGCGCCGACCGGTGGTCGGCTGCGGAGCAGACCCGCGGGCAACGCCGCCGACCCCGCCGCCGCGGCCACCCACGCATGCAGCCTGGCCAACACCTACGGCCCCGTCCTGGAAGGTGTCGCCGCCCGTCACCCCGAGCGCGTCACCGCACTTGTCCTGACCGCCTCCTTCCCGTACCGCGACAACCGGCTCGCTCTTGCCTGCTCGATCTGGAGCGGGATCGCCGCGTCCGGCGACCGTGAACTGCTCGATGCCTTGCAGGAGCCGCTACTGGTCGACCAGCGACATGTGGTGCTCGTTGTAGCGGTCTCCCTGTACCCCGACCCGGCCGGCGAGTTCGTTGAGGTCCGACAGTTCGTCGGCGGAGAGCGGCAGTTGGGTGGCGTCGACGTTCTCCTCGATGCGCGCGATGCGCCGCGTTCCGGGAATCGGAACGACCGACGGATGCTGTGCGAGCAGCCAGGCGAGCGCGACCTGCCCCGGTGTGGCGCCCTTGGCCTGCGCGAGCGTTGCGATGTGCTCGACGAGAACCTGGTTCGCCGCTCGGTTCTCGGCCGTGAACCGTGGAATGGTCGTTCGGACGTCGTCGGGCCCGAACGACGTCGAAGCGTTCACCGCGCCGGTCAGGAACCCCTTGCCGAGCGGGCTGAAGGGCACGAATCCGATTCCCAGCGCCGCGCACGTCGGCAGGACCTGTGACTCGGGATCTCGGGTCCACAGCGAGTACTCGCTCTGCACTGCCGAGACCGGGTGGACCGAGTGAGCGCGGCGGATGGTCTCCGCACCGGCCTCCGAGAGCCCGAAGCAGCGGACCTTGCCCTCCTGCACGAGTTCGGCCACCGTGCCGGCGACGTCCTCGATCGGTACCTGTGGATCAACGCGGTGCTGGTAGAACAGGTCGATCGTCTCCACCCCGAGCCGTTCGAGGGAGGCCATGGCGACGGCACGGATCTGCTCGGGCCTGCTGTTGAGTCCGACAGACGCACCGTTCTCGATGCGGAATCCGAACTTCGTGGCGATCACCACTTGGTCACGTACCGGAGCGAGGGACTCTCCGACGAGTTCCTCATTGACGTAGGGGCCGTACACCTCCGCGGTGTCGAAAAACGTGACCCCGCGGTCCACGGCCCCACGGAGTACGGCGATCATGTCGCTTCGATCGCCGGGGTTCGGGCCGTAACTCTGGGACATTCCCATCGCGCCGAGACCGATGGCGGAGACCCGCAGGTCTTGCCCGAGTGTTCGGGTGTGCATCCTTTTCTCCATCCGGTGTCGTTGTGTCGTTCTTGCTGCTCGATAGGGGATCGAGGGTGCCGTCGAACCAACTGACGTCGGCAGCCGCTTGGTTTGATGCGCGGGATCGCGGCAACGTGCGAAGCTGTGCGTGTGCAAGGGGAGCCGAGCCTGGACCAACTGGGAGCCTTCCTCAAGGCGCGGCGTGCACAGCTGAGCCCCGGCGGGGTCGGACTGCCCGACACGGGTGAGCCGCGGCGTGTTCCCGGTCTGCGCCGTGAGGAAGTCGCTCGGCTGGCCGCGATCAGCACCGACTACTACATCCGTCTCGAACAGGGTCGTGTTCAGGCGTCCGCGGCCGTCCTCGACACCCTCTCGCAGGTGCTCCGCCTCGACGGCGATCAGCGCGAGTACATCCTGACCCTCGCGGGGAAGAAGACCGCCTTGCCCACGGCCAACCGGAGCGCTCGGCAGCAAGCCGACCCGCAGATGCGGTACCTGCTGGACGACCTCACCCTGACGGCGGGGTTCGTCATCGGGCGCAACACAGACCTTCTGGCGTGGAACGCCATGGCCGCCGCTCTGGTGATGGACTTCGGGCGTATCCCCGAGGAACAGCGCAACTACGTGCGTCTGTTGTTCACCGAGCCCGTCATCCGGGTGTTGTACCGAGACTGGGAGCACATGGCCCGACTGGCCGTGTCCCACCTGCGCATGGACAGCAGGCGAAACCCTCACGATCCTCGGCTGACGGCGCTTGTCGAAGAGCTTTCGGCGCTGGATCCGCAGTTCCGGCTGTGGTGGACCTCGTACGACGTCGCCGTCCGGGCCGGCGGCACCAGGCTGCTCCGGCATCCCGCGGTGGGCGACCTGACATTGCAGCGGTCCACCTTTACTTGCGCGGAGGATCCCGAACAGCAGCTCGTCGTGTGGACCGCCGAACCCGGCAGCCGGACCTACCGGGCGTTGCGTTCCCTGGCTGCTGGGGTCGAGAGGGCACCGGAAGGGCTGAACGGCACCGCCTGACGCGTTCACCGCGCTGTCCCCGGGGACAGGCGGAACAGGCGCTCGGCGTTGGCCGTCGTCAGGGAACGCCACGTGGTCCCCTCCACCGGTGACTCGGCCGCGTCGATCGCCGCGATGTGGGCGTCGGCCAGCGGGGGAGGCGTCCAGCAGTAGTCGCTGCCGAACAGCACGCGGTCCGGATCGACGAGCGTGAGCAGCGCGGGGACCTGGCGTGGGAAGGCTGTGCCCGCCATGTCGTAGTACAGGCCCTGTAGTTGCCGCACGGCATCGACGGAGGATGAATTCCCCGAAGGCAGGAACAACCTCATGAACTCGTTGATGCGGTCGGCGAGGACGGGAACCGCGCCACCGCAGTGCGGAACGATCACCCGCATGTTCGGATGACGCGTCAGGACGCCCGCCATCACCAGGTCCGTGACGGTACGGGCCGTGTCGAAGATGAACTCGGCCATCGGGCGCGGTCTGCCGAGTGCGGACTGTTCCCAGCACACCGGTGAGGTGGGGTGCAGGAAGACCACGGCCCGGCGGCGGTCGAGTTCCGCGAAGACCGGGTCGAGGCGCTGGTCGCCCAGGTACACACCGTGCGTGTGCGTCAGCAAGGCCACGCCGTCGGCGTCGAGTTCGTCGAAGGCGAAGGCGATCTCCTCCAACGAGCCGTCCACGTCCGGCAGGGGAAGCGACCCGAAGGTGCCGAAGCGGCCCGGGTGGTCGCGGGTCAGCTCGGCGGTGTATTCGTTGACGTGCCGGGCGAGGATGCGGGCCGCCTTGTCGTCGCCGAAGTGCACGCCGGGGGACGACAAGGAGAGCATCGCGGTCTCGATGCCGTTGCGGTCCATCAGGTCCAGGTGGGATTGCACGGACCACGTGGGCCAGCCGCCCATGCCGTCGGGGTGGGAGTGCCCCGCCGCTGTCGCCTGCTGGGCGTAGAAGTCGGGCAGAAGGTGGGCGTGGACGTCGATGAGGCCGGAGGACATGACAGGGATCCCCTTCAGTCGGGGGCTCATTGGGTCTCTTGTCGGGGGTCTTGTGTCGAGGCCGGATGCCGGACTCGGCTCACTCCACCTGCTCGTGTCCGGCCAGCCGTACCTCTTCGCCGTCCAAGGCGGCCTGAAGCCGGCGCAGCACGGTGTCGTCGATCTGCGACTCGTTCCTCAGGCGGACGACGGTTGCGCGTTTGTGCGCGATCAGGGCGAGGCGGAGGTCGGTGTAGTGGCGGTTGTGCAGCAGTGCGGGATCGTCGTCGGTGCCCGCGCCTCTGGCCCGTACGGTTGCCAGGTGGGCCTCGTACTCCTGGCGCAGCCACTCCATGACCTTCGGCGTGGTGCCCAGTTCGGCCGCGAGCTGAGGCAGTGCCTTGATGGCCTCCTCGGTTGCCATGGTCTCGGCGAGGACGTGCTCCTCGTCGACGGACGTGTCGCGCGGCAGCCGGGCCCAGCGCACCACGCCCGGCAGCAGCAGTCCCTGCACCACGAGGGTCACCACGATGACGCCTGAGGTGACGAAGACGATGAAGGCGCGGTCGGGGAAGGGGTCACCCGAGTCGAGGGCCTCCGGTACGGAAAGCGCCACGGCGAGCGACACCGCGCCACGGAAGCCCGCGAACCCACTCACAACGCGGGCCCGGTGACTGATTCTTCGCAGCCGCTGCCCGGGACGCCGGTCGATCGCACGGATCAGGTAGGCGGAGGAGAACAGGAACGCGAACCGGACCGCGACCAGCACCACACTGACCACCCCGATCGCGATCAGGGCATCTTGGAGGTCGGATCGGCTCAAGTGCCGGAGCGCGTACTGGAGTTCCACGCCGACCAGGACGAACAGCGCGCCGTTGATGATGAACGTGGCCAGCGGCCAGAAGGCCAATGCCTGGCGGCGGTGCTCGGCACGGATGAGGCTCGGTGCCACCTGGGCCATGATCAACCCGCTCACGACGACCGCGAGGACACCGGAGGCGTGGATCAGCTCGGCGAGCAGATACGCCGTGAACGGGGCCAGGATCATGACGAGATTGCCGAGCAGGGGATCGTCCAGGCGGCGTCGCAGGTTCATGTTGATCCAGGCGACCGCCACGCCGACAGCCGCCCCGCCGCCGTACGCCAGAAGGAACAGCGCTCCGACATGCGGAAAGGTCAGATGCTCCTCGCCGACGGTGATACCGACCGCGAGGCCGTAGATGACCAGCGCGGTGCCGTCGTTGACGAGGCTTTCCGCACGAAGCACGGTGATCTGACGGCGCGGCAGGGAGCCGGCCAGGGCGCCCACCGCTGTGGCATCGGTGGGAGCCACGGCCGCGCCCAGCGCCCACGCCGGTCCCCAGGGCAGTCCGAGCGCGTGCCCGGCGACCGCCACGGCCCCTGCGGTGAGGATCACCAGGACCGTGCTGAGCAGGACGATGCCGCGCAGGTTCGTACGGATCTCCCGCATGGACGTGGTCAGGCTCTCCCAGTACAACAGCACAGGAAGGAAGAGCAACAACACCACTTCGGGAGGGAGTTGGGTCTGGCGGACGGCCGGGACCAGGCCGAGAAGCGCGCCCACGACGAGCAGCACGACGGGTGGCGCGACGTGGAAGCGCTGCCCCAGGACGTTGCCCAGCAGTACGGCCGCGCCCAGGGCGACGACGAGTTCGAGACCGAGCAAGGCGCTTACTCCTGGGAGGGACCGGAAGCCGATGGGCGCGCAGCGGCTTCCATCGGGATCGTCATGTTCATCGGGGGACCAGCCGCAGTGTCGTCGAGCGTGCGGCGACCATGGGGTTGACGTACGCGCCGCCGAAGCGGCCGTACTTGGCGCGGTACGCGGTGTCGATACGGTCGTTGATCTCGGAGTCGTCCACCTCGACGAAGGTGACGTCCTTGTCGACGCCGCCGGAGCGGATGTGCCCCTCGTGGCTCGCGCGGGCCGCGCGCCACCAGCCGCCGTCCTTACCCCGGAAGGAACGGACGTACAGGTCCTCACCGTCGCGGACGACCCAGATCGGCACCGGCCCCCGCAGGGTGCCGTCACCGCGGCGCGGCGCCATTTCCAACTCGTCGGCCTTGGCGATGCGGTTGAGCTCGTCGCTCGTCCATGTCGTCATCGGTGTGCCTCCAACCTCCTTGGATCCGTCATCGGCACTTGTGGGTCAGGGGGAGTGGTGGTGAGCGGCTCACGGCGACGGTGAAGCGCAGGATCAGCTCGCTTTCGAGTACCTGTCCCGAGGGACGGAACCGGGAGGCGTACCGGCCCGGCGCCAGGACCCGCCCGTCGGCCTCCACCATGGTCCGCAGCTCGAATGCCGGCGGCTCGACGGCTGCGAAGCAGAGGGTGAGTGGCGGCGATCGCCTCGCTGGTCATGACGGTCGGTCCGTTCTGCTCGGCCGCGATGGTGGGCGCGGTTGCCGCTGGTGGGTGCCGGCGGTGGTGGGCGCCGCTCACCGGAGCCCACCACCGCCGGGGCTTCATGTCACGGGCGCAGCAACGCCTTGATGGCGCGACGTTCGTCCATGGCCTTGTAACCTTCGGCGACCTCGTCCAGGGACAGGGTGAGGTCGAAGACCTTGCCCGGGTTGATACGGCCGCTGAAGACGCGCTCGATGAGGTCGGGAAGGTAGGCCCGCACGGGGGCGGGACCACCACGCAGACCGACGTGCGAGAAGAAGAGCTGCTGGCCGTCGATCTGCACGTCGTGCGGCATGCCGACGAAGCCGACGTTGCCGCCCGGTCGGGTGGACTGCAGGGCCTGGTGCATCGACTCCTTGGTGCCGACGCACTCGAGGACCGAGTCGGCGCCGAGGCCGTTCGTGAGTTCCTTGACGCGGGCGACGCCTTCCTCGCCCCGCTCCGTGACGATGTCGGTTGCACCGAACTCCAGGGCCAGCTTCTGCCGGGACTCGTGCCGGCTCATGGCGATGATGTGCTCGGCGCCCAGTTCCTTCGCGGCGATGACGCCGGAAAGGCCCACCGCGCCGTCGCCGACGACCACCGCCGTCGAACCGGGCTTGACCTCGGCCGCCCTGGCGGCGTACCAGCCGGTGCCCATGACATCGGACAGGGTCAACAGGTTCGGCATCAGCTCCTCGGCCGGCTGCTCCTGGGTGGCGACCAGGGTGCCGTCGGCCAGGGGGATGCGGACGTACTCGGCCTGGCAGCCGTTGGGGAAGTCACGGTGCCGGCAGGAGGTGTGGTAGCCGGCCCGGCAGATCGGGCAGGTGTTGTCGGAGGCGATGAAGGAGCCGATGACGAACTGGCCGGGCCTGACGGTCGAGACGTCGCTGCCGGTCTCCTCGACGATGCCGACGTATTCGTGGCCGATCGGCTGCGGCTCGGTGACCGGGTTGATGCCCCGGTAACTCCACAGGTCGGAGCCGCACACGCAGGTGGCGACGGTACGGATGACCGCGTCCGTGGGTGCGACGATCTTCGGCTCGGGGACGTTTTCCACCCGGATGTCCCCGGGGCCGTGAATGATGGTTGCTCGCATGAGGCTTTCCCAGGTCTTGTCAGGTGCGTTGTGGCATCAGGGGCGGGTACGGGTGCTGACACGCGGGCCGCGGTGCTCGTCGTCCGGGACGTGTCAGGCCATTGGGGTTGGCAAGCCCGCTTGTTCGGGTGAATGCTCTCCGTGGGCCGGTCCTGGTCGCCGGTCGCGTCATCGACCTTGCCGCCGTCGTGCGAACCCGCAAAGGGGAGAATTCCATCCTGGGAATGACTTATCCAGGGGAGGAATCCTTACCCCCCTCACGAAGACCGAGCGGTGCGAGACTGGCCGTCATGACCGGCGACGCGCATCTGAACGAGCCTGGGAAAATTCCTCCAGGTGCGGAGGGCCGAGTTGAGCCCGCGCACGCAACCACGCCCGGCTGCTCTTCACCGACCCCGGCTGCCGGGAGCTTTACCTCGACTGGAGGACGATCGCCCGGAGCTGCGTCGCCCAACTACACATGGAGGCCGCCCAGTGCCCTGGCGACCCAGGGTTGACCCCACTCGTCGGCGAGCTGTCGGTGGCCGACGCCGACTTCCGGCAGTGGTGGGCAGGCCGCCAGGTGCCGAGCCTGCGGGTCGGCGCGAAGAGGCTGCGCCACCCGGTCGCCGGCGACGTCACTCTCGACTGGGACAGCCTGACCTCAACAGCCGACGCCGCACAGCAGCTGGTGATCACGACCGCCGAGCCCGGTACCCCGTCCCATGACGGACTGCGCTTCCTCGCGTCGTGGACTGCCGTCGTGTGCTCGTGTACTGCGCGTACCGCGGATCCTTGACAGGTCGCCGGGGCCGTGACCTAGGGGACGCGCACGCATATGTCCCACGGGCCGAGGGCCGGTTACGCTCCCGCGGGGAGCGACGTGTCGGCCGGGACGTCGGACAGGTCCACCGGCGCGAGTACGCTCTTGGGCTCCCAGCTCCAGTTGTGGACGGGGCCTCGGCGGGGGCTGTAGGCGTCGGCGGTGTAGCGAGCTGAGGGGCCGTCATGCGGCGCGAGTCCATGACCGGCCTCGAACATGCCCGGTGGTGGTTCCCGGGTCGGGAATCACGGCCTCCGTCATCTGCAGACGAACGAAGGCCGGATGAGAGCCAAGCACGCTCCCCCACTGCCTCAAGGGCGGTGGGGCCCCAGCCGCTGGGTGAGCGCGCCTACACCTGCACCGCGTGCGGAACCGTGTCCCCACGGGACAAGAACTGCGCACGCGTCATGCTCGTCCGGGCTCGTCTCGACCCGGCCGGTGCTGATGGCGGAAGACCTCCTGGAGCGCTGCTCCAGGCGGCGGCCTGAGCCAGGACAGCAGGTCATCGCCCGGGTGCAGGAGTATCTGGCCGACCTCCCGGCCGAACTGCGCCACCCGCGAGGCCCTTCGGCCTTTGAAGGTCAGTAGGTGGTCAACGCGGTGACCGTGACCACCACCAGAGCGGCGAGTGACGCATTTCTGTGAGGGCGTCAGCTCCGGGTGACCGCGACGATGTCTATGTCGAGATTTTCCGGTGCAGGTGTCCCGCCGATGTCCGTGAGCATCTGGCTGTTGCCGTGTTCCGTTCCTGACGGGACATCGGGGAAAGCGAAGGTGTACCGCTCGTCGAATCCGTTGTCTCCCCGCACGCGCACTGTGGCCGAGATATCCGAAGAGGTGTCCTTGTCGTTGGTGACAGAGATCGCCACATACGCGCCGAGTTCATCCTGAGGCGTGACCCGCACCTCCACCCCCTGGTCGGACAGAACCCAGTTGTTGCCCTCCTGGACTGCCTGCTGCTCCTGCGCGGAAGGTGTGGAGGACTGTTCAGGCGGCGTGCCGGCGGCGGACGGCGATTCAGGCGCACGGTGGTCCTCCGCTGTCGCGGACACACTCGGCGCGGCGGCCTGTGTCGACCCGGTCGGTCGGCTTTCGGTTTCCTCATCCCCGCCGGCACAGCCGGTCAGGAGGATCCCGACAGCCGCAAGGAGGGGGAGCCCCCGCACCGCGGACGGTGCGGAGGCTCGGTGGAACACGGGGGACATCAGTTGCAGGTTCCCACCGTGCGCAGAGCGTCGACCATGACCTTGCCGTTGCTGTTCTCCATGTAGGCGTACGCCGTGCCGCAGTAGCCCCGCTTCTGGTACACGGGCCCCGCGTACGTGGAGTAGGCGCCGAAGTCTTCCTTGTCGGGATCGGCGGTGTAGTTGGAGCTCAACCGCACGCCCATGTAGCGGGTGTAGCCGCTGTCGTTGAAGAAGACCGCGCAGATCGGCTTGTCGTAGATGCGGGAACCGGTGGTGGTGCCGTTGGTCCACGTATAGAGCGTGCCGTACACGGAAGTCTGGGTCGGCAGCCGCCAGGCGCCCGTGGAGATCGTGTAGCCCGAGCCGCACACGTTCGCGGCAGCGGCAGCCAGTGTCTTGTTGTTCTCGATGACGGCCTTGGTGTCCTTGCTCGCCGCGGTGTCGACCGACAGACCCTCAGCGCCCTGGACACTCACGGTCTTCAGCGACTTGCTCGGGCCCGGCTGGTCCCCCTGGGCGGCACTCGCCGTGGTGGCCATGCCCGCCGTGACGGCGAGAGCGGTGACGGCGACAGCGGCCCTGAGTGCGGTGCGGCTGTGTAAGAGCGCACGGGACATGGGTGGTTCCCCCCTGGAATACTTGAAATCCCACCAGAACATGTGCAGTTGCACAGTGGTGGTTGAGTGGTCGCCGCAACCATACCCAGCGTTGGACTTTTAGTCAGCACGAACATGTGTGCCCTGTGCCACATGTGTGTTCACTGTGAAGGTTGTAGATGACACGTGCCGTGACCGACTGATACGTTTCAAGTGACCGCCGAACCGAACATCGGTTCTCAATGCGCGCTTTTCACGGGGGAATGCTGCGCTATGTCCCGCGACGCCTAGCGTGTCACCTTGCCGCCCGTCGCACGCATGTGCCCGGCGCGACCGCACCCCAGACCCCGGTGCGGCCGGTGACCACGCAACCTCTCGGCCCGCGTGACCGCTGCTCTCTCCTTCGCTGACGGCGCCGTGCATTCCATTGCAGGTGGAAAGCACAACTCCGCAGAAAGAGACTCCACTTGAGACGCAACGCCATGCTGAGGCGTGCGCGGATACCGGTGACGGCAGCCCTCACCCTGGCTCTGTCCTCCGGTATCGCCACGACGCAGGCATTACCTGCGGCCGACCCGCAGCCGGAAGCCAAGGGCTGGTCGGCAGCGGCCGCCCGTGACCCGGGGACCAAGCCCGGCGACCAACCCGACGCCGTCCCGACGGACCGGCGCCCGGATGTCCTCGGCGAGAACTACAAGCAGTCCTCCGACCAGGCCTTCACCACCTCCGGTGACGGATCCGGATTCCACGTCCTCATCGCGGACGAGAGGCAGGGGTACGCCTGGAAGACGGCGGCGACTCTGTCCGAGCCCGGCTTCGACACCGACACCTGGATCGGCAACGCCTGTCTGACCGAGTCCGGGAAGTACGCGGCCGTCGCCTACGCGCCCCGCACCTTCACCAACAAGCCCGAGCTGATGACGCGCGGAGCGTTCACCGCCCTCGTCGACCTGACCGACGGTCAGGTCACCAAGCTGCCGTTCCAGGCCACGCTGGGCTACTTCTCCCCGGGCTGCGGCCAGAGCGAGGATGCGGTGTTCACCGCGCTGACCGACGACCGGTCGGAGAAGACCCAGACCCGGCTGATCACAGTCGACGCCAGGACGGGGAAGGCCGGCACCCAGCAGACGGTCACCGGGCAGGTGACCTCGGCCGTGCCCACCGACCAGGGCATCGTCGCCGCCACCGGAAACCACATCGTGAGCGTCAAGGGCGGCAGGACCCGCGACATCGCCACCACGAAGGCCTGGCCGTTCCAGCTCAAGGCCGACGCCGACGGCGGTGTCACGTTCATCGACCCGGCTCCCCAGGCGTCGAATGCGCGTAGCGCCGCGGCGGCGCAGAACACCGCCACCGTCTCCCGCGTCAGCGCCGAACAGGTCAGGAAGGCCGACGGCCACGCCAAGCCCGCCGGACTCGCGCAGGGCAGGCTCGACGAGTTCGACCTCACCGCCACCCCGTCGGGCACGGTGTACGTGACCGGCAAGGCCGACTCCACCTCGCCCGAGGCGGACGGCGTGCTGAGCAACCCCGGTGGCCTCGACAAGGACGCCCGGGTCTCCAGCCGGGGCCAGTCCGTCGTCACCACCCGCTGGGCGGACGGCAAGGACTCCCGGATCCGTCCGGAGGAGGCCCTGGAGGCCCGCACCGTGCGTACCACGGTGGAGACCCTCGACACCCGCAAGACCGTCGTCCTGGATGCTCCGCCCGGGTCCGAGCCCGTCGGCGGGCAGCGCGAGGTCACCCAGGGCACGCAGACGAGCCCGGTCCTGCTCGCGCAGGGCGCGAAGGCCGCGGTCGGCACACGAGCGGCGGCCAACGACACGGTCGAAGCCGACCGTTACTGCTCGGTCCCGCGCAACGACCCCAAGAAGCAGGCCTTCCAGCCCACCCCGCGCCAGGTCGAGTGGGCCGTCGACCAGGCCGTCGTCGGCAAGCTCAACAAGAGCGCGACGCGGCCGGCGAACTGGAAGAACACCGGCATGGCGGCCTACGCGCCGCAGACGCTCTTCCCGCTGACGCCGCTGGTCGGCGGCTCCGGTGAGGACTGGCACGTGCCCGCGCAGGTGATGCTGGGCATCACGGCGCAGGAGTCGAACATGTGGCAGGCCACCCGGCTGGCGGTGCCCGGTGTCACGGCCAACTCGCTGATCGGCAACTTCTACGGCGTCAAGTACGCCTCGGACGGCGATCAGCAGGACCCGTGGGCGATCGACTTCACCGAGGCCGACTGCGGCTACGGCATCACGCAGGTCACCGACGGCATGCGGATGCACGGCAAGGAGAAGGACGGCGAGCAGCCCAAGACCACGACGCAGCAGGAAGCCGTCGCGCTGGACTACGCGGCGAACATCGCCGCGGGTGTCAACATCCTCATCGAGAAGTGGAACGACACCCGCAAGGACGGCCTGACCATCAACGACGGCCACCCGAAGTACATCGAGAACTGGTTCTACGCACTGTGGGCGTACAACGCGGGGTACTACCCCAAGTCGTCGCCGAAGAACGGCAAGTGGGGCGTGGGCTGGACCAACAACCCGGCCAACCCGCTGTGGAAGGAGAACAGGACCCCGTTCCTGGAGAACTCCGCGGGCAAGGACGACTACAGCCACGCCGCGCACCCGCAGGACTGGCCGTACGAGGAGAAGGTGATCGGCTGGGCCGCCCGACCGATCGCGGCCATGTTCAAGCCGGGTGACATGCAGCCGGGCTACCGCGCCGCCTGGTGGAACTCCAACGACGCCCGGACCTCCGCCAAGCCGCCCCTCTTCACCTTCTGCGGTGCGCAGAACGACTGCGTGCCGTCGAAGATCGGTGAAGGCGCCTCCAACGACGACGGCAAGGGCCCGTGCGCGCTGCCCGGTGACCCCTACGACGACAACCCGCTGTACCTCAAGTGCTGGTGGAACCAGCCGGTGAGCTGGAAGAACTGCACCACCGAGGCCCGGTGCGGCAACCCGGTCCACCGGTTCGACGACACCTATCCCGAGCAGCCCGACGAGAACTCCTACCCGCCGCGCTGCAACACCGGCCTGCCGTCCGGCTCCCTGATCGTGGACGACCTGCCAGGCGGCACCGTTCCGGCGGGATCCTCGGGGCGCACCTGCACCGTGGCTTCGAAGGGCACGTTCCAGTTCACCTTCGCGGGCGAGGGCGGCAAGTACCCGTCCAAGGTCGACCTGCACCAGATCGGCGCGGGCAACAACAACCACTTCTGGATGGGCCACACGCGCTGGCTCGCGACCGCGGACGGCAAGCGGCTGAACGTCTCCGGCAAGTGGACGCTGAGCGGCACCCAGCGCGGGTGGATGCGCGTGTTCGTGCACATGCCGGACCACGGCGCACACACCCGGCAGGCCGCCTACCGGATCGGCGGCACCGACTCCACCTCGCCGGTGCGGGTGCACCCGCAGCGGATCCGTGCGAACAAGTGGGTCGACCTGGGTGTGTTCAACTTCACCGGCACGCCGTCGGTGACCCTCGACACCGACGCCGAGGACGGCACCGGGGACGAGGACATCGCCTGGGACTCGGTGGCCTTCCAGCCGCTGTCGGCCAAGCCGAAGGACTTCGTCGTCGCCATGGGTGACTCGTACTCCTCCGGTGAGGGCGCCTCCGAGGGCAACCGGGACTACTACCCGGAGACCAACTACCTCGACCAGCAGAACAAGAAGACCCGCAACGCCTGCCACCGCTCCACCCAGGCGTGGTCGCGCCAGGCGACGATCCCGGGCCGCTCCCAGTCCATCGGCGCCGCCGCCGACAGCTACGGCACCGCCACGGACTACCACCTGATCGCCTGCTCCGGCGCCCGCACCTACAACGTGGTGCACAACGGCATCGTGCAGTCCAACGGCGGTGAGAAGCCGCAGATCGACAAGGGCTACCTGGACCAGAACACCAGCCTGGTCACCATCTCCATCGGCGGCAACGACGCACGCTTCGCCGACGTCATCCAGAAGTGCCTGGTCGCGTTCAACGGCGGCAACTGCAAGGACAAGACCTTCGAAGAGGGCGACGTCGACCAGTCCGTCGGCGGCCGTGACCGCAAGTTCATCGGGCAGCCGCTGGAGAAGGCCGCGGTCGGCATCATCAACGAGATCGTCCGGCCGGACATCACCAAGGTCGTCACGGAGATCAGCCAGAGGGCCCCCAACGCCAAGATCGCGCTGATGGGGTACCCGCCGCTGATCGAGGACAGGGGCGCGTGCCTGAGCATCACGGTCCCGGCCGTTGGCCAGATCGGCCTGTCCGCGTCGTCCACGGACTGGCTCAGCAGCGTGGCCGACACACTCGCGACCGCGATGCAGAGGGCCGCGGACGATGCCAAGGCCAAGGGCATCAAGGCCTGGTTCTCCAACCCGAAGCAGAACTTCGCGGGCAAGGCCGTCTGCGGCAACCCCGAGTCCGTCCACGGCATCGTCAAGACGCTCGTCGACTCGGACCAGCCGGCCCTGGACTACCCGATCATCAGCGACTACGGCCTGTCGGCCCAGTCGTTCCACCCGAAGATCGGCGGCGCCCGCCTGTACGCCGACTCCTTGGAGCGCACCTTCACCGGCATGGGTCTGTAACCCCTGCTGCCGTCTTGGGGGCCCCGCTCAGGCGGGGCCCCACTCGGCCTCGACCCGGAAGGGACCCCTTCATGAGGAAGCTTCTGCCCACCACCGTCGCGGGCGGCGCCGCCGCCCTCGCACTCGTCGCCCTGGCCGCGACGCCGGCCTCGGCCGGCACCGCCGACTCCCAGTTCGACGTGGTCTTCCCCGGCGACAAGCCGCACAGCGCGTACTACGTCCAGAACACCGCAACCTTGTCCGGCCGTATGACCGGCAAGTCGGTCATGAGCTGGCAGATCATGGACGACCAGGTCGTCGACAACTCCAAGCGGTTCACCAGCTTCAAGATCACGACGCGGATCGAGGAGCGCCTGACCAAGACCACCGAGGACCACGTCGTCACGTCGAAGACGTGCGACTGGACCAAGCTCGTCAACGACAACTACTCGTGGTTCCTGCTGGAACCCGCGAACACCTGCGTCGCACCGGCCGCGGTCTACGACGGTGAGCTGTGGTGGTCCACCGACGCGACGGTCGTCTACGACATCGAGGGCGACGGTAAGGGCGCCATCACCCAGGAACTCCTCGGTTCGCCCCTGATCCACGGCTGACATCCGCACCACGCCGGGTCCTGAGTACCTGTACTCAGGACCCGGTCCTGCCTTTGAGGGAAACTTGTGCCCATGCCCGACCCCGCCTCCCCAAGGCTCTCTGGCCTGCCGCAGTTCCGCGGTGACAACGTGCCGCCCCCGCGAACCGGACGCCGGTGGCTGCCCCTCGCCGGGGACATCGCCTTGGCCGTCGGGCTGATCGTCCTCGACGGCATCGGGGCCGTCGTGGCCTTCCTGATCGGCATCGACTACAGCGGCTGGAAGCCGTTCGATCCCGGAGCGGACAACTCCGACGTCTCGCTCACCCCCAACTGGCTGTACGTGGGCATCGCCGGCGGCGTCATGCTGCTGACCGCCGCGCTGCTGTACCGGCTCCGCGCCATCGTCAGCTCCTGCCTGCAGGTGCTCCTCGGCATCGCCGTACTCATCACCGCCGTGGCCGGCGCGCAGATCGACGAACACCGTGGCACCCGGGCCGACGCATCCGTGTCCCGAAAAGCCGGACAGCCCCAAAACCAAGTGACCGTCACCTCCTCCGGGGCTGGGCCACCGACCGTCACCGAGGCGGTCGAGCACGCGATCGGCCGCGTGCGCGCGGCGAGCAAACCCGCCGGCGTGCTGACAACCGACCCCGCGTTCGCGCGACGGTGCATCGATCTCGGGACCACGTTCACCGCGGTCGGTGTCGATGTGGGCCTGCTGGCACGCGGCGCCGATGCCCTCGCCCGGACCTTCACGCCATCGGCCGCGGCGACGGCTGCGCCTGCCACCGGGAGCCCGTCCCTGGAGGTCTGATGACGCCGGAGCCGTGGTGCCACGCGTCGCCAGGCGAGGGCCGCATTCGCCGGCTGCGATCCGCCGGTGGTACCGGCTGTGCCTCCCTCGTCGCCGTGCTCAGAACGTGCCGTGCTCAGAACGTAAGGACCAGTCGGCCACGGATCCCGCCTGCGGCGAGGAGCCGGTGCGCTTCGGCGGCCTGTTCCGCTGGAAACGCCTTCGCGACCCGCAGCGCGATGCGGCCCTCCTCCACCTGCTGCGGGAGCCGGTCGAGCTTGGTGCGCTCCCCGGGGTAGCGGAACGCGCCAGCGTCACCACTCGGCCGCCGTCGCGGACCGCACGAGCGGTGAGACCGCCGAGCGACGCGGCGTCGACGAGTCCGTCGACGTCATCAGGGATCTCGGCGCCACCCGGTTCGGGTGCGCGGCACCGCGGCGGAGTGCAACGTCGGCACCCAGTTGGTTTACGCGACGGTGTCGGACGCCGTCCGCTTCTGCTCCGCAGCCCAGGAGGCCAGGAGGCGCAGCCCATCGTGGGACGGGGAACCGGGTTCGGCGTTCCACACGATGATGTGCTGGTCGGGGTCCGTGCCACACGTGAGCGTGTTCCAGTCGAGGGTCAGCTCACCCACCACCGGGTGACGAAGCTTCTTGACGCCCTTGCCCCGCATCGCGACGTCATGCGCGGTCCACCACTCCCGGAACTGTGCGTCACGGGTGGAGAGTTCCTCGACCAGAGCGGTGAGGCGCCGGTCGCCGGGGTAGCGCGCGCTCTCCATGCGCAGCTGGGCGATGGCCAGCCGGGTGACCCCCTCCCAGTCGGCATACAGCTCGCGCATCCAGGGTTCGGTGAACAGCAGCCGGACGAACACGCGCTCCTGCTCCGGGTAGCGCCCGAAATCGGTCCACAGGGCGGCGGCGAGCTGGTTCCAGCCCAGGATGTCGGTGCGCCGGCCGATGACGAAGGCCGGGGAGGCGCTGAGATCGTCCAGCATGCGCTGAAGCCGCGTATCCACCTGTTGGCGATCGCCTGACCTGGACGGGCGCACCCTCTCCTTCGCCGCGAGTTCGAAGAGATAGGTTCGCTGGTCCTCGTTCAGACGGAGCACCTCGGCGATCTCGATCAGGAGGGGAGCCGATGCCTGAAGACGGCCCTGCTCGATCCGCGTGTAGTACTCGGTGCTGATCGCGGCGAGAAGAGCCACTTCCTCACGGCGCAGACCGCTCACACGCCGCCGTTGCCCTCCGCGGAGTCCGACCTCGGAAGGACTGAGCTCGGCACGGCGGGCCTTGAGGAACTCACCCAGTTCGTTCAGATGAGGGTTGCGGTTCATGATTTGCAGCCTCGCACAAAAGCCCGGCGTTGTGAGGGGGAAAGATCCTGCCTACGTTGGCCTGGCTGATGTACGAAAACGATCTCGGTTCGGACGTGTGGGGCAGCAGGCGGAAGAGACCTCGGCGGCCCGGAGTGCGTACCAGGCCGCCGAGAGAGCGCGCAGGGCCGGCACAGGGCCGGCACAGGGCCGGCGTCAGCTCAGTGCCTTGAGCACTTCCTGTGCCAGCGGGACCGCCGAGCCCGGGTTCTGGCCGGTGTACAGGGTGCGGTCGACCTCGACGTGCGGGGCGAACGGCTCGGTCTCGCGGTAGTCCGCGCCGAGTTCGCCCGCGAGGCGGTCCTGCAGCAGCCACTTCGCGCGGCCCGCGAGACCGTTCAGCTTCTCCTCGGCGTTGGAGAGGCCGGTCAGGCGGTAGCCGGTGAACGGGGATGTCCCGTCGGGACCGATGGTGGCCAGCAGTGCAGCTGGGCCGTGGCACACCAGGGCCACCAACTTGCCCGAGGCGAGCCACTCGGTGAGCAGCCTGCCGGACTCGGCGTCGTCGGGCAGGTCCTCCATCGGGCCCCAGCCGCCCGGGTAGAAGACAGCCTCGTACTCGTCGATGCGTACGTCCTCGATACGCATCGGATGCGCCAGCTCGGTGGCCTCGCGCAGCGCGGTCCGCATGCGCTCGGCGCCTTCCTCGCCGCCGTTGAACTCCGCGGTGAGGCTGAGCGCATCCGCCGTGGGCGGTACACCGCCGGGTGTCGCCGCCGCGATCTCGATTCCGGCCTCCTTGAAGACCTGGTACGGGCCGATTGCTTCCTCGGCCCAAAAGCCGGCCGGCTGCCGGGTTCCGTCCGCCAGCGTCCAGTGGTCGGACGCGGTGATCACGAAGAGGATCTTCGCCATGGGTGTGTTTCCTTGGGTGGTCTCAGCCCTTGAGGGCTTCCTGGAGGATGTGGCTGTCGGCGGCCTGCCGCATGCTTACGGCCTTGCCGTCACGGACGGTCCACAGGTGGATGAACCGGACGCCGGCCTTGCCCCCGGTCTTGGTCTCGGCGTGGTAGTGCCCGAACACGAAGACGTGACCTTCGTCGTCCGCGTAGAACTCCTCGGGCACCGCGCCGAAGGACACGATGTTCGGCATCGGCGTGCCGAAGAAGTCCTTCGCCACGCTGTCCCAGCCGTGGTACACGCCGCTGTTCGGAAAGCCCGGGGTGATGTCCCAGACGAGGTCCGGGGCCATGACCTCCTTGGTGACCTCGGGCGCCATTCGGGATTCGTAGACCCGGCGGATGAGGGTGAGGTTCGGGGCATCGGACATGGTGCGCTCCTTGCGGGGGACAACGGGGGGAGTCGGATACGGAAAAGAAGACCTTGTGATCAGGAGGGGAGGTCGGCCCGTCCGGCTCGGAAGATCGCGGCCTGGCGCGCGACTCGCGCACCCAGGTGCTCTGCCGTGGCGATGTCCGACTTGTGGACTGCTTCCGGACCGGCATCGGTCGGGCTCTGGGCGCCGGCACCCATGAAGAAGCCCAGCCGGTTGATGTCGTCCTCGCTGCCCCGGGTGGAATCCCAGCCCGGCAGCAGACCCAGGCTGATCCAGTGCATGCCGTGCTGGGCGGCCAAGGTGGCGAAATAGCCCAGGGTGGACGACTTGTCGCCGCTCTTGGCACCGGAGTTGGTGAAGCCCGCGGCGAGCTTGTCCGCCCAGACATGGGAGAACCAGCGCTTGCTGCTGGCCTCGGCGAACGCGTGGAAAGCCGCGGAGGCGGTACCCATGTACGTTGCGGCACCGAAGATGATCGCGTCAGCGGCGTCCAGCTGCGCCCACTGTTCGTCGGTGATGGTGTCGACGGAGACCGAGACCACCTCGGCGCCGGCTCCCGCCGCGCCACGCGCCACGGCTTCGGCGACGACGGCGGTGTGGCCGTAGCCCGAGTGGAAGGCAATGGCGATTGTGAGGCGGCCGGAATGGGGCATGGTGATCGGTCTCCTCGAATGTCTTTGTTCAGCGCGCGACCAAGCTTTGCATCGCAAGAGCGCGCTGTGAGGGGTAAGAAAATTTCCCCTGCCTACTGTTATCCGGGTGAGTGATTCTCCCCTTCAGGGGCGGCTCCCCACCGTCGGGCGTTGCTTGGGCAGCGTCGAACGGCGCCGGAGCAGTGCCCGACTAGCTGGTCGTGGTCCCGGTGGTTGGGTCAGCAGTTCTGGAATCTGGTTCGAACGCCGAGAACGCGAACATCTTGCACATGCTGGTCAGCAGGAAACGGCCTTGGAATTGGGATGCTGGCCTCGGCCCATGGGAGCTGCGCTGACGGTAGCCACTGCCCTGAAACGACGTTCGGTCTCCCTGATAGGAGGAGTCGTATACCACGGTGACGAATCCATGCGCAGCGAGCCTCTTGGCGTAGAGGCCGGCAGATGAAGGTGTCCCGAAATTTCTACTGCCTTGTTGGTGATTCTCCCAGGAAAGGGAGGCGCGTAGAGGAATGGCCGCCGTCGGCACCATCGGTGATCGACGTCGCCGTCCCGGAGCCCGGGCCGGGCCGGGTGCGCATCGCGGTCCGAGCCGTCGGCGTCAACCCTGTCGATCACAAGATGTACAGCGGTGCCTTCGGGACCGATCCGGCGAAGCTGCCGATGCGGCTCGGTGCCGAAGCGGCCGGTGTGGTGACGGCGGTGGGTGCCGACGCGACCGGCCCGCAGGTCTGATCGAGGTCGGCGACAAGGTGATCGCCTATCGTGCGCCCGGCGCGTACGCCGCCGAACTCGTCGTCCCGGCCTCGTCAGTGGTGCCGAAGCCCGCCAGTCTGTCCTGGGAGCAGAGACCGGCGGCCTGCTGGTCGCCGGTGTCACCGCACCGCCGTGCACGTTCTCGAAGCGATCGGCCTGCGCGACGACGAGTCGGTGCTGATCCACGGCGCCGCGGGAGGGGTCGGCCTGATGGCCGTGCAGCTGGCGGCGGGCCGCGGTGCCACTGTCCTCGGAACGGCAAGCCCGGCCGAGCACGACCTGCTGCGCGACCTGGGAGCGATTCCGGTCGCGTACGGGCCGGGGCTGGCAGACCGCGTACGCGCGGCGGCGCCGGAGGGAGTCCACGCGGCGGCGGACAACCCAGCAGGCAAACCGACATGGCTGTTCCTGCCACTGGCAGGGACAGCCATATCCACTGCCGTCAGGACACTGGCGCCCGCTGTCTACACTCAGTTGAGACGAGCTGAACACATCAGAGGAGCCCGGGATGCCGCGGAACCGCCAACAGATCCCCCGTGAAGAGCGGGCAGGTGATCTGCTGGCCGCGGCCACCGAGCTTTTTCTCGCCAAGGGCTACGACAAGACCACGATGGCGGACATCAGCGCCGCCGCTGGTGTGGCCAGGGGCAACGTCTACTGGTACTTCAACTCGAAGGACGACATCTTCGCCGCGGTGATGGACCGGATGCTCAGCCGCGAGATCCGCACCCTCAACGCGGAGCTGGCGGGTGCCGACCCGCTGAGCCGGCTGGTGCGGGGGCTGTCCGACATGCGTTATTCCCGGCCGCTGCACCAGGCCATGCACGACCGGCTTCCGCATTCCGAGGCGGTTCGGGCCGCCCACAACACCTTTCTGGGCTGGATCGTCGGACTGGTCGACGAGGTCATGGCCGAGCGCGGCCTCGACGGCGACCCCGACATCGATGCCGCGCTCCTCCGCGATACCGTGGTCGCCGTGTTCGAAGGCGCGAACGTGCCCAACGACCGGAACAGACCGGCGCACGAGATGATCCGCCTCCTGATGGAGTCCGTCCTGGCCGGGCGTTCACCGATCAAGAGGGCATGACCGCTGAGCGCGGTGGGTCAGATGATCGCGGGGGGTCAGGGTTGGCGAGTACCGACTCTCGCCGAGACCGCCTGCGTCACTTTGACCGAACCCGCGGCAGGATTCCCGGGCTCTGCCCCGCGCAGCCGGTCGAGCACCGCGACGGGATCGGCAGGCGCCTGCTCGCCCCGCCACCCGACGTGCCCGTCGGGGCGGACCAGCACCAGAGGCCGCTCGTACAGCCTCGCAGCGGCCGGTTCGGTAAGGCGCAGCACCGCCAACGGCACGCCGCACTCGTGCGCGGCTTCCACCAGCGAAGACGGGTCTGCCGACCCCGAGACCACGAGCACGAAGCCGCGGCCGAAGTGGTCGAGCACCGAGCTGCCGTCGGGCAGCCAGACGTGCGGCGCGCGGCAACCGGGCCAGGTCGACGGGACGTAGTCGTCCGGCTCGTCGGGCGGCTCCGGGGTGCCGTCCGGTACGCATATCGGGGAGCCGCTGTAGCGGTATCCGAGCTGGACGCCCGTGCAGCGGAACTCCTTGCCCCTCGACCGGCGGATCATCTCGCCCGTCTGACGGCGGGCTCGGTGGCCCTCCGCGTCCGCGCGGCCGAGCGCGGCGTCGGGCGTGAGCTGGGAGTCGGACCTCCAGTTGCTCGATGCCTCCGTGACGTTGCGGACGGCGATCGGCCGCCGCTCCAGTTCGTAGCTGTCGAGCAGCGCGGGGCCTCCCCAGCCTTGGAGGACCGCGGCGAGCTTCCAGCCGAGGTCCACGGCATCGCCGATCCCGGTGTTGGCACCGAAGCCTCCCTTGGGCCACAACAGATGCGCCGCATCACCTGCGAGGAACACCCGTCCCGCACGGTAGCTGCGGGCCACGACGCAGTGCCCGCTCCAGGGCTGTGCGGCGAGTATCTCCACATCGATCGACGCACCGACGGCTTCATGCACCCAGGCGACCGCGTCCCCGGGCTCCGGCTCCTCCTCCAGGTAGACCGAGAGCCGCCACTCGTCCACGCCGTTGACCACCGTGACGTACGGCCTGCGCGCCGACGACAGCGTGTGGATCTGCACCGCCGGGCCGCCCAACCGCTCCCTGAGCAGGTCCAGTAGTTGCGGCGCACGGAAATGCACCGCGAAGTTCTGGCCCTGCGCGAACATGCCCTCGAACTCGACGCCCAGTGCCCGCCGGACGCCGCTGCGGCCACCGTCACAGGCCACTAGGTACGCGCCGGCCAGTGTCTCGGAGGCGCCGATCTCCAGGTCACGTACCACGGCGAGGACACCGTCGGCGTCCTGGTCGAACGTCTCCAGGCGCGTGGCGAACCTGATCTCGACCGAGGGCAGGCCTCGCGCCGTCCGTTCGAGCAACGGCAGAAACGAGAACTTGGAGAGGAACGCGGGGCCCTCCGGTGTCAGCGGGCCATACGCGCCGGGAGACCGGTTCGTGACCTCGTAGTCGAATTCGGCGAGTACGTGTCCCGTCACTGACGTGGCGAACACCGTACGGTGCGGATAGTCCGTGGGCGGTGCCGCCTCCGCGCGCGCCGCTTCCGCACAGCCCCAGCGCCGAAGGTGTTCCATGGTGCGGGAGAAGATCGCCTCGCCCGCCGGGAAGGGCACGCGGCCGTCGCCTTGATCGATCACCGTCACCGGCACACCGCGCCACCCCAGCTCGATCGCGAGCGAGAGACCCACGGGCCCCGCCCCGACGACCAGGACACGCCGAGATCCGGCTCTTTCGTTGCGGTCAGACACGGGGGACCTGCCTTCCTGAGCACGGCTTGGGTCAGTCACGATCCAAGCTCTTGAACCTGAGTCAGAATCGCATGCCTAGGCTTCCCTGTGGAAGGGCTCGAAGAACAGGCATCTATCGACAAGACGGGTGCGGTGCTACGCTTGACCCAGGTTCAAGAGGTAGAGGAGCGTCGTGGTGTCTCCGGTCGATCCAAGCGATGCTGTGGGCCATTGCCGGGCCCTGGTCGTCAGCTACCACCGCGACATCGACAGGGGCCGGGCCGCCGCGGGGATCAGTGCGTTCGCCGACGACGCCGAGTTCGAGGCACACGGCAGGGTCTTCCGCGGGCGGGACGAGATACTCGGCTTCCTCAAGGCGCGGGAGGCCAACACCGGACGGCAGACCGTCCATGTGCTCGCCAACGAGGTCGTCACCGGTCAGGACGACGAGGACGACGGAAGCGACGACATGCGGGTCGAGTTGCAGACCATTGTTCTGCTGCACGTCCGGCAGCCCGACGGCACCTACGTCCTGGACCGCGTCCTCAGTACCGTCCACCGGTTCCGCCACTCCGGCGGGGAGTGGCGGATCACCCACCGAACATCGAGGCCGTTGCACCCCACCGTCTGACGGGCAAGGAGGCCCTCACGATGACGACCCCTCAGAGCACGGCCGCCCCCGCGGCCAGCGAGACGCAAGCCGTCGCGCTGCAGATAGCCGAGCTCGTGCTCAAGACCGGCCGCTACGACGACATGGCCGCCTTCTACACGCACGTACTGGGACACGGTCCCTTCTACGAGCGGACCCCGGACCCCGATGCCCTGCCGCGTCCCGCGGGGATGCCCGAGCGAGCGGTCGATGTCCGGCTGGGCTTCTTCCGTGTGCATGACGCCCCGCACAGCAGCCAGGTCCTCGCGCTGTTCGGCATCGACAGCCTGATCACGACCGAACCATCCGGGCCGGGCCTGCATCACTTCCAGTTCGGTGTCGGCTCGCTGGGTGAACTGGTCGCCCAGTTCGAGCACATGGCGTCCATGGGCGCGCGCCCGCACCGTGCCGCCAACCACGGCCAGGCCACCAGCTTCTACTACCGCGACCCGGACGGGAACATCGTCGAGTTCTCCTGCGCCAATTTCGCCACCACCGAGGAGGAGGTGGCTTTCATGTCCGGGCCCGTCTTCGCGGCGAACCCCTCCGGCCTGGAGCTCAACCCCGAGCGCTTCGTCGCCCGCTACCGCGCCGGTGACCCAAAGGACGACTTGCTGCGCCTCGACAATCCGGCGGTGGCCCTGTGACCAGAATCGTCAGCACGGCCAAGGGAATCGGCAGACTCGAGAGCGACGGCGAAACCGTCGCCCTCCTCGACCTCTACGCGACGGACCTCGGTGCCGCCCTGCAGACCGGCCTCGACATCGCGTCCATCGCCACCGCCGCGGTCCGCGACCGTGTACCCATGGACCGGACTCAGGCCCAGCTCATGGCCCCCGTCCCCAGACCTTCCAAGATCTGGGCGGTGGGTTACGCCTACGCCGGTCACCGCACCGAGGTGGGGTACGCCGGCACGGCGGAGGATCCGGTCGTCTTTCTGAAGGCTCCGTCCTCGGTGATCGGCACGGGGGCGCAGATCCGCTTTCCGAAGGTGGCTCCGGACGAGGTCGACTACGAAGGCGAACTCGCGGTCGTCATCGGCAGGCGCGCCACCGACGTGCCGGAGGCGGACGCGTACTCGTTCGTCGCCGGCTTCACGATCTGCAACGACGTCAGCGCGCGCGATGTCCAGAAGGGACGCGTTCCCGGCCGGGCCGCCAACGTCACCGCGGCCAAGAGCTTCGACACTTTCACCCCCATGGGCCCCGCTCTGGCCACGCTCGACGAGTTCGCCGATCCCGACGACCTGCACCTGCGCACCTGGGTCGGCGGCGAGCTTCGCCAGGACGCGCGTACGTCCCAGCTCATTCACCCGGTTCCCGCGCTGGTCTCCTACCTGTCGCGGCAGACGACCCTCGAACCCGGTGACGTGATCGCCACAGGAACCCCGGCCGGGGTCGGACACAAACAAGGCCTGTTCCTACGGTCCGGTGACGAGGTCCGCATCGAGATCGAGGGAATCGGCACCCTCGTGAACACCTGCGCCTGACGCGCAGAGGTCATCCTGAGGATGCCGGAACCGTGGCGTCCTCGAAGTCAGCAAAGTCATTTCCGGCGGCCGTCGCACGTGCGACGGCCCGGTCGTGGAGGCAATCAGGTGAGCAGCGAAACCAAGAGCAGTTTCGGTGGCGGAAACCCGTGGGACCACATCCAGCCGTGGGACGAGGCGATTCTCGGAAAGGACGTCTACGACAGCACCCAGCGAGCCAAATGGGAGCTCGCCATGCAAATCGCGGGCGGACTGCCGTACATCTGGAGGGAGTTGGCCCGGCCGATCTCCGAAATCGTCTACGGTCTCCTCGAGCTCCGCGCCGGAGACAGGGTCATGCTCATCGGCGAGGGAATTGCTCCCGCGGGGTGGGTGGACGACATGCGGGAGATCGTGGGACCGGACGGCGCCGTCGATGAGGTGGAGATCATCCACGACGGGCGGAAGGCGGTCATGGGGCGGCTCCCCGGCCGTAACGGCCAGACCGGCTGCTGGCGCTGGGATTACGCCGACTCGCTGGCCGACGAGTCGTACGACTGCGTCGCAGTGCTCCAGGCGACCCAGCACTGCGACGACTGGGAGGAGACGGCCAGGGACCTGCTGCGCGTGATGAAGCCGGGCCGCCGCATCGTGCTGGCCGAGTCGGTCCTGAAAGGGCCGTCGTTCCTTGCCCGCATCAACTCCGACGTCCATCTCCGGCAATGGTTCGACAAGCTGTTTGAGCACATCACCGTGGAAGACATTCCCTACTGGTCCGGGGAAGAGGTCCGCGAAGCATTCGGGGACACGGTCGACAGCCCACAGCTGATGGAATGGCGCGGCATCGAGATGTTCTGGGGCCGAAAGAAATAACAGCGCCAGCAGCAGTCATCATGCCGCACCGGCCGCGCATGGCACCGAAGCCCCCGTATCGGCGCCTTCCTTCGAACGCAGCCCCCATCACCTGTCTGTCCGCTCACCTGTCTGCCGGGTGTGCCGCGACAGGTGACACCCCGATCCTGCCGAACTCCGGGCAGTGGGATCGGCTGACAACCTGAGCCGCATTACGCGACGCCACCCCGAACGAGGAGGTTGCCGTGAGTGTCGACGAGGACCTCATGGTCATGGCATCGAACCAACCGCTGCAGAGCGTCGTCCGCGACGAGCACCTGCTGCTGTCGCCGCCGCATCCGTCCAAGGTGCCCATCAAGCTGGGGGACGAGCACCCGCCACTGACCGTGGTGCATTACCCGCAGGAGTACCAGGAAGAGGCGTACGCCCCGCCGCGCGGTGTCTACGAGAACGACGAGATCCGCGTCGAGTGGCAGAAGCTGGACGGACGGCAGCCGTTCTACCACCGCAACTGCGACGTGGACGAGCTCTCCTACCAGATCGCCGGTGAGCGCACCCTGATGACCGAACTCGGTGTGGTCGAGCACCGGCCCGGCGAGTTCTCCCGCATCCCCCGGGGTGTGGCCCACGACAACTACAGCCGCGCCGCAAGCCACCTGCTGTTCTACATCCCCGCGCCGGTCGCCGAGCTGGTACCGGCTCAGCGTGAATCCCAGGCGGTGTTCCCGCCGTTTCCCGGCTGGCAGTCCGCCGCGGCCAACGAAGCCGTCAGCTGGAACCTGGGCACACCCGGTCGCGACATCACCCTCTTCGGGGTCGACGAACAGCAGCTGCTGGAACACGTTCACCGCGACGACCGCCGGATACAGGTTCTGCGCCCCGACCACGCCCAGGACACCACCTGGCTGTACGGCACCGACCGCATCCGCATCGGCCTCGTCAGCACCGTGCCCGGCGGTGAACGCCGCTACCGCCGCGCCCTCGATGCCGACGAGATCCAGTACCAGGCCAACGGCCACCGCACGCTGATCACCCAGCACGGCATCGTCGACCTCAAGCCCGGCGATTTCGTGCGCATCCCGCTCGGCATCTCCCATGCCAGCGTCGCGACCGAGGCGGGCGACTACGTCAGCCTGCTCTCGCGCAGCGAGGTTCCGCAGGTCGCCAAGACCTCCCGTACCGCCGACCCCTACTCACCCGAACGGCTCGCGGCCCTCAACGTGGAGGTCCACTCATGACCACGATGCTCGCCCTGCGCGCCCATCGCGACGCCAGCACCCTCGTCCTGGAGGACATCCCCGTCCCCGAGCCCGGCCCGATGGACGTCGTGGTGCGGGTCGCCGCCGCCGGCCTGGCCCCGGGCATCATGCGCCTGCTCGCTATGGGCGCGTTCAAGCATCTGCCCACCACCCTCGGCTTCGAGGCCGCCGGCAGCATCGCCGCTGTCGGCAGCGAGGCCACCGGCGTTCGCATCGGCGACCGGGTCCGGGCGCACACCTTCCTGAACTGCCGTACCTGCATCTACTGCCGTACCGACCGCGACATGATGTGCGCGCAGCAGTCCATCATGGGCTACGCCGCCTTCAACGACACCGCGATGCCGCTCTACGACGAGTACCACAACGGCGTCCTCGCGGAATACGTACGCCTCCCGTACTGGCTGGTCGACCCGCTGCCGCAATCCGTCAGCTTCGACGTCGCGGCCAAGGTGCACACCCTCGCCAACGCCGTACGCGCGCTCAAGTGGGCCGAGTTGCCGATGGGATCCACCGTTGTCGTCACCGCCGCGACCGGTGCCATGGGCACCGCGACGGTCAAGCTCGCGAAGCACTTCGGCGTCGCCGACCTCATTCTCGTCGGCCGCCACAGTGACCGGCTCAAGGCCGTCGCCGGGCTGTCCGGTGGCATCCCGGCAAGCATCGTCGCCCTTGACGAACTCCCCGACGACTGGACTGCCACCCGCGCACTCGCCGGCCGACTGCGCGAACTGGCACCCGGCGGAGCGCACGCGGTCCTCGACTACGTCCCCGACGGGCCGGTCACCGGCCAGGCCATGGCCGGGCTCGCGACCGGCGGCGCACTGGTGCACATGGGAGGCAACCACACGCCGCTGCCGCTGTCCCCGATGGCACTGATGATGAACATGTGGCGGTTCATCGGTACCCGCGCCTGTACCCGCAACGACGCGCTGGAGGTCCTGCGCCTGCTGGAGACCGGTGCCCTCGCCGCTGATGAGCTCATCACCCATCGGTTCCCGCTCAGCGAGGCGGTGGGGGCAGTCGACGCCATCCAACGCCGCGACGAACCCATGTGGATGCCCGTGATCAATCCTTGATCCGAGGCACGAGTCCGTCATCGTGCTCTGCGGAGCCATCGAGGATCCAGCAGCGAGAGGAAACCGGAAAGTGTCCGAAACGGAAGCCGCACGCAGCGAAGAGCCGCCCTTGCTCGCGGTGATCGGGGCGGCCGGGCTCTGTGGTATGTACCTGCTGGAGGCGGCGCGGCGGGCTCCGTTCAGGGTCCGCGCAGTGGTGCACGGGCCGGCGGGCCGTGAACGGGTGGCCGCCCTGGGCGCCGACGAGATCGTCGAGGCCGATCTCACGGAGCCCGGCTCCGTCCGCCAGGCGTTGAAGAACGCTGACTTCGTGTTCATGATCCCTCCGGCGTTCCACCCGGAAGAAGACGTCTTCGCGATCAGGGCGCTCGAGACCGCCGAGCACGAGGGCGCGCGCCGGTTCGTGTACCTGTCCGTCCTCCACCCGCACACCCCCGGGCTGCGTCACCACCTGCGCAAGGCGGACGCCGAGGCCGCCGTGCGGGCCTCGGGCCTGGGCTGGACGATCCTCCAGCCCTCGATGTTCGCCCAGATCGTGCTGTCGACGTGGGGAAGGGCTCCCGCCGGGCCGGTGAACGTGCCCTTCGACGTCCACAACAAGTTCTCGTTCATCGACTTGCGTGAGCTGGCGGAAGTCGGCGTCAAGGTTCTCTGCGAGCCGGGCCATGACTCGGCGACCTACGAACTGGCGGGACCCACCACCACGCCGGCCGAGGCCCTGCGTATCGCGGGGCGTGTACGAGGTGTGGAACTCGAGGCGAGGACGGTCGACTGGGCGGAAGCGTCGCTCCCGCCAGGAGTGGCCGACGATCCGTCCCGGGGCCCCGACATGCGTGCCATGTGGCAGGACTATGACCGGCACGGCCTCCACGGCAACAGCAACGTTCTGCGCATGCTGCTCGGCCGGGAACCCGCGTCCTTCGAGGAAGCGGCCACCGCGTTCGCCGCGCGAGGCTGAGTCACCGGCGGCGCCCGGAGAATCACCCCCGCCGCAGGATCGTCGACGCGATCCGCCACGCCGTCCACACCGGCCGCAAGCGGCGGGCCCTGCCTGCGGATTGTCCGCCCTGGAGGACCTGTTATGGCTTCACGGTCCGCTGGGCCGCCGCCGGCATCGGCGGGCTGATCCGCGACCAGTTCCGCAAGCGGATTCGACGCGAGACGGGCCGGGCCCCGGAGCGGTCGCCATCCTCATCGACTCGCAGTCCGTCAAGGCCGTGGCAACAGTCGCCGTTCGTCGGGCTGTTGCGAGTGGCGGCGGCCGCGAGCACCCCAGTGCCTGCATGTCGGAGCGCCTCGTGCAGCAGCCCGGTGGGTACGGCGAGGGCGGTGTGCGGAGAGCGGTGTGCCGGTGCGGGCCAGGTCTGGCGTCGTCGCAATGCGGCAGAACTCTCCAGGAATCTGCGTTCCGCTTGTTGACGTGTCGCTCGTCACATGAGTAATGTCCCGGCAATTCATGCCTCTTGAAACGATTCAATCCATGGAGATGCCATGCTCCGCAAACGCTCGCTCTTGCTCCAACTCCTCAGAGGCTTTGTCACGTTGGCCGTCGTCGCAAGCGTGGCGACCCTGCCGGCGCCGGTGTCCTCCGCGGCGTCGATGCTGGACGCGCCGTTCACCGTGAAGGCTCTGACCGCCAACGGCCGGGTGAACCCGCTGGGCATCGGCGGTGAGGACCCGGTCCTCGGCTGGCAGTTGACGTCTGCCCGGCGGGCGACATCGCAGAAGGCCTACGAGATCCAGGTCGGACGCACGCCGGGGTCCGCCGATACGTGGTCGTCCGGCAAGGTGAAGTCCGACCGCCAGGTCGGCGTACGGTACGGCGGTCCTGACCTGGAGGCGGCCACGCGTTACTACTGGCGTGTCCGCGCCTGGGACGACAAGGGAGTTGCGAGCCGGTGGAGCGCGGACGCGTACTTCGAGACAGGTCTGCTGGATCCCGGCGACTGGGACGGGGCCCAGTGGATCACTCGCCCTGCGGCTCCGAGCGAGCTGGACAAGTGGACCGACTACACCGCTACGGTCGACTTCGAGCTCGACAGCGCCGCCCTCGGCATGTTCCTGCGCGCCTCCGACGTGAGCAACGGGTACATGTGGCAGTTCAGCGCCACGGGTCCGACCCCGATGCTGCGACTGCACAAGCAGGTCAAGGGCAACTACTCCGTCATTCAAGAGATCGATCTCGCGCCCTACGGCTTCACCAACCCCGGTCTCCTCGCTGGCCGGCACACTGTCCGCTACGACGTGGTGGGCACCACCATCAAGACGACCCTCGACGGCAAGCTGGTCAACACCTTCACGGACTCCACGTTCACGAAGGGCTACATCGGTTTCCGCACCCACGCCTGTTGCAGCGAACGGGGAACGGTCTACGACGCCGTCGTGACCCGCACCGACGGCAGCACTCTGCTCGACACCGACTTCGCGTCAGGACGGAACCCGTTCACCGGCGGTGAGATCGTCGACTCCGCCCTCACGGTGTCCGGCACCACCGACGCCCTCTACCAACCCGCGGCTCGACCGCAGCCGCTGCTGCGCAAGGACTTCGCCACCAAGAACGGCAAGAAGGTCGCCTCCGCGCGCGTCTACGCGTCCGCACTGGGCCTCTACGAGCTGGAACTCAACGGCAAGCCGGTCGGCGACCAGGTACTCGCCCCGGGCTGGACGAACTACCACAAGCGCATCCAGTCCCAGACCTACGACGTGACAAAGCTGCTGGCAAGCGGCGACAACGTGATCGGCGCGTCCTTGGCGGACGGCTGGTGGGCCGGCAAGGTCGGGATCGGCTGGAGCCGTCAGTATGGGGACGCCCCCGCTCTCGTGGCGAAGATGCGCATCACCTACACCGACGGCTCCATCCAGTGGATCGCCACGGACGGTTCGTGGAAGGCGGGCGACGGCCCCTACGTCAAGGCCGACCTGCAGGACGGCGAGACCTACGATGCCCGTCTGGAGCCGGCGGGCTGGAGCCGGCCCGGGTTCGACGACGCGAAGTGGGAACCCGCCGCGAGCCTGGACTCCCGCACCGCCCTCCTGGTCCCGCAGAGCGACGAGCCCGTGCGCCGGACGCAGGTGCTCAAGGCCCGGAAGATGACCGAACCCACCGCCGGGACCTACGTCTACGACCTCGGTCAGAACGTGGTCGGCGTGCCGCGGCTGACGCTGACCGGCTCCGCCGACCAGACAGCCAGGATCCGCTACGCGGAGGTGCTCAACAAGAACGGCACCCTCTACACCGACAACTTCCGCAGTGCCAAGGTCACCGACCGCTACACCTTCACCGAGAACGGAACGGTGACCTACGAGCCCACCTTCACCCAGCACGGATTCCGCTACATCGAGATCACCGGGATGACCGAACCCCCCGCGCTCGCCGACGTCAAGGGCGTCGTGTGGGGCTCCGACCTCCCCACCACCGGCACACTGACGACCTCGGACAGCATGCTCAACCAACTGGTCGACAACATCTCCTGGAGCCAGCGGGGCAACTTCCTCTCCATCCCCACCGACACCCCCGCCCGCGACGAACGCCTGGGATGGACGGGAGACATCAGCCTGTTCGCGCCGACGGCCAACTACCTGGTCGACACCCGCGCGTTCCTGTCCCACTGGATGGCGGACGTGCGCAACTCCCAGTACGCCAACGGTGACCTGCCGGCGGTCGTACCGACCCCTCAGGGCCAGTTCGGCGAGAGCGGCGTCGGATGGTCGGACGTGATGATCACCGTGCCGTACTCCGTGTGGCGCTCCTACGACGACACCCGCATCCTGCGGGAGAACTACCCCGCCATGCAGAAGTTCTTCCAGTTCGTGCGCGACAGCGCCGGACCGGACCTTCTCGAGCCCGGCCGCACCACCTTCTTCACCAACGACTGGCTGCACCTGGACGACCCCACCGAGCAGGGCATCCTGGGCACGGCCTACTACGCCGAGAACGCCCGCATGATGGCCGAGGTGGCCAAGGCCCTCGGCGACGACGCGGCGGCCTCCGAGTACAGCAAGCTCTCCGCCGACATCCGCACCGCCTTCACCAAGGCCTACGTAGCACCTGACGGCACCGTCATGCGCAACTCGCAGACCGGTTACGCGATGGCCCTCGCCATGAACCTGGTCACGGATCCGGCACTGGTCGAGAAGGTCGGTGAGAAGTTCGTGGCGAAACTGGCGCTCACCGACTACCACCTGCGGACCGGCTTCATCGGTACGCCGCTGCTGCTGCCCGCCCTGAGCAAGATCGGCCGAGACGACCTGGCCTACAAGATGCTGCTCCACAAGGACTACCCGTCCTGGGGCTACGAGGTCGTCAGCGGTGCCACCACGGTGTGGGAGCGCTGGAACTCGATCATGCCCGACGGCAGCTTCGGCCCGGTCGACATGAACTCCTTCAACCACTATGCCTACGGCGCCGTGGGCGACTGGATGTTCCAGAACATCGGCGGCCTCTCCGCGATCGACCCCGGCTACAAGCGCTCCCGGATCGCTCCGGTGCCCGGCGAAAACCTGACGGAGGGATCAGGAAGCCTCAAGACCGTCTACGGCCTCCTGTCCTCGCGGTGGAACACCCACAACGGCGCTTTCGACCTGAAGGTGACGGTGCCGGTCAACACCGTCGCGGAGGTCCACGTGCCGTCGAAGACCCGTTGGGCGGTCACCGAGAGCGGCCGGCCTTCCGACGCCGCCAAGGGGGTTCGGTTCCTCCGGATGGAGGGCGGGGCAGCCGTGTTCGAGGTCGGGTCGGGGTCCTACAGCTTCGGCGTCGACACCGGCCTCGGCGGCCTCGGCGAGTCCAAGGAGGCAGCAGGAGAGCTGCGTGATCTGGTGGCGGACCTGGAGGCTACGGGCGCGCCGACGGCAAGCGAGCAGGCCCGCCAGGTCCTGACCTCCGTCGATGCCGCTTGGACCACCTACGTGGCAGCGGGTGGTGCGCAGAGCACCGGCGAACACGTGGACCGGGCCCGGGCACGTCTGGGCGACATCGGTGACTGGACCGCTCAGCAGGTGGACAAGGGAACGCTGACAGCCTCCCAGGGAGCGGCGGTGCAAGCGCTCATCGATCGCGTCGAAAAGGGCCTGTGAATGTGTCCGCCTCGCACATGAGCGATCGCTGAATCACCATCGCAGCTCTCCCTCGATGAGCGGCTTCCCGGCCCCACGATTCCGGTCACGATCACCGGCCGTACCCGCGGCTGCTGCCGCTGACAGCACTCTTCTGCCGGCTCTCGTCCCGGCCGGCAGGAGAGTGTGACTTCAGGAAACCTCGGAGCGGCCCTGAAAGAAGTACCCGGCCGGCGGTTTCGCGTCCGCCACGCACCGGTCTCCGCTGAAGGACAGGCATGACTCCACTGGCGCGCGCAGGACTGGGAGCGGCTTGACCGCTTCGCGGTCGCGCGCGGCGACGTGATGCCCTGGCAGGCGGCCCATCCTGGTCAAGTGCTCGGGGAGCTGACGGGAGACTTCGGCCATCGAAAGCCGTCTTCCAGGAGCTTCGTCATCGCCTCGAGGATGGCCTGTTCCACGGCCTCGCTGCGCAGCGCTCACCCGTGCCTGGTGACCTGTGTGCCGCTCAGCGTTTCCATGTCTCTTGCTCACATCCACGCGCCGGAGCCGGAAGGGACAACCGTCGGACAGCCAGGGCTAGTTCAAGGATCGACTGTCGATGGCAAGGGCGTCGGGATTCAGTTCCTCGACCAAACGGTGGAGCAGACGGTGAATGGTGTCCTTGTCATCTGGAGAGAGCGGCGAGGTCGTCTCCCGTTCGATCCGCCGGGCGATCGACGCGGCACGAGCGGCCGCCGCGTCTCCCTCGGGGGTCGCGAACAGGCGCATGCTGCGCCGGCTGGTCGGATGCGGCTCACGTCGCAGGAGTCCTCGCTCGACGAGCCGGCTCACCGCGGCCCCCATGGACTGGGCCGTGATGCCGGAGCGGCGCGCGATCTCCGCGGCGGACACGCCCGGCGTCCAGAGGACCTGTTGCAGAGCGTTGTGCTGAGCCAACGTGAGGTCCTCCGCACGCAGCGCCCGCTCCAGTCGTCCAGCGATGATCTGGGAGAACTGCCAGGCGAGATATCCGGTGGTGGGGAACGCCGCGTCGGTCACTGCGGCAGTCTACGAGAGCGCGGTGTGCCGCTTTCGGGCGAGTTACTGGTCGGGGGGAGCTGCGCCTCTGTGCCATGGACCGTGGGCCGATGCCGCCTTCCGTCACACAGGCAGACCGGGGGAACGGCGCTCGCCAGGGAGCCGGGTCAGCCGACGCCTGCACGGCCTGACCCGCGGGCATCACGCCAGAAGAGCACCCCGGCGGCGACCAGGATCCACGTCACCAGGACGACGACGCCGGCGGTGAGACCGTCGTTGTTGAAGTGGGACAAGCCCTGGACGGCTCGTACGCCGACTCCCACCGGGAGGATCTCCGAGAACGGATGGAGCCAGTCCGGCAGGTAGGCGGTGGGCAGCGTGCCACCACTCGTGCTGTTGCCGAAGGTGAACAGGACCACGGCGGCCAGCGACATACCGGCCCGGCCGAAGACGCGCATGAACGCCATGGTCGCGCTGCCGACGGCCGCGGCCATCAGCGCGATGACCCCCGCGATGCCCAGGAAGGGTCCCGGCAGTGCCGAGAAGCCCAGGCTCCCGGCTATCACCGCCACCAGGACGCCGGCGAGGATGCTGAAGGCGGCCAGACTGGCCAACCTCCACCGGTACTGCAGTCGGGGAGCCATCTGGTAGGTCATCATGCCGAACAGGAACCCGGCCAGCACGACGCCGAACCCGGCGTAGAACACCGACATACCACGGGTGTCGCCCGCCGAAGCCGGCACGACGTCCCGCACGGTCAGCCGGTCACCGTTCGCCTCGGCGACACCGGAGAAGGCGCCGGTGACCGTCGAGGTCACGGAGGGGCCGTTGGCTCCGGCATAGAGCAACTCGGCGGTCCTTCCGGGGCCGGTGACGTAGGCGGCGTACACCTTTCGGTCCTGCAGCGCGTGGCGGGCCGCATTCTCGGCGGGGTAGCGCTTCACCTCGAATCCGCCGGGCAGCCCCAGCTCCAGCCCTCCGGCGATCTGTTCGAGCCGTTGGGTCGTCCCGACGACGGCGATCGGAAGGTCGTGCGGCCGCGGGGCGTGAAAGGCGGCCAGGAACACGCTGACGAAGATCGAGCCGATGGCCAGCACGATCACGACCGGCAGCAGAACTCCCTTCAATCCGGTGGCACCCTGCGGCGCTGGAGCGGTGTCCATCGCGTGGTGATGGTGCGCGTGGCGCGGCTCGACGGCAGTGGTGGGTGGTGTGGACATGGGAGAGGGTCTCCATTCCGATTGGAAGGTGCCTTATAGTTCTATCACGGAATTATCAGGTGCCTTACTATCGGAGATCCTTATGAGCCGCACTCACGCGGATCCGTCCACACGTATGGGTTACCTGGCGTGGCAGATGGCGCATGTGATGGGAACGCGTCTTGAGAAAGCGCTGCGTTCGCTCGACCTCACGGCGGCGCAGCACAACGCGCTGCAGCACGTCCTCTGGACGCCGGAGATCTCTGCGGCGGAGGTCGCGCGTCGGACCGGCTTCACTCCCCAGTCCATGGGCGCCGCTGTCAACGCGCTGGTGGACCGAGGCCTTCTGGCTCGCCACGACCACCCTTCGAACCGCAGAACAGTCCAACTGGCCATCACCGACAGCGGAGCTCAGCTCGCCGAGCGGGCCCGGGAGGTGGTGGAACGACTCGACAGGGAAGCGCTCGCGGTCCTCGCCCCCGCTGAGCGGGCAGTCATTCATTCCCTGCTGCTCCGCGTGCTTGCCGCGCTCAACCCTGATGCCTTGCCGTCGTTGGATCGGCGTGACACGGGCTCCGGGACGGCGTGATTTCGGCGGTCTTACCGCGCCCGGCGCCACCTACGACCACCGCTACTACGACCTGGGGACGCGACCGGACTGCTCCACCACGGGGGCGCCGCCGGGGAACTGTTCGGCACCTTGATGCATGTCGCAGGCGAGGACCCGGAGTTCGCCGACCACCCTGTGCCCGCGGGCGACCTCACTACCCGTGACGGTCTGCGTCATCGAGGGCACCGAGGGGAATGGAAAAGCAGAAACATGTAAAGGTGCTTGATGCAACTAGGCTTGCTTGATGTCGATCAGGAGGTGAATGCTGGCCGTGTGTCCCGATCCCGGGCCCTGATCACCGGCGACACCTCGGTCAGCGGTGCCGCCTGTGCCGCACTGCTGGACACCGAATCCGTCTGCCGTCCGGTGGCCCCCAACCTTCTACTGCCGTTACGTCACCGGGAACAGCAGCCTGCCTGAGCAACGGGCACGGCACACCTTCGCAGAGCGGCTCGGCCATCGATACGCCCCTGGCAACCACCCGCACCCCATCGAGGGAGAGTGGACATGTCCACCGAACGTCCCGCCCAAGCAGAGACTCCTCCCGTCGAGTCCCCATCCGCGCCCACCCGCCGTACCTTCATCGCCACGACCACCGCTGTAGGAGGAGCCGCCGTGGTCGGCGGCCTGGTCGCGGGGCCGCCCGCGCTCGCTGCCGAGGAAGCGGTGGCCGCCGCGGGGCCGCCCGGCAGCAGCGTCTCCTTGACGGTCAACGGCATCCGGCGCACCGTCACGGTCGACAACCGCACCTCGCTCCTTGACCTGCTGCGCGAGCATCTCGACCTGACCGGTTCGAAGAAGGGCTGCAACGCCGGTGCCTGCGGCGCCTGTACGGTCCTGGTCGACGGACGCCGGGTCAACTCCTGTCTGACGCTGGCCGTGCGACTGGAGGGCGCCGAGGTCACCACGATCGAGGGCCTGGCAAAGGGCGAGCGGCTCCACCCGCTGCAGCAGGCGTTCATCGACCAGGACGCCTTCCAGTGCGGCTTCTGCACCCCCGGCCAGATCGTGTCCGGTGCCGCGTGCATCCAGGAGGGCCACACCGGCTCCGCGGAGGAGATCCGGGAGTGGATGAGCGGCAACCTCTGCCGCTGCGGCTGTTACGTGAAGATCGAGCGCGCGGTCGAGCAGGCCGCCGGCCGGAAGTGAGGACCGATCCCCATGCACCCCTTCACCTACACCAAGGCCACGGACACGCGTGAGGCCCTCGACGCCGGTCGGCGCGGCGGGCGTTACATCGCCGGCGGCACCACGCTCGTCGACCTGATGCGCGAGACCGTCGAACGCCCCGGCTCGCTGGTCGACATCAGCACCCTGCCGCTGGACGAGGTCACCGTCACCGAGCGCGGGGGCCTGCGCGTCGGCGCCCTGGTCCGCATGGCCGAGGCCGCCGCTCACCCCAAAGTGCGCGCCCTGTATCCCGTCATCTCCGAGGCGCTGGAGCTGAGCGCATCGGCTCAGCTGCGGAACATGGCCACCATCGGCGGCAACATCATGCAGCGCACCCGGTGCACGTACTTCCGAGACGTGACCGCCGACTGCAACAAGCGCGACCCCGGCTCGGGTTGCGCCGCGCTGCACGGCTACAACCGCAGCCACGCGATCCTCGGCACCTCCGACCACTGCGTGGCGACCCACCCCTCCGACGTCGCCGTGGCCTTCGCGGCACTGGAGGCGACCGTGCACCTGCTGGGCCCGGACGGGGAGCGTCGAGTCCCCTTCGCCGATTTCCTGCTGCGGCCAGGCAGCACCCCGCAGCGCGAACAGGCCGTCAGACAGGGTGAGTTGATCACGGCGGTCGAGATCCCGGCGCTTCCGCGCCCTCTGAAGTCCGGCTATCTGAAGGTGCGCGACCGGCAGTCGTACGAGTTCGCGCTCACGTCGGCCGCCGTCGCGCTGCATGTGCGCGGTGGCGTGATCCAGGAGGCGAAGGTGGCCGCCGGGGGAGTGGGCACGGTGCCGTGGAAGCTCCCCGCCGTCGAGCTGCACCTCGTGGGTGAGCGTCCCTCGGAGTCGTTGTGGGCGGCCGCCGCGGAGCGAGCCGCCGACGGGGCCCGCCCCCTCACGCACAACCGGTTCAAGGCCGAGCTGCTCAAACGCACCGTCGCACGCCAGCTGAGCACCGTAGGAGGCAGCAAATGAGCCAGCCGCAGGCAGCAGTCGGTGCGGCGGCGCCCCGGATCGACGCACGGCTGAGAGTGACCGGGAAAGCGAAGTACGCCGCCGACAACAGCCCCGACGGGGTCGTGCACGCGGTCATCGTCGACAGCAGCGTCGGCCGCGGCCGTGTCACCGGCGTCGACGCCCGCACCGCCGAAGCCCAGCCCGGCGTGCTGAAGGTGATCAGTCACCTCAACGCGCCCAAGCTGCCGCCCGTCCAAGGGGGATTCCCTCCGGGGGAGCCGCTGCGCGCCTTCCAGGACGACCGGGTCCGGTTCTTCGGACAGCCCGTCGCGGTCGTGGTGGCGACCACGCTGGAGGTGGCACAGCACGCCGCGAGCCTGGTGGAGGTCTCCTACGACGCCGAGCCTGTCTCGACCGACATCAGCGTCGCCGAACCCGCCGACGAACCGGAGACCTATGCGCGCGGCGACGCCGACGGGGCCCTGGAATCCGCCCCCGTCCGGCTGGACCTGACGTACCGGATGGCCCGCAACCACCACAACCCGATAGAACCGGCCGGCACCGTCGCCCGCTGGGACGGTGACCGGCTGACCGTCTGGGACAAGACCCAGTACGTGCAGGGCGCCGTGTTCACTCTGTCCGGTGAGTTCGGCATCCCGCCGAGCAACGTCCGCGTCATCTCGCCTTTCGTCGGCGGCGCCTTCGGCAGCGCCGCCCGCGCTTGGGTGCACGTCGTCATCGCGGCCCTGGCCGCCCGCGAAGTGAAACGCCCCGTGAAACTCGTGCTCACCCGCAGACAGCTGTACTTCGGCGTGGGATACCGGCCCGCATACGAGTACGAACTGCGCCTCGGCGGCAACCGGCAAGGCCGGCTGACCGCGTCGGTGCACGACGTTCGCACCGAGAGCTCCAGCTACGAAAGGCACAACGAACACGTTCTCGGTCCCGGCCAGATGCTCTACAGCACGCCCAACGTCCGTCAGGCGTATCGTCACGTCCCGCTGGACGTGAGCACGCCGTGGTTCATGCGTGGTCCCGGCTACTCCAGCGGCGCATACTGCGTCGAGACGGCGATGGACGAGCTCGCCCACGAACTGGGCCTGGACCCGATCGAGGTGCGGCTGCGCAACGAACCCGCCGACGACGAGTCCACCGATCTGCCGTTCTCCACCCGCCGCCTGCGCGACTGCTACCGCGTGGGGGCCCGCGAGTTCGGCTGGCACCGCCGCAGCCCTAAGCCCCGCTCGACGCGTGACGGCGACTGGCTCATCGGTATGGGGATGGCCGCCGGTGTCTACGACACCCAGCGCAGCGAGGCCCAGGCCTCGGTCAGGCTGGATGCCGACGGCACCGCCCTGGTGCAGTCCTCCACAAGCGACATGGGTCCCGGCACGGCCACGTCCATGAGTCAGGTCGCCGCCGACGCCCTCGGCCTGACCATGCGTCAGGTGACCTTCCGGCTGGGCGACTCCCTCATGCCCCCGGCCCCCGTCCACGCCGGCTCGCAGACCATGGCCAGTGTCGGATCCGCCGTCCAGGACGGCGGCGACAAACTGCGCAAGCAAGCGATCACGCTCGCGGTCAGCGACGAAGGATCACCGCTGCACGGAGCCGACGCCGCCGACATCGTCGTACGAGGCGGTCGGCTGTACGTGAAGGACGACCCCGCACGCGGGGAGACGTACCAGCGGCTCCTGGCCCGCAACGACCGGACCCACCTCGAAGCGATGGGCTCCTACGCCGGGGCGCCGGAAACGGAGAAGTTCTCCTTCTACGCCTACGCCGCGACCTTCGCCGAAGTCGCCGTCGACGCCCGCCTCGGCCTCGTACGCCTGCGGCGCATGGTCGGCGTGTACGACGCCGGCCGGATCATCAACCCGAGACTCGCCGACAGCCAGGCCATCGGGGCCATGACCGGCGGTATCGGCCAGGCCATCCTGGAGCACACGGTCACCGACCACCGCGACGGCCGGATCGTCAACGCCAACCTCGCCGACTACCTCGTGCCGACCCACGCCGACATGCCCGACCTGAAGGCGGTCTACATCGAGGGTGAGGACTACGAAGCCGACCCGATCGGTGTCAAGGGACTCGGTGAGATCGTCATCGTGGGAGTGGCGCCCGCCATCGCCAACGCGGTCTTCAACGCCACCGGCCGCCGGATCCGCGAACTGCCGATCAAGCCCGAGGCCCTCCTCTGAACCCCCGGGTGGCCGGAGTGCCCCACCCGGCCACCCGGTCCGTCCGGCGGATCATGACGCCACACCGCCGGGCACCAGGGCCGTCGCCGCGACATCCTCTCCCAGGGCGCGGCGGCGGCCCGCCAAGTCACCCACCTCACGGAAAGCCCGTCATGCTGAACATCGCGGACACACTGCACCGCTGGTGCCGCGAGGCCCGCCCCTTCGCGCTCGCCACCGTCGTCCATGTCAGCGGCAGTGCACCCCTGCCCGTCGGCACGGCCCTCGCCGTCGACACGGACGGCATCGCGGTCGGCAGCATCTCCGGCGGCTGTGTCGAAGCGGCCGTCTACGAGCTGTGCCAACGCGTCCTTGCAGAGGGCGGACCGCCCGCCCGCGCCGCCTTTGGCTACTCCGACGACGACTCCTTCGCCGTCGGCCTGACCTGCGGTGGCGAGATCGAGGTCCTGGTACAGCGCGTGGAGCTCGCCGAGCCCCATCTCGTCACCGCCCTCGAATCCATGCTCGCGGGGTACCACACGGCCGTGGCCCACGTCGTCGACGGCCCCGAGGAACTCCTCGGCCGCACGCTTCACGTCCCTGGCGAGGGGCCCCACGACGGCACCCTCGGTTCCGGGAGTGAGGACCGGCAGGTCGTGGCGCACGCCCGCGCACTCCTGCGGGTGGGCCGCACAGCCCGCATCGAGGTCGGTGGGGACGCCGACACCTGCCCCCGGCAGCTGACCGTCCTCGTCCACGCCCACGCACTCCGCCCCCGCATGCTGATCTTCGGCGCCGTCGAATTCGCCGCCGCCCTCAGCCAGGCAGGCCGCTTCCTGGGCTACCGGGTCACCGTCTGCGACGCCCGCCCCGTCTTCACCACCGCGGCGCGTTTCCCGCACGCCGACGAGGTCGTCACCGACTGGCCCCACCGCTACCTCGCGGCCACCGAGACCGACGCCCGCACCGCCGTCTGCGTCCTGACCCACGACGCCAAGTTCGACATCCCTCTGCTGCGCCTGGCACTGACCCTTCCCGTCGGCTACGTCGGCGCCATGGGCTCGCGACGCACCCACGAGCACCGCATCGACCTGCTCCGGGAAGTCGGTGTCTCCCAGGACCAATTGGCCTGTCTGCACTCACCGATCGGCCTGGACCTCGGTGCCCGTACTCCCGAGGAGACCGCCATCTCCATCACGTCGGAGATCATCGCCCACGCCAACCGCGGCACGGGCCTGCCCCTGTCGCACGGCACCGGCCCCATCCACCGTCCCGCGCAGCCTCTGCCCGGCCTGGCGACGGCGCCATGACTCCCACCTGGACGTGGTCGGTCATGCGCCGGGGTGGGCGTGGCCGGTCTGGTAGGCGATCACGACGAGTTGGGCGCGGTCGCGAACGCCGAGCTTGGTCATGATGCGGTTCACGTGAGTCTTGGCGGTCCAGGGCGAGACGTGGAGTTGTTCGGCGATGGCGTCGTTGGACAGACCTGCGGCCACGAGGACGAGCACTTGGCGCTCGCGTTCGGTCAGGCTCGTCAGCTCCGGGGCCGGAGTGCTCGTCCTGTCGGGCGTGGCAAGGTAATGGGCGATGAGTGCCTTGGTCGCCTTGGGTGACAGCAGCGTGTCTCCGCGGGCGACCAGCCGGACGGCGTCGAGGAGGTAGGAGAGCTCCACGCCTTTCCCGAGGAAGCCGCTGGCCCCGGCACGCAGCGCCTGGAAGACGTGCTCGTCGGCTTCGAAGGTTGTCAGAATCAGCACCCGTACGCCCGCGAGGTCTTCGTCCGCCGAGATGGCGCGGGTGGCGGCGAGGCCGTCCATGTCGGGCATCCGGATGTCCATCAGCACGATGTCGGCACGGGTGCTGCGGGCCAGTCGGACCGCCTCCTCGCCCGTCGCCGCCTCTCCGACGACTTCCAGGTCCGGCTCCGACTCGATGATCATGCGGAAGCTGGTGCGGACGAGGGCCTGGTCGTCGGCGAGCAGAACGCGGATGGTCATCCCTGCCTCCCCTGAGCGGCGGTCGTGCGCAGGGCCGCCGTGCCGGACCAGTCCGAGGTGTGCGTATCGGTCGGTGGTCCGGCTTCGGGCAGCGGCAGACGCACATCGAGGTGAAAACGACCGTCAGCGTCTGCTCCGGCATGGAAGCTGCCGCCGACCGCATGGGCGCGCTCGCGCATGCCCGTCAGCCCGTGTCCGGTGCCCATCGCGGCCAGTGCCGGGGATGGGCCGATGTGCAGCAGGTTGGTGATGCGGATGCGCAGCTCGTCGGGCCCGTAGTCGACGAGCAGGTCCGCCTCGGCGGTGGCGCCGTGTTTGTGGGCGTTGGTCAGCCCCTCCTGGATGACGCGGTAGGCGGCCAGGCCGATGGCGGTCGGCAGCGGGCGAGGGTGGCCGGCCTGCCGGTGGCGGACGCTCAGCCCGGCGGCGGTCAGCGATTCGAGAAGCTGTCCGAGGCGGGACAGGCCGGGGACGGGTTCGGCCGGCTGGGTTTCGTCCGATTCGTCGCCGGATTGTCGTAGTACGTGCAGCAGCGAGCCCAGTTCGTCCAGGACGGTGCGGCCGCCGTCGCGGATGTGGCCGAGCGCCACGTCGGCCTGATCGGGCCGGTCACGCAGGAAGTGCCCGGCGACGCCCGCCTGAATGGTGATCAGGGCGATGTGATGGGCGATCATGTCGTGGAGTTCACGGGCGATGCGCAGTCGCTCCTCGGCGACCCGGCGGCGGGCCTCCTCTTCCTTGCTCGCCTCCGCCCGCAGCGCTCGCTCCTCCATCGCGGCGACGTAGTCGTGCCAGGTGCGTACGGTGCCCCCGACGGCGGCGAACATCCCGGTCCAGGCGAACACGGCGCCACCCTCCGGGCTGGAGGCCGAATCCGTCGCATAGGTGACGACGGCATACAGGGCGAGGGCCGTGCCCGCGGTGGCGATCACCGCGATCCGCCGGCGGACCGTTCGAGCCACGGTATAGATCGCGATCAACGCGGCGACCTTCAGCACGCGCGACGGATACGACGCGAGGACGGTGAAGGCCGCCTCCCCGAGCACGGTCAGTGCCAGGACGGGCAGCGGTGCCTGGCGGCGGGCCAGCAGAAGCAGGAACGCGGCCGCCGCGGCGACGGCGTCGGCGCCCGACGGTTGTACGCCGTCGGGCCACCGTCCGAACAGCAGGGGCAGCAGGCCGATACCGCCCACGAGGGTGGCGAGGGCGGCATCCAGCAGGCGCGGGTGAGCGCCGGTCACCTGTCGCAGCGACGCCGGTCCGATCACGGTTTCACCGTTCCTTCGTACGGAGCCTTCGTTCGGGCGGATATGGCCGCCCGTCCGCACGCATGAAGGCGTACGAGCGGGTTGTCGGTGTGCCCGCGGCAACCGGTGTCACGCGTCGCGCCGCTTGAGCAGGACGGCCGCCCCGGCCAGGAGCACGACGATGTAACCGGCGAACACCGCGAGCCCGGACCCGGGTGACAGCGAGTCGCCGGCCGTCTGCACGGTCATGACCGCATTCGCCGCGTTCGACGGCAGGTACGGGCCGATGGCGTCGTTCCAGCTGCTCGGCAGCAGCTGGATCAGGCCGGGCACCACGAACAGCGCGCCCACCACGAGGGTGATCGCTCCGGCGGTGTTGCGCAGCAGGACGCCGACCGCCAGGCCGATCAGGCCTGCACCGGTCAGGTAGACCGCCGCCCCGACAAGCGCGCGGAACACCCCTGAATCGGACAGCGCGGTGGTGTCCAGACCGCGGGAGGACAGGACCGACTGACCGGCCAGGAAGGCCCCCAGAGCCGCGACGAACATGAGCACGAAGCTCACCACGGCGAAGACGACCACCTTGCCCCACAACACCGGCAGCCGTGACGGGACCGCGGCCAGCGTGGCGCGGATGGACCCGGTGGCGTACTCGCCGGCACTCATCAGTACCCCGAGCACCGCGACGGCCAGCGCGGCGAGTGTCACTCCGCCCAGGCTGATCGAGGTCGGGTCACCGAAATCGTCCTCGCCCGGGCCGTCTCCCGAGCCGACCACACTGCTGAACAGCAGCCCGAAGCCGATGACCAGGGCCACGGTGATCGCCAGCGTGTAGAGCGTCGAGCGCAGCGACCGCAGCTTGATCCATTCCATGTGGACGACCCGCGGAAAGGTCACCCGCTGACCGCCCGCCTGCCGACCGGCGGGCCCGGTCGTCTTCTGCGTGTCCTGGGTGTCGAGGGCGGTGGTGCTCATCGGCTCGTCCTTCCGGCGGTGGCGAACTCGGTGGTGGTGGCGTGGTATTCGACGGAGTCGCGGGTCAGCTCCATGAACGCCTCCTCCAATGACGCCTCTTGAACGAACAACTCGTGCAGCACCAGCCCGGCGGCCGCGGCGCGTTCGCCGATCTCGGCGGCCTCCAGCCCCTGGACGTCCAGCACGCCGGGCCGGCTGCTGCTGACGGAGACGCCGTCACCCAGCAGCAGGTCGCGCAGGGACGCGGCCTGCGGCGACTGCACCCGTACGCTCCGGCCGGCGGACTGGGCGATGAAGTCGGCGAGCGGGCCCGCGGACAGCAGCCGGCCGCGCCCGATCACGATGAGGTCCTCGGCGATCAACGCCATCTCGCTCATCAGGTGGGAGGAGACGAAGACGGTCCGCCCCTGGTCCGCCAGGTCCTTCAGGAGGTTGCGGATCCACAGCACGCCTTCGGGGTCGAGGCCGTTGACCGGCTCGTCCAGCATGACGATGTGAGGGTCGCCGAGCAGTGCCGAGGCGATGCCCAGCCGCTGCCCCATGCCCAGCGAGAAGCCGCCCGCCCGCTTGCGCGCCACCTCCGTCAGGCCGACCATGTCGATCACCTCCAGCACCCGCCGCTTGCCGATGCCGTTGCTCGCGGCCAACACGAGCAGGTGCTGATATGCCGAGCGCCCGGGGTGGATCGACTTCGCCTCCAGCAGCGCCCCGATCTCCTGCAGCGGGGCCTTGTGCTGCTCGTAGGGGCGGCCGTTGACGCGGACGGTTCCGGACGACGGGCGGTCAAGACCCATGACCATCCGCATCGTCGTCGACTTGCCCGCCCCGTTGGGCCCGAGGAATCCCGTCACCACGCCAGGACGCACGGTGAAGCTCAGCGCGTCGACCGCGAGCTTGTCGCCGTACCTCTTACTGAGGCCGTTCACCTCGATCACAATCCACCTCCGGGTTGTTTTAGGCCTCAAGGTTCTTGCAAGGGGCCGACTTTTGCGTCGCCCTACGGCGGTCACTGCCTGTACCGCGACCGTGGTACACCGCAGCCGGCGACAGCGACCTCGGGGTGACGCTCGTCGCCGCTCGCTGTGGTCGAACGAGGCTGACCGTCGACTCGAGATGATCGTGACCTGCGGATCCGTCGAGCCCGCCTCCGCCCGCAGGAGCCGGGCTTGGATTGCCACGGTGGTCTCGCTGCGGCAGGAGCGACGACCCGCCACGTGCGAAGCGGACCTGTGCGAACCGGCTGCGCCATTCTGCGGGCCGCGTTCGCCCGGCTGCCGACGTCGATTTCCGTCGGTGGCCCCTCTGTCGGCCGGCGCTGACCTTACCCAGAGCGCCGCCCGCGCCCCGTCGGCGGGGCAGCGGGCGGCGGGCTTGGCGTGCGGTGGTGGCTCAGCGCGAGCCGGCGCGGCGGATACGGGCCTTCAGCTTCGGGAACTGCTGCAGGGCGTTGGTCCGCTCCAGAGCGATCCGCTGGCGCCGGTTGTAGATCTCCTCGACGGTCGGTTCGGGGTCGCCTGCGTTGAGGTTCGGCAGGCTGCCCTTGAGGAAGGGCATCGTCTCGGCGTTGTCGGCCGCGTAGAGGTGGCGGGTGGCCGGCCAGTCGCTGCCGAACATGATGTGGCTGTCGGGTACCAGGGAGGACAGCGGCTGCAACTGCGCGGCGGTGAACGCCTGTGCGTCGTCGAAGTACATCCGCTTGAGGTAGGTGAGGGGGCCTTCCGGGAGCACCTCGTTGAACGGCGGGAAGGCCGAGTGCCGGGTGGCGAGCCGGTAGGCCAGGAACGGCAGTGCCCCGCCGCTGTGGGTGAAGTGCCAGCGGATGTTCGGGTAGTCCCGCAGGACGCCGTTGTAGATCAGGCTCGTCATCGCCCGGGTCGCGTCGAAGGTGTACTCGAAGACGTTGTTGCCGGCCGGGATGTCGGGGCCGAAGCAGAGCTTGGGAGCCGGGTTGTTCTCCGGACCCGTCGGGTGGACGTAGACGTAGGCGCCGCGGTCGTTGAGGATCTCGTACAGCGGCTTGAGGGAAGGGTCTCCCAGGTAGGTGCCCTTGTAGTTGGTGAGCAGGCAGATGCCGTCGAGATCCAGTTCGCCGAGCGCGCGGTCCACCTCGGCCACCGAGCCGTCGAGGTCGGGCATCGGGGTGACCGCGAAGATCCCGAACCGGTCACCACGGCTCTGCACGAGGTCGTAGGCGTAGTCATTGACCGCGCGGGCGGTGGCGCGCCGGTCGTCGACCGGGCCGACGGTGACCTGGAGGTCGCCGAACGACAGCACGCTGGCCTGGATCCGGTACTGGTCCATGAAGGCCAGGTGCCGCTCGACCGACCACGGACCGTACGCCCCGGTGATGGCGCCGAGCAGGCCATAGCGCTTCAGGTAGTCGTTGTACACGTCGGGCGAGTAGTGCGCATGGGTGTCGATACGCCAGTTGCCCTTCGGCAGCCCCGGACCGGACGATGCTGCCTCCGGACTGGCCATGGCCGCAGGCACCGTGGCCGCCGCCGCCGTGACAAGCGCCGCGGCCGATGCCCCTTCGATCATCCTTCGACGCGAGATGTTCCGTCGCAGGTTCATTTCCAGTTTCCCTCTTCATTCTGATTCTGTGTGCGAGTCAGGTCGTATGCGCGTGCGTCACGCCACCGTCACCAGGCCGGGCAGGGCGGCGATGGTCCCCGCCGTAATGGACACCGCTGCCTCCACGCGTCGGCGTGCGCGCGGTCCAGGCCGATCGGGGAGCGCCAGCGGCCAAGTCGCGCCCACGCCGGGCCAGTTGCCGCCAGCAGGTCGATCCGGCGCTCATACGTGGGAACCCCAAGGCGCCGACGGAGCCGCGCCGGCCGGCAGTCCGCTGCGGAGCGGACCCGCGAGCAACGCCGCCGACCCCTGAGGAAGGAACGCGGCGATCACAACGGACCCGGACAGTGCGGTGTCAACCGCCGTTTCAGGTGCCGCACAGCAGGGTGATCAGCGCTGTCCACCGGCGGGACGAGGAGTACGTGCATGACCGCCAGACAACAGCCGCCTCATAAAGCACGTACCACTCAGCCAATGAAGCTTCCATGAAGCCAATCGCCGCACTGACGCCCACTTCCCGAAGCGGTCTCCGTCGGAGTAGGTGGTCAGCTCTTGGGTGAGTCCGCCGTGACCGGGTGCACGTGAAGCGGCGATCCCACAGTGCGGATGCTGGCCTGCACAAGTCCGGTTTCGCTGCCTGAACGCGGTTGTTCCGGTTGGCCTCTGCCAAGAGCTCCCGGTGACTACTACTGGGAGTCCTGCGGTGCGTCGGCGCGCTGCAGCATGGTGAGCCACTGGGTCACGACGGCGTCGATGAAGGCGTCGGTGACCTGGCCGCGGTCGAGGAAGAGGCGGGCGAGGACGGGCCCGTACAGCAAAGTGAACTCGTCTTCGCTGATCTGGGTGCCCGAAGGCTCCAGCAGCCTGTTGAAGCCGGCGTAGCGGTCTTCGCCGATGCGGACGAGTGCCCGGGCACTGTCGGGGTCGTGGTCGGCCTGGGCGGCGACGGCCAGAGCCGCGGTGCCCACGGCCGGCACGCTGACGCCGGCGCGCAGGCTCTTCAGCCAGGCGGTGGCCACGTCACGCACGTCGCTCCCCGGTTCGGGGTAGGTGCCGAGGTCGGGGCCTTCGAGGACGAGGTCGAAGAGCAGTGCGGCTCGGGTGGGCCAGTGCCGGTAGAGGGTCTGGCGGGTGACGTCCGCCCGCTCGGCCAGCAGGGCGTACGTCAGCCCGGAGGGTCCGACCTGAGGCAGCAGTTCTCGCGCGACGGCCAGCACACGGTTGCGGGTGCGCTGCACGCGCGGGTTGCCCGGGGTCGGCCGGCGGCGATGGAGGGGCTGCTTCATGCCGCCACCCTACCGGCACATCATACAGCAAGTGTGATTGACGTCACACTTGGAGCCAAATCATACGTGGTGTGTGATAGACCTTGGAGGGTAATCACACGCACTGGATGATTCTTGCGTGTTGGCGCCTGTGAAAGGTAGATGGTCATGTCATCTCGGAACCTGATCGAACCGACGTTCGCCCGTACGCGCCTCGGTTCCGGCCCCGGCCTGCTCCTGGCCCACGGCGCCGGCAGCAGCCTGGCCGGCACCTACGGCCCCGTCCTGGAGGCTCTCGCCGCCCGGCACACCGTCGTCGGCATCGACTACCCCGGCAGCGGCGACACCTCCCGCTCCACCACCCCGCTGGCCGTCGACGACCTCGCCGACCAGCTCGTCGCCGCCGCCGACGCAGAGGGCCTCGACCGCTTCGCCGTGTCCGGCTTCTCCCTCGGCGGCCCGGTCGCCATCCGAGCTGCCGCCCGCCACCCCGAGCGCGTCACCGCACTCGTCCTCACCGCTTCTTTCCCACACCGCGACAACCGCCTCGCTCTCGCCTCCTCGGTCTGGAGCAAGATCGCCGCGTCCGGCGACCGCGACCTGCTCGCCGAATTCCAGCTCCTGATGGCCCTCGGCACCCAGGCGCTGGAGTCGATGCCGTCCGAGCAACTGCGGCAGACCCTCGGCTACGTCGCCGCCACCGCGGCCGACGGGAGCTCCGAGCAGACCGACCTTGTCGGCCAGGTCGACGTCCGGGACGACCTCGCCGGCATCAAGGTCCCCACCCTGGTCGTTTCGACCACCGACGACCGGCTCACCTCCACCGCCCTGCACCGTCAGCTCGCCGAGACCATCCCCGGCGCCCAGCTCGCGGAAATCGCCACCGGCCACCTGCCGATGCTGGAGCGGACCGAGGAGTGGCTGCAGCTCATCACCGACTTCCTCGGCAAGCACCACGCCTGAGGGCGCACCACGGGCGGGGCCACGCAGCGAACGGCGGCGCAGCCCCTCACCCGGACCGCGCGTTGATCACGACTCACTGCGCGCCCCAGTGGGCGCTGGTGGTGGAAATTGGCCGCCTCCCGGCCCCGGATCACTTGAATCTCTGTGGGTTCGTAGACCCACTTCCCCTCACCTTCTCAAGTTCATGGAGGAATCATGCTCAAGTTCGGCCACCTCGACGAGTCCACCCAATTCCGCGACCAGCAGAAGGAAAAGGCCGGTCCGGTCACCATCATCAACACGTTTGTCGCCCCGGAAGGCAAGGAGGACGAGGTGCTGGCCGCCTGGGCGGACGACGCGGAGTACATGAAGAAGTCGGGGAGCCTTCTTTCGGTGCAGCTGTACCGGGGCATCGGCGGCAGTCGGCTCTTCACCAACGTCGCGGTCTGGAAATCCACCGAGCACCTCCGTGCAGCGCTCGGCACGCCGGAGTTCGCCTCGCACCTGGAGAGCTACCCCGCCGGCACCGTCGCCTACCCGCACCTGTACCAGAAGGCCGCTGTCGAGGGCATCTGCGAAGGGGAGTAATGGCAGCAGCTCGAGGGTGTGATCTGGCGGTTCAAGACCGGTGGACAGCGGCGGGAGACGCCTGAGGAGTTCGGCGTCTGGTCGACCGTCCACAACCGCTTCCGACGGTGGCGTGACGCCGGTGTCGTCGAGGCACTGCTGAAAGACCAGGCCGCCCACCGGAGGAAGAAGGCTCCGGTGGGCGGTCAGCCCGTCAGCCGCGACGTGGATCAAAGACCTCACCCGGAACATGGCGTCAGGGCAGGAGGAGCACTTTGCCGATCTGCCGTTGGCTTTCCAGGTACGAGTGGGCTTCGGCCGCCTCTGCCAGGGGGTAGGCCCGGTCGATGATCGGGTTGATCCTTCCGGCCGCCAGCAGCTCCACGCACAGCTGCTGGTCCCGCAGGGTCGCGCCGCGCACACTGGCGATCCTCACCTGCCCGCCGATGAGCGCGAGTGCGTCCAGCTCGAGCCGGGAGCCCTGGCCGACCGGTGTGCCCAGGACGATGACCGCGCCGCCGAGCCGTATGCAGGAAAGGGAGAGCTGGAAGAAGTCGTTGCCGCCGACACAGTCCCAGACGGCGTCCGCGCCCAGACCGCGGGTCAGCTCCCTGACCTGTGCCGGCAGCCGGGGATCGGTGGAGTGCAGGATGTGGTCGTAGCCGAGCTTCCTGAGCGCTTCGTGGCGGTCCGCCTTGGTGGTGGTGCCGATGACGGTGGCTCCGCTCAGCTTCGCCAGTTGTGCGCAGGCGATCGCCATCCCGCCGCTGGCGCCGGTGATGACCACCGTGTCGCCGGGTCCGACAGGTGCTTGCCGCGCACAGTTGAGCGGGGTGGTGTAGGTCCACATCGTGGCTGCGGCCGTCTCGAAGCCGACGCCGTCGGGGATGGGCAGGATCGCGTCCTGGCGACGCACGACGTACTCGGCGTATCCGCCGAAGACCTGGTGTCCGGGGTAGGCGGTGTCGATACACAGGTTTTCGAGCCCGCGTACGCACAGGGCGCAGTTGCGGCACGGCGGGTGCGGAAGCTGCACCGCCCTGTCGCCGGGGCGCCACCGGGTGACGTTCTCGCCGGTGGCGACGATTTCACCGGCCGCGTCCCGGCCGAGCTGGAACGGCAGAGGCCATGGCGGCCGTCCCGGGAGAGGCTGCGGCAAGTTGCCCGCGCGATACCGGAGATCCCAGCTGTTGACGGCCGTGGCGTGCACCCGCATCAAGATGTCGTCGGGGCCGACCTCGGGAATCGGCGCCTCTATGTACTTGAGCACCTCGGGCCCGCCATGTTCGAACAGGCGGACCGCCATCATGTTCTGTTCCACTCTCACGTTCCTTCAGATCGTTACGCGGTTCATCCGGGGATCCATGGAGCCGCCTGCGCCTCGCCCGCCCCGGTGAGACCGTGTGCGAGCGGACGTCGACCCGGCGGCTTACCAGAGGTGGATCAGGAACTGAACGGTCCGACGACCGGTCACTTGGTCTTGGGGCGGGTGAGCGTCAGCTCGAAGATCCGCCCGCCGTGTCCGGGTCGGACGACGGCGTCGGGTTCGCGAGCAGGTCTACGGCTGAGCAGGAGTCCGGCGCACCCGACGCTCAACGCCGCCGGCCCCGCCGTCGCGGCGTCCGCGCAGGCCCGTGGACAGGCCGGCGGTTCTTTCATGCAGCGCGTACTCGCTGAGCGTGTGCCCAACCGGATCCACGTGTCCGCTCGGCTCCGGACGGAGGAACATGCCGAGCACGACGGAACCGGACAGCGCGGTGTGAGGCGGGGTTGTCAGGTGCCGCGAAGCATGGTGATCAACGGCGGTCGATGGCGGGACGAGGAGTGCCTGCATGACCGCCAGGCAACAGCCGCCTCATGAGGCACGTACCACTCGGCGTATGAAGCTTCCATGAAGCCGGGTTCGCCACGCCGGCGCCCGTTCCTGCAGCGGCGCCCGAAGCCAGACTTCTCAGATTCTCCGGGGCCTATGGGCCTATGGGCCTATGGAGTCAGCGGGAGGCCGGAGGCATGCCGCCTCCTGGGGCGGGTTCTTGCGGTAGGCGCAGGGTGAATGTTGCTCCCTTGCCCAGGCCGGCGGATTCCGCGGTGATGTCTCCGCCGTGGGCTCGGGCGATGCCCCGGGCGATGGTCAGGCCGATGCCGCTGCCGCCGGCGGCAGCGGGCCGGTGGGGATGCTCGAGGCGTTCGAAGCGGTGGAAGATGCGCTCGAGGTCGTGTGCGGCGATGCCGATGCCGTCGTCCATGACGCGGACGAGCACGTGGTGCACACAATCGCCGGGCGACGGTTCGGTGTGCGCGGACACTGTCACGTGCCCGTGTGGATCGGATGCGGCCAGTGCGTTGCCGAGCAGGTTCACCAGGACCTGGGTGATCCGGTCCGGGTCGCACAGGGCGACGACGGGGGTGCCTGCGTCCACGACGAGGGTCACCCTCTGGTCGTCGTATTGGGGGCTCAGTCGCTCGGCTGTGGTCCGTGCCAGTGTGGCCATGTCGGTGGGCTTGTGGTGGAGATCGATGGCGCCCTCCTCCGACCGGGACAGGCTGGAGAGGTCGCCTGCCAGGCGCTGCAGCCGGTGAAGGTCGTCGGCGAGGGAGGCGAACATCGCCTCGTCGGGGAGGAAGATGCCGTCGGCCATGCCCTCGATCTGGGCGCGCAGGAGGGTGATGGGGGTGCGCATCTCGTGGGCGACCTCGGAGATCAGCCGGGCGCGGCGGCGTTCGGTGTCGGCGAGGGCTGCCGCCAGCGTGTTGACGTCTTCGACCAGCGCTGCCAGGCCCGGCTCGCTGGGGAGTTCGAGGATGTCGTCGTAGTGTCCCTCGGCGAGCCGGGCCGTGGCGGCGCGCACCCGGTCGAGCGGACGCAGCAGAAACCGGGACAGGGCCACGGACGCCGGGAAGGCCGCGGCCACTCCGAACCAGAGGCCGACCTGCAGGACCACGTCGCCTTCGACGTCGTCGAGCCCGAGCCATACCTCGATCAGCGCGCTGATCGCCGCCATGGCCAGCAGTGCCAGGAGGAGCACCATGACGTGTGAGAGCACCAGCCGGTTGCGCAGCGACAGCCGCTGCTGGATTCGGCGCAGCCGCGCACGATGCCTGTGGTGGGCCGGGAAGCGGGAGGGCGGCATGGGCGGGGTGTCCTTCCTGGCCGTCAGGCGGGGCGTCCGGTGAACCGGTAGCCGATGGTGCGGACGGTGCCCACGAACCGGGGTGCGTTTGCGTCGTCGCCCAGCGCGCGCCGCAGGGTGCGGATGTGTACGTCCACGACGCGCTCGTCGCCGAAGAAGTCCTCGCCCCATACCTGAGTCAGCAGGCCGCGCCGGGTGAAGACGCGTCCCGGTGCCCGGGCCATCGCAAGCAGCAGGTCGAAGTCGAGGGCGGACAGTTCCACCGTCCGGTCGGCGTCCAGGAGGACGGTCCGTGTCCCGGGATCGACACTCAGTCCGTCGAAGCGCAGCACATCGTCCTCGTGGGCCGCCTCGGGGCGGTGGTCGGTGCGCCGCAGGATCGCGCGCACGCGCAGTGCCAGTTCGCGGGGGCTGAACGGCTTGGTGACGTAGTCGTCGCTGCCGGTGGTGAAGCCGATCAGCCGGTCGACCTCCTCGTCCCGGGCGGTGAGCATGATCACCGGGATCCGGCTCGCCTCCCGGATGCGGCGCAGGACCTGGAATCCGTCCAGCCCGGGGAGCATCACATCGAGTACCACGAGGTCCGGCCGGTCGCGGGTGACCGCCTGCAGGGCAGACGGTCCGTCCGCGGCTTCGATGACATGGAACCCGTCCGCCTCCAGATAACCGCGCACGGTCATGCGGATCTTGGGTTCGTCATCGACGACCAGAACGCGCTGCGTACTCATCGTGCTCGCTTTCCATCGCCAAGGGGGGTAACAGGAAGGGCCCGTCAGGGTCGCGGGATGACCGGCGGCGTGGAGGTAGCGGGCCTCGAGATGCGGTCAGCGTACGGCGGATGTCGTGGCCTGCGACGACCTCCCGGTCGGCCTCGCCCATCCGGCGCCGGGCCGCCGGGTCGTCGACTCGAGCACGACGGAACCGGACAGCGCGGTGTGAGCGGCCGTCGTCAGGTGCCGCAGAGCATGGTGATCAACGGCGGCCGAAGCCGACGGCGGTACGAGAAAGGCCTGCATGTCTGCCAGGCAACAGCCGCCTCATGAGGCACCTACCACTCGGCATATGAAGCTTCCATGAAGCCGTTCTCTCCGGACTGGCGCCCACTTCCTGGGGCGGGCCCGAGCCAGGCTGAAGGCTCGGTCGGAGACTCCGAGGACGGCGGCGATACGGCTGAACGGGGCGCGCCCGTCGAGCTGCAGCGCTCGCAGCATCTGGAGGTCGAGGGAATCGAGGGCCGGCGAGCCTACCGTCTTACGCCTCCCGGACCACGTCGGCCACCTCGTCGAGCAGTGCCCTCAGCTGTGCGGCTTTCTCGGCCCCCAACTTCTCGGCGATCCGCTCTTCGATCTCCACGATCACGGCATCCGCATCGCGCAGGGAGTCGCGGCCGGCGTCCGTGAGGTGAAGCTCCTGCACGTGGCGGTGGCGTGGGTGCGGCCGGCGTTCCAGTTGGCCCCGGCCCTCCAGGCGGGCCACCTGGGAGGCCACTGCCTGCGGGGTGACGTTCAGGTGGCGGGCCAGTTCCGCGCCGGTCAGGCCGGGATGGGTATGGACGGAGATCAGCAGGGCGTACTGCGCGGCCGCGATGCCCTGAGGTCGTAGCCGCTGATCCTTCCGGGCCTGCACAGCCCACTCCGCCCGCCGCAGCGCCCAGGTCACCCGGTCCAGCGCGTCGGCAGCGATCGGCCGTTCGTCATCCTGTGTCACGCGGCGAGAATACGACACATAGGTGCTGGTCAAGTACTTGATTGTGTTCAAGTGAGTGAATAGCCAAGTGAATGAACAACTCAGTCGACGGGACCGCGGGCTCAGATCTCGCGAACCGTATCGGCCACCCGGTTGAGCAGACTCCGCAGCTGCGCGGCCTCGTCCGGGCCGAGACCATCGGTGATCTGCGTCTCGATGTCGGCGATCACTTTGTCGGCCGTGTGCAGTGCCTCCCTCCCGGCGTCAGTGAGGTGCAGCTCCTGCACGTGCCGGTGGCGCGGATGGTCGCGCCTCTCCAACTGCCCGCGGTTCTCAAGGCGCGCCACCAACGAGGCGATGGCCTGTGGGGTCACGTTGAGGCGGCGGGCCAGCTCGGCGCCGGTCAGCCCCGGCTCGACATGCACCGAGATCAGGAGCGTGTAGTGCGCCGCCGCCATGCCCAGGGGGCGCAGCCGCTGCTCTTTGAGTGTCTGCACCGCCAGTTCCGTGCGGCGCAGCGCCCAGGCCACCCGGTCAAGTGCGTCGAGCCCGACGGGCTCTTCATCATTCCGTATCACGCCGAGAAGGATACGGCACTTCATGGTCGTCAAGCGCTTGATGCTTGCCTAGTAGGGCTCCGTTAGGTTGCTCTGGCTTTCGCTTTCGAGGTCTGGAGGTTGGTGGATGTTCTGGGTAGTGGGCGGTGGCAGGTGGTGCAGGTGCCGGTCCAGCAGTTCAGCAGGTCCTGGATGGTGTCGAGGATCTGGTAGAGGGTGAGTCCGCTGTATCGGCTTTTGGGGCCAGGCGCTGTTCGGTGAGGAACGCGTGGGCGGCGGTGACCAGGGTGACGTGGTGGTGCCAGCCGGTCCAGGAGCGTCCTTCGAAGTGGTCCAGGCCGAGGCCGTGCTTGAGTTCGCGATAGTAGTGTTCGATGCGCCAGCGGATCTTGGCCAGGCGGACCAGTTCGGCCGGCGGGGTGCCGTCGGGCAGGCTGGACAGCCAGTAATCGGTGGGTGCTTCGGCGCCCTCGGGCCATTCGACCAGCAGCGTCACTTCGGGCAGGACGCCGTCCCAGTGGCCGTGTTCGGCGGTGGCGGCGGCCCGGGCCAGGCGGCGGGCCCTGACCTCGGCCGGCCGCACCCGCAGTGCCAAAAAGCGTGAGCGCATCGGCCCGCGGGAGCCTTCCCGCCAGGTCACCTCGGCGAATGCCTGTCGTCCGTGGCCAGCGGCTAACACGGACACGGAGGACGGTTTGCCCCGGTAGCGGGGCTGCGGCTTGCGGCCGTTGCCCGACCAGGGCGGCGCGGTCGGCTGCGCGTCGTGCGGGTGGACGCTCACGTCCGAGCGGATGGCCACGACATAGCTGATGCCCCGCTCGCTCAGGCCGTCGCGGAAGTCGGCGTTCTGCCCGTAGCCGGCGTCTGCTACCACCACCGGCGGTACCAGACCCCACCCGGCCAGCTCATCGAAGGCGTCCAGGGCCAGGCGCCACTTCTCCCGGTGCCCGACCTCCTGCGGTACCCCGGCTCTGCCGCCGTCCGGCATCGTGCGCCCACTCCTTGGGCACGAACAACCGCCACTGCAGCGGACACGAGGCTGTGTCGGAGACCGCGTGCACACTCACCGCGACCTGGCAGTTGGCCCGCTTGCCCAAAGCGCCGCAGTACTGGCGCGCGACCGCCACCGACATCTTCCCGTCCTTGGGGAACGACACGTCATCAACCGCCCATGCCGCCGGGCCGATCGTTGCCGTCCGGCAGCCGTTCCGCCATCGGCTGGATCGACTTCCGCCGCCCGTCCAGCATCAGCCCCCGCAGATAGCAGTCACCCTTGGCCCGCTGATCCTTGCGAGGCACCGACGCGAACACATCAGCTACGAATAACGCCAACTTCGCCCGAGCCCGCTCCACTTCATGTGCGTCCACATCCCCCACGTGCCCCCAAACAGGACTGATACGCACACCTAACGGAGCCCTACTAGTGTCCTGCGCCAGAGATTCGTCGGCAGAAGCGGGCGAGGGAGTCGAGGATTTCTTCGGCTGTCTTGGTCCAGATGAAGGGCTTGGGGTCTTCGTTCCAGTCCTTGACCCAGGCGCGGATGTCGGCTTCGAGGGCCTGGATGTTCTTGTGTGCGCCGCGGCGGATCATCTGGTGGGCGAGGTAGCCGAACCACCGCTCGACCTGGTTAATCCAGGAAGAACCGGTCGGGGTGAA
>NZ_JAAKZY010000299.1 GCF_011045015.1 Streptomyces scabichelini | reverse complement strand
GAGCATGCCCACTCCCCACCCCCCGGTCCTAGCCTGCGAAGAAAGAAACCGAACGTACGAGCAACCGCGTCCGAAAGACCCCGCCCGCAAAACCCCGCCCGCAAGACCCCAAGGAGCCCCTCATGAGCGCACTTCCGCAGGAGCGCCGCGTCGTCACCGCCATCCCCGGCCCGAAGTCGCAGGAGTTGCAGGCCCGCCGCAGTGCCGCGGTCGCGGCCGGTGTGGGGTCCGTGCTGCCCGTGTTCGCGGCGCGCGCGGGCGGCGGGATCGTCGAGGACGTCGATGGGAACCGGCTGATCGACTTCGGCTCCGGCATCGCGGTGACCGGCGTCGGCGCCTCCGCCGAGGCCGTCGTACGCCGCGCCTCCGCCCAGCTTCAGGACTTCACCCACACCTGCTTCATGGTCACGCCGTACGAGGGTTACGTGGCCGTCGCCGAGGCGCTGGCCGAGCTGACCCCCGGCGACCACGCGAAGAAGTCCGCGCTGTTCAACTCCGGCGCCGAGGCCGTCGAGAACGCCGTCAAGATCGCCCGCTCGTACACCAAGCGCCAGGCCGTCGTCGTCTTCGACCACGGCTACCACGGCCGTACGAATCTGACGATGGCGCTGACCTCGAAGAACATGCCGTACAAGCACGGTTTCGGACCGTTCGCGCCCGAGATCTACCGCGTGCCGGTGGCGTACGGCTACCGCTGGCCGACCGGCCCGGAGAACTGCGGCCCGGAAGCCGCCGCGCAGGCCATCGACCAGATCAGCAAGCAGGTCGGCCCGGAGAACGTCGCCGCGATCGTCATCGAGCCGGTCCTCGGCGAGGGCGGCTTCATCGAGCCGGCGAAGGGCTTCCTGCCGGCGCTCAGCAAGTTCGCGAGGGACAACGGGATCGTCTTCGTCGCGGACGAGATCCAGTCTGGCTTCTGCCGCACCGGTCAGTGGTTCGCGTGTGAGGACGAGGGCATCGTCCCCGACCTGATCACCACGGCCAAGGGCATCGCGGGCGGTCTGCCGCTGGCCGCCGTGACCGGCCGCGCCGAGATCATGGACGCCGTGCACGCGGGCGGCCTGGGCGGCACCTACGGCGGCAACCCGGTCGCCTGCGCGGGCGCCCTCGGCTCGATCGAGACGATGAAGGAACTCGACCTCAATGCCAGGGCGCGGCACATCGAGACGGTCATGAAGGCGCGTCTGGGGGCCATGCAGGAGAAGTACGACATCATCGGCGACGTCCGCGGCCGTGGCGCCATGATGGCCATCGAGCTCGTGAAGACCGACACTCCTGGAGGCGTGGCCGCCAAGGAGCCCAACGCGGAGGCCACCGCCGCGCTCGCCAAGGCCTGCCATCAGGAGGGCCTGCTGGTCCTTACCTGTGGCACCTACGGCAACGTGCTGCGCTTCCTGCCGCCGCTGGTCATCAGCGAGGATCTGCTCAGCGAGGGCCTCGACATCCTGGAGCAGGCCTTCTCCCGCATCTGAGCAGGACTTCTCTCATCCGGTTCCGCTGCGGGGCGGCGAGGAGCAGGGCATGTGAAGAAGCTGTGCGGGGTGCATGGCGGGAGGCGTATCGGTCTGTCGGACGCCGATCCTCTGTCGTAGGTTCTACCCAGATGAGAGATACACCCCGCCCACAGGGGACTGTGGGTGACACCGGGTCGAGGCCTCCCCAGCTTCGCCCTGGTCGTGCCCTCGCGCACACAACTGGAGCCTCCGGCTCCGGAGGGTCTCCTCACCGATCGGACAGTCGCCCGCCCCAAACCCCCCGGGGCGTGCGACGACCCGATCCGGACGGCCGCCCCGGAACTACCCCCCCTGTTCCGGGGCGGCCGACCTTGTCTCCGGGCACTCTGGCCCTTCTCTTCGCGTTCCTCACGTGTCTCTTCGCGTTCCTCACGTGGCAGGTCGCCGTCGACAGCCCGCTGCGCCGCGCCGACGAGCGCCTGGGCCGGGCGATCGCGGACAGCCGTTTCCCGGACGGCGCCGCCGAACTCCTCGCGGACCTCGGCAACCTCACGGTCGCCGTCCCGGTCCTGGTCGCGGTCCTCGCATACGTCGCCTGGCGCGCGCGTCGCGCCGCTGCGCCCCGCTGGTGGCTCCCGCCCCTCGCTGCCCTGGTCACCATGGCCGCCGTACCCGCGCTGGTGGTCCCGCTGAAGGAGGTCGTCGGCCGCACGGGCCCGTACGGGATGGCGGGTGACGGCTACTACCCCTCCGGCCACACGGCGACGGCCGCCGTCGCCTACGGAGCGGCCGTCCTGCTTCTGCTCCCCCTGCTCCGCGGCACCTACGTCCGTCGCGAACTCACCATCGGGTATGTGGTGTTGATCGTCGCCGTCGGCTTCGGCCTGGTCCGCCGCGGCTACCACTGGCCGCTGGACGTGGTGGCGAGCCTGGTCCTGAGCGCGATGCTGCTGATCGTGCTCGCCGTGCTGCTGCGCCGACGCACCACTTCTCGGGACTCACGGGACTCACGGGAGCCTCGGAAGTAGCCGTCGGCACCTCACATCCCTTCGTCGCGCGCCAGCGCGGCCGCCGCCTCGTGCATCGCCAGCTCCAGCAGGGCCGGATCCGTCAGCGTGCCCGAGCCGTCCGGCGGAACCAGCCAGCGGGTACCGCCGGTGACGCGCCCCGGATAGGGGACGACGATCCAGGTGCCGCGACCCGCGGTGCGCACCCCCGTGCCGAGCCAGCGTGCCGCCGTGCCCGGCGGCACGAAGAAGCCCATGCGGGCGTCACCGAAGTCGGCGAGCACAGGACCGGGTTGATCGAGGACGCGGGTCAGTACGTCGAGCGTCGGGTAGCCGAGCTCGCCCGGCAGGATGAGTACGTCCCAGAGCCGGCCCGCCGGAAGCAGCGCGATCCCGAGGGGACTGCGCTCCCATTCCCAGCGGCACGCCTCTGGATCCGGAGCCACGGAAGCGAGCCACTCGACTGCCGTTTTCGCCCCAGTCATGAGGGGGTCCTCCCTTTCTCGTGTGGACGCTGGTCGCGTCACTGGGGAGAGAGGGGTCCCGGTCGGACATTACGCGGCTTCCGACCACTTTCTTCAGCTTGTTTCACCTTGTTTCAGCTGTCGAAGCCCAGGCCCAGCCTGTCCATCGTCCTCAGCCACAGATTGCGCCGGCCGCCGTGCGCGTCCGCCCGCGCCAACGACCACTTGGTGAGCGCGATCCCGGTCCAGGCGAAGGGTTCGGGCGGGAAGGGCAACGGCTTCTTGCGGACCATGTCCAGGGACGTACGTTCGGTGCGTTCCCCCGCCAGCAGGTCGAGCATCACGTCCGCGCCGAACCGGGTCGCGCCGACGCCAAGGCCCGTGTACCCCGCCGCGTACGCGACACGCCCCTGATGCGCCGTGCCGAAGAAGGCCGAGAAGCGGGAGCAGGTGTCGATCGCGCCGCCCCACGCGTGGGTGAAGCGGACGCCCTCGAGCTGCGGGAAGCAGGTGAAGAAGTGCCCGGCGAGCTTCGCGTACGTCTCCGGCCGGTCGTCGTACTCGGCGCGCATCCGGCCGCCGTACGGATAGACGGCGTCGTAGCCGCCCCACAGGACGCGGTTGTCGGCCGACAGCCGGAAGTAGTGGAACTGGTTGGCGCTGTCTCCGAGGCCCTGGCGGTTCTTCCAGCCGATGGACGCGAGTTGGGCGTCGGTCAGCGGCTCGGTCATCAGCGCGTAGTCGTAGACCGGGACGGTGTACGGGCGCACGCGTCTGACCAGGCTCGGGAAGATGTTGGTGGCGAGGGCGACGTGGCGGGCGCGGACGCCGCCGTACGGAGTGCGTACGGCCATACCGGCGCCGTACGTCTTCAGGCTGAGCGCGGGCGTGTGCTCGTACACGCGGACGCCCAGCTCGACGCAGGCGCGTTTGAGGCCCCAGGCGAGTCTGGCGGGGTGGAGGAGAGCGACGCCGTGGCGGTCGTGGAGGCCGCCGAGGAATGTCGGTGAGTCGACTTGTTCCCGGGCGCCGTCGGCGTCCAGGTACTCCACGCCGTCCGCGAACCCCCGCCGCTTCAACTCCCCGTACCACTCGCGCAGTTCGGCGGCCTGGTACGGCTCGGTGGCGACGTCGATCTCGCCGGTGCGCTCGAAGTCGCAGTCGAGGGAGTAGCGGGCGACGGCCGCCTCGATCTCGTCGAGGTTGCGGGCGCCCAGCTCCTGGAGCTTGTGGATCTCGTGCGGCCAGCGGGTGAGGCCGTTGGCCAGGCCGTGGGTGAGCGAGGCGGCGCAGAAGCCGCCGTTGCGGCCCGAGGCGGCCCAGCCCGCCTCGCGGCCCTCGACGAGCACCACGTCGCGGTGCGGGTCGCGCTCCTTGGCGAGGAGCGCGGTCCACAGTCCGCTGTAGCCGCCGCCGACGACAAGCAGGTCGCAGGTCTCGGCGGCGGTGAGGGCGGGCTCCGGGTGGGGCTTGGCGGAGTCGTCCAGCCAGTACGAGACCGGCTGGACGTCGGAAAGGGATTTCGTCCAGCGGGTCATGCCCGTTGCCGCTTTCGGCGATTGCCGACGACCATGCCGGCCAGCACCAGCAGTACGGCGACGATGAACATGGCCGTACCGATGACGTTGATCTGGACGGGTGTTCCGCGCTGTGCCGAGCCCCAGACGAACATGGGGAAGGTGACGGTGGAGCCCGCGTTGAAATTGGTGATGATGAAATCGTCGAAGGAGAGCGCGAAGGCGAGCAGCGCGCCCGCGGCGATTCCGGGGGCGGCGATCGGCAGGGTGACCCGGACGAACGTCTGGAGCGGGCCCGCGTACAGATCCCGGGCGGCTTCCTCCAGTCTCGGGTCCATCGACATGACGCGCGCCTTGACGGCCGTTACGACGAAGCTGAGGCAGAACATGATGTGGGCGATCAGGATCGTCCAGAAACCCAGCTGAGCCCCCATGTTGAGGAAAAGCGTCAGCAGGGAGGCGGCCATCACGACCTCGGGCATCGCCATCGGCATGAAGATCAGCGAGTTCACGGCGCCGCGTGCACGGAAGCGGTAGCGGACGAGCGCGAAGGCGATCAGGGTGCCGAGAACCGTCGCGCCGAGCGTCGCCCAGGCCGCGATCTGCAGGCTGAGCGAGAGCGAGCCGCACAGGTCGGCGACTCCGCACGGATCGGTCCAGGCGTCCGTGGAGAACTGCTGCCACTCGTAATTGAAGCGGCCCTTCGGATTGTTGAAGGAGAACACCGTGACGACGACGTTCGGCAGCAGCAGGTATCCGAGCGTCACGAGGCCCGCGATGATGACGAGATGGCGCTTGATCCAGCGTACGAAGGTCATTTAAACCAGATCCTCCGTCCCGGACTTGCGAATGTAGAGCGTGACCATGATGAGGATCGCGGCCATGAGAATGAACGAGAGGGCGGCGGCCGTCGGATAGTCGAGAATCCGCAGGAACTGCGACTGGATGACATTTCCGACCATCCGGGTGTCCGTGGAGCCGAGGAGATCGGCGTTCACGTAGTCACCGCTGGCCGGGATGAAGGTCAGCAGCGTTCCGGAGACGACACCGGGCATGGAGAGCGGGAACGTCACCTTGCGGAAGGTCGTGAACGGCTTGGCGTACAGGTCGTTCGCCGCCTCGTGCAGCCGTCCGTCGATGCGCTCCAGGGAGGTGTAGAGCGGCAGGATCATGAACGGCAGGAAGTTGTACGTGAGTCCGCAGACCACCGCGAGCGGGGTGGCAAGGACGCGGTCGCCGGCCGTGATGCCGAGCCAGCTCGTGACGTCCAGGAGGTGCAGCGAGTTGAGGGTGCCGACGACCGGGCCGCCGTCCGCGAGGATCGCCTTCCAGGCGAGCGTACGGATCAGGAAACTGGTGAAGAACGGCGCGATCACCAGGATCAGGATCAGATTGCGCCAGCGGCCCGCGCGGAACGCGATCAGGTAAGCGAGCGGGTAGCCGAGCAGCAGGCACAGGATCGTGGCGGTGCCGGCGTACGCGACGGAGCGCAGGAACTGCGGCCAGTACTCGGACAGCGCGTCCCAGTAGGTCGCGAAGTGCCAGGTGACCTTGTAGCCCTCCTCCAGGGAGCCCGTCTGCACGGACGTGGAGGCCTGGTAGACCATCGGCAGCGCGAAGAAGAGCAGCAGCCAGAGGATGCCGGGGAGCAGGAGCCAGTACGGGGTGAGGCGGCCTCTTTTACGAGGTGGACGCTTTTTCGGAGCGGGCGTCGGCGCCAGGGGTGGCGCGTCGGTGACGGTCGTCATCAGGCCGCCTCTTCCGCGACGGTCTCGATGCCCGCGTCGATGTCCTGGGCAGCGTCCAGACCGAAGGTGTGGGCGGGACTCCAGTGCAGGACGACCTCGGTGCCGGGGACGAGCCGGGCGTCGCGGTCGATGTTCTGGGCGTAGACCTCGAACTCGGGGCAGACCGGGCTGTCGATGACGTACTGCGTGGAGACACCGATGAAGCTGGAGTCGGCGATCTTCCCGGTGATCCGGTTGCGGCCCACCGGGATCTCGCCCGCGTCGTCGACGTGCGTGAGCGAGATCTTCTCGGGACGGACGCCCACCAGGACCTTGCCGCCGGTCGTCGTCGGCGCCGAACAGCGCGCCTCGGGCAGTACGAGCTTGCCGCCGCCCGCCTTGAGGACGATCTCGTCGCCGCTCTTGGTGTCGACCTCGGCCTCGATGAGGTTGGAGGTGCCGAGGAAGTTGGCGACGAAGGTGGTGTTCGGGTTCTCGTAGAGGTCGGCGGGCGAGCCGAGCTGCTCGACGCGGCCCGCGTTCATCACGGCGACCGTGTCGGCCATGGTCATGGCCTCCTCCTGGTCGTGCGTGACATGGATGAACGTGATGCCGACCTCGGTCTGGATGCGCTTCAGTTCCAGCTGCATCTGGCGGCGCAGCTTGAGGTCGAGGGCACCGAGCGGCTCGTCGAGGAGCAGCACCTTGGGAGTGTTGATCAGCGCGCGGGCGACGGCGACGCGCTGCTGCTGGCCTCCGGAGAGCTGGTGCGGCTTCTTGCGGGCCTGCTCGCCGAGTTGTACGAGCTCGAGCATCTCCTCGACCTGCTTCTTCACCGACTTGATGCCTCGCCGGCGCAGGCCGAAGGCGACGTTCTCGAAGATGTCGAGGTGCGGGAAGAGGGCGTACGACTGGAAGACCGTGTTCACCGGCCGCTTGTAGGGCGGCAGGTTCGTCACGTCCTGGTCCCCCAGGGACACGGATCCCGCAGTGGGCTCCTCCAGGCCGGCGATCATCCGCAGGGTGGTGGTCTTGCCGCAACCCGATGCTCCCAGGAGGGCGAAGAACGATCCCTGGGGGACGGTCAGGTCGAGCGGGTGGACGGCGGTGAAGGAGCCGTACGTCTTGCTGATCCCGGAGAGGCGGACGTCGCCGCTGGTGTCGTTCGTCATCGTGGTCACGCCCCTGTCAGCTTTGCGAACTTCTCTTCATAGGCCGTCTCTTCCTTCGAGCTCAGGGAGCGGAAGGAGCGGGACTTGGCGGCCATGGCGGCGTCGGGGATGATCAGCGGGTTGTTCGCCGCGTCCTCGTCGATCTTCGCCAGTTCGGGCTTCACGCCGTCCACGGGGCACACGTAGTTGATGTACGCGGCGAGCTGCGCGGCCGGACCGGGCTCGTAGTAGTAGTCGATGAGCCGTTCGGCGTTGGTCTTGTGGCGGGCCTTGTTGGGAACCAGCAGGTTGTCGGTCGACGTCATGTAGCCGCTGTCCGGGATGACGAAGTCGACGTCCGGGCTGTCCGCCTTCAGCTGGACGACGTCACCGGCCCAGGCGATACAGGCCGCGAAGTCGCCCTTGGTGAGGTCGGACGTGTAGTCGTTGCCGGTGAAGCGGCGGATCTGCCCCTTGTCGACGGCCTTCTGGAGACGGGCGATCGCCGCGTCGTAGTCGTCGTCGGTGAACTTCCCCGGGTCCTTGCCCATGTCGAGCAGCGTCATGCCGATGCTGTCGCGCATCTCCGACAGGAAGCCGATACGCCCCTTGAGCTTGGGGTTGTCCAGCATGTCGGAGACCGACTTCACCTCGACACCGTCGAGCGCCTTCTTGTTGTAGGCGATGACGGTGGATATCCCGGTCCAGGGATACGAGTACGCGCGTCCCGGGTCCCAGTCGGGGGTGCGGAACTGCTGGGACAGGCCGGCGTACGCATGCGGCAGGTTGGACGGGTCCAGTTTCTGGACCCACCCGAAGCGGATGAGCCGGGCGGCCAGCCAGTCGGTGACGCAGATGAGGTCGCGCCCCGTGTCCTGGCCCGCCGCGAGCTGCGGTTTGATCTTCCCGAAGAACTCGACGTTGTCGTTGATGTCCTCGGTGTACTTGACCTTGATGCCGGTGCGTTTCGTGAACGCGTCGAGCGTGGGGTGGTGCTTCTCGCTCTCGTCGACATCCATGTACTCGGTCCAGTTGGAGAAGTCGATCTCCTTCTCCTTGGCCGAGTGGTCGTCGGACGAGACGCCCGCGGTGTTCTTGGCCGCCGGGATCCCGCAGGCGCTCAGGGTCCCGAGGCCGCCCAGGGCGAGGGCTCCGCCCGTGGAGGCGCGCAGCAGCGAACGACGGGTGAGGGAGGCCCTGCCGCTCCTCAGACCGCGCCGTACGGCGGCCAGTTGAGCCGGGGACGGGCGGTCGGGCTCGTACTGCTCCATGCTCGTGGTGCCCTTTCGGGAGGGTTCGGCCTGGTCGTGGCCGGTGGTGACTAGCGGTCCCCGAAGATCGTGCGGTGCCAGTCCTTCCTGGCCACCGCCGTGTTGTCGAACATGACGTGCTTGATCTGGGTGTACTCCTCGAAGGAGTACACGGACATGTCCTTGCCGAAGCCGGACGCCTTGTGGCCGCCGTGCGGCATCTCGCTGATGATCGGGATGTGGTCGTTGACCCATACGCAGCCCGCCTTGATCTCGCGGGTGGCGCGGTTGGCCCGGTACACGTCGCGGCTCCAGGCGGAGGCGGCGAGGCCGTACGGGGTGTCGTTGGCGAGCCGGATGCCCTCGTCGTCGCTGTCGAAGGGCAGCACGACCAGGACGGGGCCGAAGATCTCGGACTGCACGATCTCGCTGTCCTGGGCGGCGTCGGCGACGAGGGTGGGCCGGTAGTACGCGCCGTGCTCCAGCCCCTTCGGGATCTCGCCGCCGGTGACCACGCGCGCGTAGGAGCGTGCCCGGTCGACGAAACCGGCGACGCGGTCGCGCTGTGCGTAGGAGATGAGCGGGCCGAGGTCGGTGTCCGGCGCGAACGGGTCGCCGAGCCGGACGCTCTCCATAAGGGCGGCCGTCTGCTGGACGAACTCCCTGTAGAGGGGCCTTTGGACGTACGCGCGCGTGGCGGCCGTGCAGTCCTGGCCGGTGTTGATCAACGCGCCCGCCACCGCGCCCTGTACGGCGGCCTCCAGGTCGGCGTCGTCGAAGACCAGGAACGGGGCCTTGCCGCCGAGTTCCAGGTGGAGGCGCTTGACGGTGGAGGTGGCGAGTTCGGCGACGCGCTTGCCCACGGCGGTGGAGCCGGTGAAGGAGGTCATCGCCACGTCAGGGTGAGCGACCAGGTGCTCACCGACCTCCCTGCCCGTGCCGGCCACGATGTTGACGACGCCGTCGGGGATGCCGGCCTGGGTGGCCGCCTCGGCGAACAGGAGCGAGGTGAGCGGGGTGAGCTCGGCGGGCTTCAGGACGATGGTGTTGCCCGCGGCGATCGCCGGGAGGATCTTCCAGGCGGCCATCTGGAGAGGGTAGTTCCAGGGGGCGATCGAGCCGACGACACCGATGGGTTCGCGGCGTACGTACGAGGTGTGGTCGCCGGAGTACTCGCCCGCGGACTGGCCCTGGAGCTGCCGGACGGCGCCCGCGAAGAAGGCGGTGTTGTCGATGGTGCCCGGGACGTCGAACTCCCGGCTCAGCTTGAGGGGCTTGCCGCACTGCAGGGACTCCGCACGCGCGAACTCCTCGGCGCGGTCGGCCAGCACGGCGGCGAAGCGGTGCATCGCGTCGGAGCGCTCGCCGGGCGTCGTGGCCGACCAGCCGGGGAAGGCGTCTCGGGCGGCGGCGACGGCGGCGTCCACGTCGGCGGTCCCCGCCAGGCTGTACGTGAGCACGTCCTCGCCGGTGGACGGGTCGACGACGGTGTGGGTGTGGCCGGAGGTGCCCTTGCACAGGCCCCCCGCGATGTACTGCGCGCCGGGCGCGAAGTGTTGCTGTGCGTGTTCCTGAGCCTGGGTGCGCGTGCTGTGGCCCGGGTTGTGCATGGGTGCTCTCCTCCGCCGCCGGCCGCGGTCCCCTGCGGGGCTGGCGTGGCTCCAGCTCGATTTGAGTGCCGATCCTGGCAGAGGTGACCCTGTCCAACAAGGGATTCCGTTGTTGCCTTTTGGTTAAGCAACGGAATCTGTCGGTTGGTTGTCGGCTGCGGGTTCGTTCTGGCTTGTCGCGCAGTTCCCCGCGCCCCTGGGTTCGTTGGGGGTCGGGGCCGTGGGCCGGTGCGTCAGCCCGTCGCAGGGTGGGCATACGGCCCTGGGCTGGTACACGGTGCGGGTGACCTGAGACCGAACCTACGCGACGGGCATACGACGCACCGACCCACGACCCCTCCCGCCGGTGGGTGAGTGGCGGGTAGTTGGGGGTACGGGCTTTCCTGGGGCGCGGGAAGGCGCAGGCTTTTTAGGGGCGCGGGGAACTGCGCGACCAGCCACGACGGCGCTGCAGCCGACAACGAACCCAACCCACCACCCCCGTAGGCACCCTGCCCGACCGCCGGAGGCCTCAGGCGAAGCCGACGATCAACAGCAGAGCCATGCCCACGCCGAGAGCGATCCCCACGGCCCCGCAGATGATCCCCGCCAGGGCCTGGCCCGCGTTGGTCGCCTCACTCCGGCGGGCCTTGCCACGCCCGATGACGCCGAAGATCACCGCGAGGATGCCCAGGATGATGGCCAGCGGCCAGGCGCAGAAGCCGACCGCCGAGATGATCCCCAGCACCAGCGCTGCCGTGCCCATGCCGTTACTGGGCGGCATGGGCATCCCGGGCCAGCCGTAGCCCGGACCGCCGCCGGGGGCGGCCGGGTAATAGGGGTGTCCCTGGTTGCCATAGCCATAGCCGTAGGGCGCCTGACCGGGCCCCTCAGGGGAGAGGGGAGGCGGCGGAACGGGTTCGCCGGGAACGGAGGGGGTCGTGGGCGCGACGGGGTTGGACC
>NZ_JAAKZY010000298.1 GCF_011045015.1 Streptomyces scabichelini | reverse complement strand
TCCAACTCCGCCCGCTCCTCAGCAGACAGCAGCAATGGCTCCAGTTTCGGGCCCCGACGAGGAACTGACGCACCAGCAGTAGGAGTCACATACCAACTAACGATCAACTACTGGCGCAGGACACTAGCCGGACGAAGTTCAGGCCGCCACCGGCGTTCCCCCGCGCCCGGTCAGGCTGATGGACGTGCGTGGGCCAATGCCGAGGGGATGCGGTCCAGGACGGGGAGCGGGGCCAGACCGTAGTGGTAGAAGTCGACGGCGTCGGCGGTCGCGGCGGCCGCGCCGACCTTTTCCGCCAGGTGGGCCGCGGACGAGGTGTCGGGGACGCCGGGGCGGAGTACGGCCCGCAGTGCGCAGTCGTCACCCACTGCGGTCCGGTAGGCGGTGAGGTCTTCGGCGATCCGGGCCGGGTCGCGGGCGTAGGCCAGGACCGCGTAGCCGGGGACGGTGGGCGCGACGGCCGCCGGATCGATACCGGTGCGCCATGCTTCGTCGACCGCCGGGCCGCCCGTCGGGAGGCCGTCCCCATAGCCCTTGATCGCCCCGGTCAGGTCGAGGAAGACCAGCCCGGAGCCTTCCTCCGCCACGCCAGAGGCCACGGACGCGACCAGTGAGCCGACCGTCTCCCGACGGCTGAGCGCGTACGCGGCGACGGACTCCCCCACCTGTCCGCCCAGGGTCTCGGGGCTCAGCCCGCCGGGCAGCGGGGCAGCGCCCTCCAGTACTCGGCTCACGGTCCGTTCGGCCTCCCTGCGGGCGGACCTGGCGTCCACCCCGGCGGTCTCGGCTCGCTCCGCGCAGAAGGGGCAGAAGCAGAGGCCCAGGAGGAAGTCCTCCAGCGGGCCGAACTCCACGAAGCTTCGCTCGTGGTGGTATCCGTGGCCGAATGTCCCGAAGTGGAGCGACTCGGCGACGACCCGGTCCACCCCGAGGCGTGCCACCGAGCGGGCGAGCGCGGTCGCGTAGGCCCGTACGTCCGGGTGCGCGGGGCACAGGTCGGCGGGGGCGGCGCGGTCGCCGAAGCAGTTCTCCTGGGTGACGTCGGGGTGCGCCAGGCCGAGAGTGGTGTTGTGCAGGAACACGGTCCAGCCGGACAGTCCGGCGCCCCTCTCCGAGGTGCTGCGACGCAGCGCGCGCAGCGGCTCCTCCTCGGCGCCGGGCTGGACCGGCGGCTGAAGGCGGAGCCCGCCGAACAGGTCGGCGGGCGGGAGGAAGTGGACCCCGTCCCGGCGCAGGGTGACCCGTGACGCGCCGTGCGGTGTGACGTCCCGCGCCCGGTGGTAGGCGGCCGCGACGGTGAGGCCGTCGCAGCCGTAGGTGCCGAGCACCCGGTCGAGGACCAGGTCGGGCCCTTCGCCGCGCAGATCCTCCACGAAGGCGTAGACGGAGGACTCCGTCCGCCGCTCCCGCCGGTCCTTGCTCACATCACTCTGGCTCACATCACTCTGGCTCATATGAGTTCCTCGACAGCTGCGTTCATCAGTGGCCCGCCTCGGGGCTCCGGGAGGAGCCGAGGGCATGGGAGATCTCCAGGCCGGTCCGGGCCACGACCGGGGCTATCTCACGGACCCGGGCGGGCGTCATCCGGGTAGCGAGCCCGGAGACGCTCAGGGCTCCGGTCACGCCGTCGGTGTGGTCGAAGATCGGCGCGGCCACGCACCTCACCTCGCGCTCGTTCTCCCGGTCGTCGATGGCGTAACCCTGCCGCCGGACACGTTCCAGCTCGGCGCGCAGCCGCGCCGGGTCGGTGACGGTGTGTTCGGTGACCGGTGGCATGCCGGCGGCGACCACGACACCGAAGGCCGCTTCGTCGAGCCAGGCGAGGATGGTCTTGCCGACGGCCGTACGGTACGCGGGGATCCGGCTGCCCACCCGGGAGGCCATGCGCACGTTGGTCTCGTTCTCGACCTTGTCGATGTAGACGACGTCCGGGGGCTCGTACACGACGAGATGGCAGGTCTCACCCGAGGCCTGCTGGAGAAGGCGCAGTGGTTCGGCGGCGGCGGTGCGCAGGTCGAGCGAGGAGAGGTACACCTGGCCGAGCCGGAGTGTTCCGTGGCCGAGCCGGAACCAGCCGGTTTCGCGGTCGCGGACCAGGAGGTCGGCGTCGATGAGGGGTGTGGTGAGCCGCAGCACGGTGCTCTTGTTGATGCCCAGCTCCTCGGCGATCCGGGTCAGGGACATGCCCCGGCCTGGCCCCGTGTCGTCGCGGATGTGGGCCAGGATGTCCAGCGCGCGGCGCAGGGAGGACGACTGGTTGCGGGGGGAAGGCGTGGTGGTCATGTGGTACTCCTCGGAAGAAGACCGCGTGCCACGGTGTCCCGGGCGGCCGCGAGGTGCCGTCCGGCGCGGGCGAGCGAGATCTCGTGGTGCCCCGGGAACAGTGCGTCGATGTCGAGCGAGGCGAGCCGGGTCAGGCTAGCGGCGTACTCGGGGATCCGGCAGTCGTGCAGATTCTGGAGGGAGACCCGGCCGCCGGTGAAGACGCAGTCCCCGGAGAACAGGGCCCGGTACCCGGGGGCGTCGAGGAGGTAGCAGGTGTGGCCGTCGGCATGGCCGGGCGTGGAGAGTGCGCGGAGTACGACGCCGCCGCCCAGGTCGATCTCCTCGCCGTCGGAGACCGGCGCGGTGACCGGGCAGGGTGGGAAGACGTAGTCGGGCGGGTAGACGCCCGCCGATCTGCCCCGGTCGAGGCTGATCGCCGGCTCGTCCCCCGCCGCGATCCACGCGTGGGCGGGCGCGCCGGCCAGGACCCGCATCCCCGGCAGCCGCCCGGCCAGAGCGGCGGCGCCGCCCGCGTGGTCGGCGTGGCCGTGAGTGAGCAGCAGATGGTCCGGCTCGGCCGCCCCGGCGGTCGCCGCGTTGCGGAGGATGTCGGCGGTGGAGCGTCCGGCACCGGCGTCGAGGAGGGCGCTGCGCCGGGTGCCCCGGACCAGGTAGACATGGCAGTCCAGCGGATCGGTGAGGTCGAATCCGGCGGCCCCGCTGGCCACCAGGACGACATGTTCGGTCAGTCGCACGGTCGCTCCCTCTCCCGGCGGGCAGCCACATCCGAGGCCGGGGCCCGGACCAGACCCGTCGCGCCCGGGATGTGCTGCGTGAGGCGGCGGACGGTCGCGGTGATGGTCCGGGCGGCGAGCGCCACGTCCGCGAGCGCGACCGATTCGTCGGCGGAGTGTGCGTCGGTGACCGAGCCGGGCCCGAAGACCACGGACGGTATGCCCGCGCGGGCGATCTTGCTGGCGTCGGTTCCGAACGGCATCCCCTGCACGGCCCCTGGCCGCCCGTGGTCGGCCAGCGCCTGGCACAGCGCGACGACGACGGGGCTGCCGGGCGGCGTGTCGAGGGCGTGGTCGACGGTGAAGGGCTCGTCGACCTCGACGGGTGCGCCGCCCAGCGCGGTGAGTGCGGTGAGTTCCGCGCGGTCCTGCCGCCAGACCTCCACCGGGTCCTCGCCGGGCAGGGTCCGCCGGTCCACGTCGACCTCGCAGCTGCCGGGGACGGTGTTGGGCCCGGTGCCGCCCCGGATCCGGGTGACGCACCGGGTGGCGGTGCCCAGCAGCGGGTGCGGCGGGGGCGCCGGGGCGGTGGCCGCCAGGTGTGCGATCACCGGGGCCATCAGCGAGACGGCGTTCACCGCCTCGGCGGGCCGGGAACTGTGCCCGGCCCGGCCCGTCGTCCGTACGGTGTAGCGCACGACGCCCTTGTGGGCGATGGCCGGGACGAGGTCGGTCGGCTCGCCGACGATCGCGCCGACGAAGGCGCCGACACCGGACAGGTCCTCCAGATCGGCCAGCAGCCGCAGCACTCCCCGGTAGGCGTGCTCCTCGTCGCAGACCCCGGCGAGCACGACGGTGTGGAACGGGGTTTCGCCCCCGGCCAGTTCGGCGGCGGCCAGCATGAACGCGGCCAGCGGGCCCTTCGCGTCGCAGGCTCCGCGCCCGTACAGGCGGCCGCCGCGTACCAGGCCGTCGTACGGGCCGACGGTCATGCCGTCCGTCTCCACCGTGTCCAGGTGCGATTCCAGCAGGACCGCGGACGGATCGCGTCCGGGCACGACGGCGACCACGTTGCATCTGCCCGGCAGCACCTCGTGCAGGGCGGTCCTGATGCCCCGCCGCACCAGCCAGTCCCGTACCCAGCGGGCGACCGCGCTCTCCCCGCCGTCGCCCCGGCCGTCCCGGGGATTGACGCTGGGGATCGCGACCAGGGCGCGCAGCAGCGGCTCCACCTCGGCCGCGGTGACCGTCACGACCTGCGCTCCCGCGCGTACACCAGCAGCAGGGCGATGATCAGCACACCGAGCACCACCTGCCGGACGCCTTCGGAGAGGTTCCAGGAGATCAGGAGCGCGGTGAGGAGGGTGAGCAGCAGGGCCCCGGCCACGGTGCCGAGGAGGTGACCGCGTCCGCCGAGGATGGAAGTCCCGCCGAGCACGACCGACGCGATGGACAGCAACTGGTACGGGGTGCCCATGGTCAGCGAGCTGGTGCCCGTGAATCCGAGCAGGACCAAGCCGGCCACTCCGGCCAGCACGGCGCAGGCCGAGTACGCGATGAACGCCGTCGCGCCGAGCGGCACCCCGGAGGCGCGGGAGGCGGGCTCACTGCTGCCGAGCGCGAACGCGTACCGGCCGGTCCGGGACAGGTGGAGCAACCACACGGCGGCGGCGCTGACCGCCAGCCACAGGACGAAGGAGTACGGAACGCCGAGCAGTCGGCCGTTGGCGAGCGAGTCGAGCAGCGGCACCTTCGCCGAGCTCGGGGAGCCGTTGGTGTAGACGAGCAGGGCGCCGGAGATGATCGTGCCGGTCGCGAGGGTCATCACCATGGGCGGCACCCGCAGCCAGATCACCCCGGCCGCGTTGACGGCGCCGACCAGTGCGCTCAGGACGAGTGCCGCCGTGATGCCCGCCGCGCCGCCGCCCTCGCCGGCCACCTTGGCGCAGACGACCGCCGAGAGCGCCACCACGCCCGACACGGACAGGTCGATCCCGCTCATCATGACGACCAGCGTCTGGCCGACCGCCACGATGCCGAGGAAGGACGCGGTCTGCACGAGATAGCGGAAGCTCGACGTGCTGTCGAAGCCGCTCGCGAAGACCACCGCTCCCGTCCAGGTGAGGGCGAGCACGCCGAAGGCCCAGGCGGCTCTGGAGCCGCGCAGCGCGACGAGCACCGGGTGGCGCGCGGCCGCGCGCACAGCCGCCCGTGCGGGTGCGGGTGCCGGTGCGGACGCCGTCATCGGGACATCCCCTCCCTTTCGTTCCTGGTGAGATACGTCTTGAGGGTGAGCGCCACGATGAGGACCACGCCCTGCACGATGAGCTGGTAGAAGGGCGAAATCCCGGTGAAGAGCAGCAGGTTGGTGAGCAGCCCGATCACCAGGGCGCCGAGTACGGTGCCCCGCATCCGGCCGATGCCGCCGAAGAAGCTGATGCCGCCGAGCACCGCGGCGGCGATGGAGTTGAGCGTGTACGGCGCGCCGATCGTGGGGTCGGCCGAGCCCGTCTGGATCGCCAGGCCGATGCCGGCGAGTCCGGTGAACACGGAGGCCAGCGCGTAACCGCCGATTTTCACGCCCCGGGTGTGCAGTCCGCTGGCGTACGCCCCGTGCTCGTTGCCGCCCACGGCGTACAGGGCCAGGCCGTGCCGGGTCGTCCGGAAGAGCCGCCACAGGACGAGGGCCGCGACGACGCAGACCACCGGGAGCGCGATGCCGTTCCAGCCGTTGTTGTAGGCGTCCACCAGTCCGCCCGGTACGCTGCCGCCCGGCTGCGGCAGGACGACCAGGGTGACGCCGCCCCAGAGGAACGACGCCGCGAGGGTGACGATGATCGGCGGCAGTCCGGCGTACGCCACCAGCGTCCCGTTGACGGCGCCCGCCGCGACGGCCACGCACAGGGCGAGGGCCGCCGCCGTCGCGACGCCGCCCGCGCTGTGCGCCTCGTAGGTGGCGAAGACCGCCATGGAGAGCCCGAGCACCGCGCCGAGGGACAGGTCGATGCCGCCCAGGAGCATCACGGTCGTCTGGCCGGCGGCGGCCAGGATCAGCGGCAGGAACTGGGCGGAGAGGATGGTGATCGACGCGGGGGTGAGCAGGCTCGGGTCGTAGTGCTGGTAGGCGACGAGCAGTACGGCCAGCAGGCCGAGCAGGGCGAGCAGGTCCGGGTTGCCCTTGGCGGTGGTACGGATCAGTTCACGCACGGGCCACGCTCCCGGCGGCATCCGCCGGACGGGCATCGGCGTCCGGGTGCTGGGCGGCGCCCATGACGGAGGCCCGGACGAGCCGTTCCTCGGTCAGGGCCGCGCCACTGAGCCGCTCGACGATCGCGCCCTCGTACATCACCGCGACCTCGTCGCAGAGGCCGACCAGTTCCATGGTGTCTCCCGAGGTGACGAGCACCGCCGCGCCGTCGTCGGCGAGGCGGCGCAGCAGATGGTAGATCTCCCGTTTCGTTCCCACGTCGATGCCGCGGGTCGGCTCGGCGAGCAGCAGTACCCGGGGCTCGGCCGGCAGCCACTTGGCCAGGGCGACCTTCTGCTGGTTGCCTCCGGACAGCCGACGGGCCTCCTGGGCGGGCGAGGACGCCTTGATCCGCATGCTCGCGATCAACTCGTCGACGAGCCGGGCTTCGGCGCTACGGGAGACGGTGGTCAGCCGCCTCGCCGGGGCGAGGCCGCGGAGATTGGTGAGCGCGAGGTTCGCCCGGACACTCTGCGCGACGTGCAGACCCTCGGTCTTGCGGTCCTCCGGCACGTACGCGATGCGCTGGCGGATCGCCTCGCGCGGCGAGGCGATGCGGCAGGGCCGCCCGTCGAGTTCCAGCTGTCCGGTGTGCCGGACCAGGCCGAACAGGGCCCGCAGCACCTCGCGTTGCCCCTGGCCCTGGAGGCCGCCGAGGCCCAGGATGCGGCCGGGGGTGAGGTCGAGGTCGATCCCGGAGCAGCCGCGGGGGACGGTCAGCCCGCGCACGCGCAGGCGCGGGCGGGCCTGTGCCGCGGCGGCCGGACCGGGCGCGTCGGGAGCCCGGCCGCGGGGCCCCACGGGCGGATCGCCCGCGGTGGGCTTGCCGGACGGGTCACCCGCCGTGGGCTTGCCGAGCAGGTCGCCCGCCGCGGGCTTTCCAGATTCGCCGGGTTTGCCGGGTTTGCCGGGGAACAGGTCGGACAGTTCCCGTCCGACCATCAGCCGGACGATGTCGTCGTGGTCGGTCCGCTCGCGCTCCCTGGTGGCCATGACCTCACCGTCCTTGAGCACGGTCAGCCGGTCGCTCACGGCGAACAGTTCGGCCATCCGGTGGCTGACGAAGATCACCGCCGAGCCCCGGTCCCGTAGCTCGCGGACGACGCGGAAAACGGCCTGCACCTGGTCCTCGTCGAGGGCCGAGGTGGCCTCGTCGAGGATCAGCAGGCGCGGTTCGTTCGCCAGTGCCTTGGCCAGTTCCACCAGTTGCTGCGGGCCCAGCGGCAACCGCCCCGCCCTGGTCCGGGGGTCGATGTCGAGCCCGACCCGTTCCAGCAGCGGCCGGGCCCGGGCCGCCAGGTCCCGGGCCCGCACCAGGCCGCGACGGCTCGGCCAGGCGCCGAGGAACACGTTTTCCGCGACGGTCTGGTGCGGGTTGAGGCTCAACTCCTGGTGTACGGAGCTGATCCCGGCGGCCCGGGCGCGGTGCGGCGACCACGCCCGGACCGGTTCGCCGCCGTAGACGACGCGTCCGGAGTCGGGGGTGAGGAGCCCGGTGACGAGCGAGAGCACGGTGCTCTTGCCGGCCCCGTTCTCTCCCACCAGAGCCAGCACCTCTCCGGCTTCGACGCCGAGGCTCACCTCATGGAGCACGCGGTTTCCGGCAAAGGACTTCGACACCTGTTCAACGCTCAGCACTGTCACGCGGCGCTCCTCGCCTGGGGCTGTCCGGCCGGGGGCTGTCCGGCCAGGGGCTGTGGGGCCTCGGGCTACTTGCCGATGAGCTTGTCGATCTCGGACTGCGGCAGAGCCGTGATCGGGTACGAGTCGTCCGGCTGGTCCGGCTTCACGTACTGGCTGAGGTTGCTGTCGGTGATGCTCGGCAGCGGGACCGTGATGTCGGAGGGGACCGCGACGCCCTCGGCCTTGGCCACGGCCGCCTGCAAGGCGATCACCGAGAGGTAGTTGGGCTGGGCGGTGGACAGCGAGGAGAACCCGGACTTCAGGTTGCTCTGCCAGAGCTTGAGGAACCCGTTGTAGTTCTCGCCGGTGATCGGGACCAGCTTCTTGTCCTGCTTGATCAGGGTCTGGAGCGCCGCGGCCGACAGGGCGCCGCCCTGCGAGAAGACGCCGTCGATGGAGGGGTTCGCGGAGTACGCGGAGGCGAAGGCCTGGGCGGCCGGGGCGACGTTGTACTCGCTGTGCACATTGCTGACGATCTTGATCCCGGGGTACTTCTTGAAGACCTCGGCAGCGCCCGCCCAGCGGTCCTCGCTCACGGCCACCCCGGCCGGGCCGTTCATCGCGATGATGCTGCCCTTGCCCTTGAGCTTGTCGGCCAGCCACTGGGCCGTCATCGAGCCCCACTTCTTCTGGTCGGTGCCGACCTTGATGACCTTGTCGCTGGTCACGAGGGAGTCGAACGACACGACCGTGATGCCCGCGGCGACGGCTTGCTCCAGCGCGGGGTTCAGGGCGGTGGAGGAGCCGGCATCGACGAGAATGACGTCGTACTTCTGCTGGATCATCGCGCGGATCTGCGAAATCTGCTGCGAGGTGTCGCCGTTGGCGTTGAACGTCTTGAGCGAGGCCACCTTGCCGGCGGACTTCAGCTTGGCGGCGTCGTCCTCCAGCAGCTTCAACGTCTGCTGCATCCACGAAGGCGTGAGATAGATCGTCGACCAGCCGACCTTGAGGGCCTTGGCGGCCGTCGGACTCCCGCTGCCCTTGGCAGCGACGCTGTTGTCCTTGGACTGGACGTCACACGCCGTGGCAGCGGCGAGTGAGCACAGGACACCGACCGCCACGACCCCACGTCTGAAACGTACGTTCATCGAAACTCCTCGGGGAGAAGGTGCCCGGCCGTGAGAAGGCCGGTGCGTGCGGCGAACTCCTGCGATCACGGGCGGCCCGGGAGCGGTCCGGCCGGCAGCGGAGTCACCAAGCCGGAACATCGGCGTTCCGGACGAAAGAACCGAATCTGTTGAAAGGTGAAGCTAGGTGGTGCCCGAGGCGCGGCGCTACGCTTGCAAGATAAAATTTTGTATTGCACAACACTGCTGGTGGGGCGGGGAAAGGCGGTCGGTGCCCTGCCGGGCAGCTGTGGCGGCGCTCCTACGGTGACGGCCTGCTCGCTGGCTCCTGCGCAGTCACCCGAAGACAAGCGCGGACACCGCGGGACGAGCCGCAGCGCCCGGCACATTCGGGGCGCACGCCGAGGACGCGGCTGGGGAGGGGTTGTGCGGAAAAAGCCCACGGTGGTCCTGGGCAAGCCCGCAGGCGGTTCGCTGGCGGGCTTCGGAAGGGCATCCGCGAACTCCTCCCGGAACCAAGAGCTGCTGCACGTCTGCCGCCCCTCGCAGGAGGGGCGGCAGACGCAACGTGCGAAGTAGCTCTACTTGCCCTTACCCCTTGCCCTTACCCCTGATGAGGAAGAACGTGATGACAGCCCCTGGAGCAACATGATGATGGTCGCCGGCCAGTTGTCAGTTATCGCCGCTGCCTGTGGGTACATTTTTCCTCCTACGTGATTACTCCCCACTCCTGCAGCGGCCAGAGCGAGGCCGACAGCCTGCCCACCCGGGACGAACATGGCGGCAAGTCCGACAGCCTGGCCGCCGCGCGAGCCGCTCGCCACCTGATAAGCCGAGGAAGTCCAGACCGCTGGGGTCGAGGTAGGTGCCGGTGTAGCGGTAGGGCTGGTTGGTGCCGGTGGCGGTGCGGGCCTCGCCGTAGGGGCCGTAGCTGTAGGTGGCGGTGCGCTTGCCGCTGGCGTCGACGAGGCCGATGACGCTGCCCTGGACGGTCGGCGAGGTAATACTGGCTCGCTCCGCCCGATGTCAGATGGGCAAGGCGGTCGGTTCGAGTGACAGATGGCCGGGGAGGCACTCCTCGGGCAACCCCAGAGGGCAACCGTGGACCACCCCGGTGCCCTGTCCCGGCCGGGACAGGGCAGACGGAGTACCTCCGCAGCTTCGCCGTCAGTGGGCGCTCGTGGTGGCGATGTCGCTGATGTGGTTGTACCGCTCCACCAGCACGAAGAGCTTGGTCTTCTGCGTGGTCTCCCCGCTGCCGAACGTCAGGGTGACGATGAGTTCGTGGCTGTGCCCCAAGGTGCCGTTGTCGGTCACCGTCCACCGCGCCGGGACGTTCTGGGCACGCAGGACGCCGTCCACCCCGTTCTTCTTCTCCCAGGCCGCCAGGCGCTTGGCGAAGTCGGGCGTCAGGTCGTGCTTGCGGAGCGCCGTGGCCAGCGTGACATCCGGGTCCGTGTAATCGCCCTTCGCGTCGACGTACGCGCCATAGAAGTCGGCGACCCGGGCCACCACGTGGCCGGACGTGCCGCTGACCGACTGCGGTGCGGCGGCGGACGACTTGGCGGGGGCATGGACGGACGCCTGTGCCGACACTTGCGTCGACACACCGAGTCCGATGTCGCAACTCCTCCCGGGCCGCGTCCGATTCGAGGACACAGGACGGCCCGACTGCTGTGGAAGCGCCCGCCGACCGTGCGAGCAGATTCAGCAGGTGGAACTGCTGGAGATCTTTATTCCGGTGACGCTGTAAGCGTTCGTGAACAAGGTCTGGCTGTTCGGCGACAGGTGATATCGCGGTACTTGGCGATCGGCGTGCCCGCGTTCCAGGCGTACACCTCCACGTAGAAGCAGACATAGGGATACGGGCAGCCGTGGGTGGGAGGCTCCGCCTGGGCCGTCGACGCACCGGTCACGGACATGGCTGCGACAGCCACGCTCACGCCGGCGTGACCTGCCGCCTTTCGGACGACGGACTGCAAATCAAACCTCCTAGTGTCCTGCGCCAGAGATTCGTCGGCAGAAGCGGGCGAGGGAGTCGAGGATTTCTTCGGCTGTCTTGGTCCAGATGAAGGGCTTGGGGTCTTCGTTCCAGTCCTTGCCCCAGGCGCGGATGTCGGCTTCGAGGGCCTGGATGTTCTTGTGTGCGCCGCGGCGGATCATCTGGTGGGCGAGGTAGCCGAACCACCGCTCGACCTGGTTAATCCAGGAAGAACCGGTCGGGGTGAA
>NZ_JAAKZY010000297.1 GCF_011045015.1 Streptomyces scabichelini | reverse complement strand
CGGTGGGGGTGGTGGTGAGGATGGTGTCGGGGGTGTCGCTTTCGCGGAGGTGGATCGTTTCGGTGGTGGGGGAGGCGGCGAGGTACAGGCAGTTGGCCTGGTCGCCGCTGAAGGTTGATTTCTGCCAGTCGAGGGCGGACATGCTGGTGCTCCCTAGAGGGTGTACAGGATGTGTTGTACGAGGCTGAGTGAGTCCTTGGCCGCGTGCCTGACGGGGATCACCGTGGCGTCGATGGGTGGGAGCGCGGCGGTGCCGAGGCGGTCGAACTGCTTGCGGTATTTGGTGACTTCGTCAGTGCCGTGCAGGAACATCGTCAGTGCCGTGCAGGAACATCGACTGCGCCGGGTGCTCCATGAGTACGGTCTCCAGCTCCCCGCTGTGCGAGGCGATGTGGCAGAACGGCGTGGTGAGGGCCGAGACCGCGACGGCGGTGAAGGGCACGAACTGGATGGTCACATGGGGTAGTTCGGCCAGTTCGACCAGCCTCAGGAGTTGCTCGCGCATGACCGACGCGCCGCCGAAGCGCATGTGGAGGGCGGCCTCGTGGATCACGGCGTGCAGATGGGGTGGCTGGTCGGCGGCAAGGATGCGCTGGCGTTCCTGACGGAAGTGCACCGCGGTCTCGATCTCGGCTGCGGTGCGCACGGCATCACTCGCCTCGAAGATGGAGCGGGTGTACGCCGGCACTTGGAACAACCCGGGCAGGAACAGCGACTCGTACGAGCGAAGTTCCGTGGAGGCCTCCTCCAGCTCTGCCAAGTCCAGGGCCGAGGTGGGGAGTTGGTCCCGATAGGCGCTCCACCAGCCCTTGCCGCTGGCTTCGGCGAGGCTCACAAGGCCCTCAACGTAGGTTGAACTAGTGACCCCATAGGTGGTGCAGAGGGTACGGATACGGTCGGATGCGATGGGGGTTCGGCCACTCTCGACGTGGGTGAGGTGCACGCGACCCATCCCGATGACGGCTCCGGCCTCGTTCAGGGTCATCCCGGCCTGCTCGCGCTGCTTCTTGAGCTCGGCGCCCAGTCGTAGCTGCCGGGCGGTGGGGCGGGTACGCAAAGCCAACGCGGTTTCTCCTCGGTGAGATGGGGGTCAGTTTGCCGGGGTGGGGACGCATGGTCCAGCAAGGTCGGAGTTCAGGTTGAACAAGTAACCCCATCTTCGCTACGTTGAGTTCGGCGACGCTCACGCAGTGATGTCGGAAGCCTCGCCGTCGACGTATGCGTACACGCACGCCGTGTCGCGGAAGTGCACCGCTGATCCGCGACCCCGTTCCGGGCGGGGTCGTGCCCATGGGGCGGCGAGCCACCGCGGCCGGCGTCGTCGACGAGGCAGTTCATTCCAGATTCCCGCGTCCAGCATCCAGTCGCCTTGGAGGCGTCAGCCATGGAACTTCCGCTCACCTACACGCTGTTCACCCCTGCCGTCGTGACCTCGCCGAAGGTCTGCCGGGACTTCGTACGGTCCACGCTGGAGACCATCGGGCTCGGGGAACTCGCCGATACCGCCGCCCTGTGCACCTCGGAGCTGGTGACGAACGTGCACCGGCACGCACCGGGTGACGTACATCTGAGAGCGGCCGTCGCACGTACGCATGTCCGCGTCGCCGTGTATGACGGGAGTCCGCGGACGCTCTCGGCGTCCCGGCGGACGTCGCCTCAGGACACGGGTGGGCGAGGGCTGTTCCTCGTCACTGCCCTGTCCGACCTCTGCGGAGTGATGTCTACGGAGCAAGGCAAGGGTGTGTGGTTTCAGTTGGATGTTCCGCCGCGGGATGCGGTCGGCGGGTCAGCGTGGTAACCGGCGGGTGCCGGCGGTCAGCTGTACGGAGTGCGGGAGTGTGTCGGCATTGTGGACGTCGCCACGGCCGCTCAAGCTCACGTGCTTGAGCTCAGGATGCGAGGCCAGCGGAGCGAGGTCGATCGCGTCGGCGTCGTGGACGTACAGCGACGTCAACGCCGGGAAGACCGTCGTGGTCAGCCTTAGATCGGCCGTCCCATGGTCGGCCATGAGCTGGACTACCCTGATGTTGTCCAGCGGAGTGCCAGTGTCCGCCAGGCTCGATTGCTCGGCAGTGCTCAGGCCCAGCGCTTCGAGCTTCTTCAGGCTCGCGATCGCCTGCCAATCCTCGGGGGTTAGGGGAGTGGCCAGGTGCAGTCCAAGCTGGTACAGAGACCGGAGCTCGGTCAGTGCCGTGAGGCTGTGTGCGTTCGAGGGCAGGAGGAGGCAAGACAGTGGCGCTGCTGGCGAGATGATGTCGAGGCCCGGCCATTCGGTGTCGGAGCTGAGGCTGAGCATGGTGAGCTGGGAGAGTTCGCGCAGCGGACCGAGGTCCGTGACCTGCGGGAGCCTCTGGAGGATAAGCGTGGTCAGGGGCAGCCTCGTCAGCGGAGCGAGGTTGGAGATGCCCGCGCAGTCCGCCAGGGTGAGTTTGTTCAGGTTCCGGAAGCTGGTGACGAACTCGAGATCGTCGATGGCGGAGTTGTCCACCAGGTTGAGGCGCTGCAGCCGGCCGGGCGGGAGGGCCTGAGTGATCTGGGCACCCGTGAAATCCCCTTGGCACGCTACCGAGCCGTGGCCACCGAGACGTTCGAGTGACGCAAGTTGCTCCTCGGAGCTCACGGTGATGAGCGCCTCCTGCTTCGCCCGGAGGTACCGGATGATCTCGTTCGCGTACGTCTCCGTGTCGAACCGGTCCCAGCAGCTCCCGAGCACGGTGTTCACCGACTGGCTCTCATGGTCCCGGTATCGCACCAGGCACGACAGGGCCGCGTCCCCGCCGATCAGACCCGCCGTGCGCACCACCAACGCCGCTTCCGTCTCGTCTGCCACACAGTCCGGTGCGGGCAGCAACTCGAGGACGATCGGCCCGAGATCAGCCAGCTCCACGGCCTCCTGGTAGCTGCGCGGCGGTATCAGCTCCCCGGCCCGTCTCTCCACCTCTTCCCGCACCGTCGGATCCAGCTTCGCCGCGTGCTCCAGGCAGGCCATGGCCAGGAGCTCCAGGCGGGGCCGATGTTCCGGTTCCGCGTCGCCGCGCTCCAGCAAGCCCCGCAGGAGCCTCGCCCGTTCGTCCGGCCGGGCGTGGGCCACTGCCATGCGGACGACGTCCTCCCACTGGTCCAGGTGCGCGTGTCGGGCCAGAAGGTCGAAGTCGCGTTCCTCGATCGCCGCCCGTGCCCCCAGGTAGTCCTGGAAGGTGCGATGTACGAAGTCCACGGCGTCCAGGGTCGGTTCGCGCAGCAGACCCGAGCGGTCCAGGAGGTAGCGCAGGATGTCCTCCGGCGAGCCCTGTTCCGCTACGTACGGCATGGAGGGGAGCAGGCGCTCCAGTTGGGCCACCGCGTCCGCGCGGTCCATCTCGGAGCGGCCGTTGCGGATGAGCCAGTACGCCAGCTTCTGGAGGAGTTCGATCTGCGACTCCTCGTCGAGCTCTGTCTCCATGGCCATGCCGCGTTCGCGGTCCCGTCGCTCCAGAAGCATGGAGAGCGCGGCGTCGTACAAGGCTTTCCGGCCGCGAGGAAGGAAGCCTCGGCGCTCGCGGTGGAGGGCACAGATCAGTGCACACATCAGGGGGTTGGTGGCCAGCCTGCCCAAGTCCTGTTTCGTGCGGGTCGTGTTCAGCAGGGTCTCGCCGAGGGCGGGGTCGGCGCCCGCAGCCTCGTGCCAGCGGCGGATGAATACGGCGATGTTCTCGCGGCTCATGCGGGCGAGCGTCATCTCGGTGAAGTCCTCGCCACCCAGCCAGTCGTCGCGTACGGCCGAGGGGCGGGACGTCACGAGCCACAGGTTGCCGGGGAAGGCGGTGAGCAGGTCGCGGAGCCAGCGGCGGGCGGGTTCACGTTCCTGCTCCGGGACCTCGTCCATGCCGTCGATCAGGAGTAGACCACGTCCGGCAGTCAGAACGCGGTCCGCCCAGCCCGGCGGCTGGGAGCCGGCGAGTGGGCAGCTGACCGACGTCAGAAAGTCAGCGGGGATTGGCAGTTTCGCGCCGCCGCGCGTCAGGGTGCGTAACGGGAGGACGAAAGGCACCCGGCCCATCAGGTGGGCCAGTCGGCCCGTGAGCCTGTCCTGCTGGGCCGCCGAGACGGCCAGCCACTGCACGAGCGTCGTCTTGCCCGAGCCCGCCGCACCCCGCAGCAGTACTCGGTGGTGTCCGGCGAGCGCGTCCTCGACCGGCTGGGGTGGTGACGCCGTCCAACGTTCGGCGAGAAAGTCCCGGTCTCCGTCGGGACTCGGCTGGTGTTCCGGCTTTCGGGTCGCCTTCAGACTCAAGTACGCCGTGGCCAGGGGCCATTCACCGCACTCGTTGAGGTCGATGCCGTAGATCGTGAGGTGGCCGTATTTGCGCGCAATGTACGTCGCGTAGCGTTCCTCGAAGCCCGCGTCCTCCGCCGAGCGGGACGCCAGGCGCTCGATGAGGATGTCCGTACGCGCGATCAGTTCGTCCAGCCGCCGGCTCTGCTCTACGAGCGTGCGGGCGACAAACGTGGAGCGTTGGGTGAGGAAGTGCAGGATGTGCAGGCAGCACTTTTCCAGTAGCTCGGAGTAAAGAGACTCGCAGTCCTGGCTGAGGTGCTGTACGAGTCGAGGCCCTCCGGCCTTGCCGTGCAGCTTGCCCGCCAGAGTCCGATGTCCCAGCCGTACCGCCTCCGCGTCGTCGATATCCAGGTCGCTCAGCGCGTACAACGTGCGCTCCAACGCGTCCGTGACGGCCGTCAGCTCCGTAACGGCCGTCTCCCGGGCGGCCGCACGCCGCACCAGCTCCCGTACGAGCTTGCGCAGGTCCTTGTCCTCCAACGTGCGCTTCTCGCCCTTGAAGGACACCAGGGCGGATATCCGTACCGGCCGTTCCACCAGCCCGGCCCCGGGTCCCTCCCGTACGAACAGCTTCCGCACCAAGGGTGCGACGACGCTCGACGCGATGCGGACCCCGACTGTCCCCGGATCGACCATGGTTCGAGCGTAGGCCAACGGGCTTGAGGCCAGGGCGTGTTGGCCTATGAGGGAGCGCATGCCTGGATCGCGTGCCGCCCGCCATGGGGATCAGCTGCCCCCGTGGGCATCGCTGTCCCCCTTGGGCGGCGGGGTGCCGATCTTGATTCCGGCCGGTGCCTGCTGGGCCACGGTCGCACTCACATCTGTCGCCACGTGGACGACCTTGAGGTTGGGGAAGGCCGACAGCCAGGCCAGGCCTTCGACCGGATGTGGCGCATCCAGCCAGAGCCGGGTGAGCCGCTCGCGCACGATGAGTTCTATGAGCTCCTCGACCCGGTAGGCGCCGACGACTTGTATGTGTTCCCAGCCGCCGAGAGAGCGGAGCGTGCGGAGGTCATCGGATGTGCGTGCCACGATGTGGGGCTGCTGGGGCATGTGCGCGAGGATTTCGCGGGCGTAGAGCTCGCGGTCGAAGTAGTGCCAGGAGTCGGCCAGGGCCTGCTGTCCCCATTTGCCCGGGTGATTCCGAAAACGGGCCAGGAAATGCAGCGCGGCCTCACTGCCCAGACGGGCAGCAATATGGACCACACGGAGTGCCGTGGCGTCGTTCATTCCTTCCGGCCGCGGCAAGAGGGCCAGCACCAGATCACCTCCAGCCTGTGCCAGCTCCTGAGCCTCTGGGACGCCGCGCGGCGGAATCAGCGACTCCAGCCCCTCCTCCACCAGCGTCCGCACGGAAGGCTCCACCTCGGCCGCGTACCGCAAACCCGCCGCAGCCAGCAACTTCCCCCGTGACGTCCCCTGCCCCACCAGCCGCCGCAGCATCTGCTCCGCCTCCTTCGGCCGCCCATGTGCGATGGCAAGCAGGATGACGTCCTCCCACTCGTCGTTCTCGGCGTTGTTCACCAGCAGGTCGAAGTCGAGCTCCTGCACGGCCAGTCGGGCCCCGAGATAGTCCTGAAACGTCCGGTGGAGAAAGTCCACCCGCCCGTCCGCGGGCTCACGCAGCAATCCGGACCGCAACAGCAGTGACCTGTATACGTCCTCGGCGGTCCCGTCCAGACTCACCGACGGCATCGCCTGCTTGATGATGTGCAGCGCGTCCGAACGGTCCATCTCCGAGCGGCTGTTGCGGATCAGCCACCAGGCGAGCTTCTGGAGCAGCTGCACCTGCGTGGCGTACGGGATGCGCACTCCGTCGGGGTGGCCCAACTCCCGCTCGCGGTCCCGCCGTTCGAGGAGCATCGTCAGGGCGGCCTCGTACAGGGACTTCCTGTCCTGCGGGAGGAAGCCGCGCCGGTCGCGATGGAGGGCGCAGAGCATGCCGCACATCAGCGGATTCGTGGCGAGCCGGTTCAGCTCGGAGGTGGTCCGTACGGCGTGCAGCAGAGAGACTCCCACCGCCTCGTCCACTCCGGCGGCGCGGTGCCAGCGCCGCACGAAGGTGGCGACGTCGTCGCGGGCCATGGGGGAGAGGGTGAGTTCATCGAAGCCCGCGGTGCTCAGCCACTTTTGCGGAACCGCCGAAGGCCGCGAGGTGACGAGCCACAGATTCCCCGGGAAGGTCCGCACCAGCTCCCGCAGCCACCGCCGGACCGCCGCGCGGCGGTCACCGGCGATCTCGTCGATCCCGTCGACCAGCAGGACACCCCGCCCGGCGCGCAGCACACGCTCCACCCAGCCGGTGGGCTGTTCCCCGGCGACGGGGCAGCCGACCGCCTTCAGGAACTCCCCCGGGAGGGGAAACTCCGCCCCCGGCCGGACGATCCGGCGCATCGGCAGCACGAACGGCACCCGTCCGATCAGATGCGTCAGCCCATGGTCGTGCGTACGGCTTGCCGTCGTCACCGCGAGCCACTGCACGAGCGTCGTCTTCCCGGAGCCCGCGACGCCACGCAGCAGCACCTGGTCGTGCTGGGCCAGCACGTGCTCGGCGGACACATGGAGGCCGCTCTGCTCGCCCTGCTCCTGGGTCGCCTCCAGGCTGAGATACGCCGTGTCCAGCGGCCACTCGCTCGTGCCGGCGTACACGTCCAGGCCGTAGATGGTCAGCGTGCCGTACCGCTGCGCGATGTGGTTCGCGTACCGCGCCTCGAATCCCGCGTCCTCGGCCGTCTGCGACGGCAGCCGCTCCAGCAGGACATCCACCGCCTGGACCAGCCGGGCCAGCTGTCGGCTCTGGGCTGTCTGCTGCCGGGCGATGTACGTGGAGCGCTGCGTGAAGAAGTTCAGGATGTGCAGCGAGGCGGTGTGGAGCAGCTGATCGTAGAGGACCTCGCCGTCACCGCTGAGGCCGACTGCGACGACGGCCGCGTTGGAACGGAGCCTGCGCGCGAAGTCCTCGGGGCCCATGGCCACGGCTTCGTAGTCGTGGATCGTGATGTCCCCGAGCACCGCGAGTGAGTGGGCGAGCACGTGCTTGACCGCCACCGCCTCCGCCGCATCCACCGGGCGTTCCCCTGGTCCCGCGGCCTTCAGCGCCCTGCGGACCAGTTCCTCCGCGACCTTCCCGGCGTCCTTCGGCGTCACGCTCGTCTTCTCGCGCCTGAACGACACCAGCGCCGAGATCCGCACCGGCTTGCTCACCAGCCCAGCCCCCGGCTGGTCCTTCACGAAGAGCTTCCTGATCAGTGGCGTGACGATGCTCGACGCCAGCCGGACCCCGACGGCTGCTGGTTCCACGGCGTTCCCCCGAACGTTCCCCCGATGGCACGGCCACTGTCCGATCAGCGTAGTGCGCGTCACATCCCAGGATGCCTGGATCTTGTCGGCCGGTGACATGACGCACAGGCGATTTGTCCGGTACTAGGGCTAGTAGTAGTGATGCGAGATGGGGCAAAACGGACCTTTGGTTTGAGGGTCGGAAGGGTGTCCCAGTGTTGGTCGGTTCGGGCTCGGAGGGGTGCGTTTGGTGTGTAGGCAGGGGCTGTGAAGTGCGGTTAAACCGGACTTCCAGTAGGAAACATGGGCGATCTCGTGTGGGGCGGGGTGTCTGTCAAGGAATGGGAAGTTTTAGCGTCAAGTACGACTTCGGGTCGTAGATAAGCCTTTTGTGGGACAGCGGGAGCCCGGGTTACCAAGGGATGCCTCGCCCGGCGCATCGACAGCGCGCCGGGTGCGTTCATGTCCGTCACCCGGAGGTAGTCCCCCATGTCGCAGCGCACCACCAAGTCCCACCATCTCGGTACGTCCCCGATCCGCTCCCGGGCGGCTGTCATAGCCGTCGGACTGGGGGTGTCGGCCGCTCTGGGGGCCGGGGTCGCGGCTGCCGCCGGCGGTGAGGCGGGCGCCGGGGCGGTGCCGGGTGTCGCTGCCACCTCCGTCAAGCAGCAGGCCGCCGCTCAGGCCAAGGCCGCGTCACAGGCGAAGACGGCCGCTCAGGTCAAGGCCGCCGAGGGCGCGAAGCAGGCCGCTGCCAAGAAGGCCGCCGTCAAGAACGTCGCCGTCAAGAAGGCCGCGAAGCCTTCCTGGGTCGACCCCGTTGCGAAGTACAAGCTCTCCGCCAGCTTCAACCAGGCCGGCAACATGTGGAACTCCACCCACTCCGGCCAGGACTTCGCCGTCGCCTCCGGCACCCAGGTCGTCGCCGCGCACGGCGGCACCGTCGTCAAGGCCGGAGGCAACGGCGCCGGTGACGGGCCCGCGTACGGCAACGCCGTCGTCATCAGGCACGGCAACGGCACCTACTCGCAGTACGCTCACCTCTCGCGGATCGACGTGAGGGCCGGGCAGGTCGTCGCCACCGGCCAGCACATCGCGCGCTCCGGCAACACCGGCAACTCCAGCGGTCCGCACCTGCACTTCGAGATCCGTACGTCGCCCAATTACGGCTCCGCGATCGACCCCGTGCGCTTCCTGCGTACGAAGGGCGTGACCGTGTAAGTGGCGTGTAATCGGCGCTCAGGGAACACCCGTAGGCGACGCTCAGGGAACCCCGTAGTGGGGCTCACGCGCCCCCGTGTGCCTGCGTCATCAAGTCGATCGCGACCTCCAGGACCGCCTTGCGCTTGTCCTCGGGGTCGCCTTCGACCTCCTTGAGGGCGAACATCCCGGCGTGCATGGTGAACAGCGCGCTGATGCAGCGGACCTGGTCGGTCAGTGCCGCGTCCGGCTGCTTGATGATCTCCACCATGGCCAGCATGCGGTCCTTGAACGTCTCGCCGATGCTCAGTTCGCGTACTGTCGCCTGGTTCTCCTGCACGAAGCGGAAGAGCGGGGCCGCGTCGCTGAGGGCCTCGCTGTAGCGGCGCAGGACCTTCTGCTTGGTCTCCAGCGTGTGCGGCTGGCCCTTGGCCCACTCGATCAGCTCGTCAAGCGGCTTCGTCAGATCCCGGAAGAGGCTGATGAGGATGTCTTCCTTCGTCTTGAAGTGGTAGTACAGCGCCGCCTTCGTGACGTCGAGCCGCTCCGCGATCTCCCGCAGAGACGTCTTCTCGTAGCCCTGCTCGGCGAAGAGCTCAAGGGCCACGTCCTGGATGCGCTGGCGGGTGTCCCCGCGGCGTTGCTGCCTGCTGCCGCCCATCGTGGCTGCTCCTCGGTAAAGAAAAACTTACTTGACGCCCGGCTAGTTGCGAGGCTACTTTCCCAGTGTAGCCAGCTTGCCGGGCGGCAAGTAAGTAGCGGGGCGGTAATCAGGGGAGTGGGGACGGTGGCGGACACCAAGGCAGTCGGCAAAGCCCGAAAGGCGGCCGGCAAGACACGTAAGGCCGGGGCGGCCAGGACGGTCGGCAAGGCCGGTACAGGCGGGACGGTCGACGTAACGGGCAGCGGGGGCAAGGAGCCCAGGAGCGTGCGCGTCGTCCTTGGCGCGCTGATGATCGCGATGATGCTCGCGATGCTCGACAACATGATCATCGGGACCGCCATGCCGACGATCGTGGGCGAGCTGGGCGGGCTCGAGCATCTGTCGTGGGTCGTCACCGCCTACACCCTCGCGACCGCCGCCTCCACCCCGATCTGGGGCAAGCTCGGCGACATGTACGGGCGCAAGGGCGTCTTCATGACCTCGATCGTGCTCTTCCTGATCGGGTCGGCCCTGAGCGGCATGGCTCAGGACATGGGGCAGCTGATCGGCTTCCGGGCCGTTCAGGGGCTCGGCGCCGGTGGTCTGATGGTCGGCGTCATGGCGATCATCGGCGATCTCATACCGCCCCGGGAACGCGGCAAGTACCAGGGCATGATGGCCGGCGTGATGGCGCTCGCCATGATCGGCGGACCGCTTGTCGGCGGCACCATCACCGACAACTGGGGCTGGCGCTGGTCCTTCTACATCAACCTGCCGCTCGGCGCCGTGGCACTCCTCGCCATCAGTGCCGTACTGCATCTGCCCAAGAAGCGGGCGCAGGCCCGGATCGACTACCTGGGTGCCGGGCTGCTGGCGGTGGGCATCACCGCGATCGTGCTCGTCACCACGTGGGGCGGCACCGAGTACGCCTGGGGCTCTGCCGTGATCATGGAGCTGATCGGGATCGGGGTCGCCGCGCTGGTCGGTTTCGTCTTCGTGCAGACCAGGGCGACCGAGCCGGTGATGCCGCTGCACATCTTCCGCAGCCGCAACTTCTCGCTGATGTCGATCATCGGGTTCATCACCGGGTTCGTGATGTTCGGCGCCGTGCTGTTCCTGCCGCTGTACCAGCAGTCCGTGCAGGGCGCGTCCGCGACCAACTCCGGGTTGCTGCTGCTTCCGATGCTCGGCGCGATGCTCGTCGTGTCGATGGTCGCGGGGCGGGTCACCACGAACACCGGCCGGTACAAGGTCTTTCCGGTCGTGGGCAGTGTGCTGATGGTCGTCGGGCTGTTTCTGCTCGCGCAGATGGACACGGATACGTCGCGGTTCACTTCCGGTGTCTACATGGCGGTTCTCGGCGCGGGCATGGGGTGCCTGATGCAGATCACCATGCTGGTCTCGCAGAACAGCGTCGAGCTGAAGGACATGGGTGTCGCTTCCTCCTCGTCGACCCTGTTCCGTACGCTCGGGTCGTCCTTCGGGGTCGCGATCATGGGGGCGCTGTTCAACAACCGGGTCCAGGATGTGATGTCCGAGCGGGCCGGGGCGGTCGGGTCCGCGGTCACGGAGCGGTCCGCGCAGGTGGATGCGGCGGGTCTGGCGAAGTTGCCGGAGGCGGCTCGGGAGGCGTATCAGCATGCGGTGTCCTCCGGTACGCATTCCGCGTTCCTGCTCGGTTCGATCGTGGCCGTGGTTGCTCTGGCGGCGGCTGTGTTCGTGAAGGAGGTTCCGTTGAAGGGGGCGCCTCAGGCTTCGGCTTCGGCCGAGGATCAGGTGAGTGACGTTCCGTCGAAGGGGGCGGTGGCGGAGACCGTCTGAGCGCCCGTTCGGACCGGACCGGACCGGACCGAAGACCCCCGGCGGGTGTCCGCCCCGGGGGTCTTCTTGGTTGGTTCGCCCCCGCCGCCCCTACCCGTCCCGTCCCATCCC
>NZ_JAAKZY010000296.1 GCF_011045015.1 Streptomyces scabichelini | reverse complement strand
GCCGCCAACGCCTGGTCCCACGGCATCACCATCGACTGGCCCACCCTCCTCAACCCCTACCACGCCCACACCCTCGAACTACCCTCCTACCCCTTCCAACGCCAGCACTACTGGCTCACACCCGAACCCACCGCCGTCCCGCACAACGTGCCGCGACCGGCGGAACAACGCGCCGACCCGGTCAGCCTGTTGGGCATTCGGCTGCCGTCGTCGCCGCTCGCGCAGGCGCAGTTCGCCCCGCGGCTCGACCCGGTTGCACACCCCTGTCTCGGCGACTTCGTGGTCGGCGGGCGGCCGGTGGTCAGTGCCGGGGTGTTCGTGGAGTCGTTGATGGAGGCGGTCACCGAACTCGCCGGGCAGGGACCGGTGTCCGTCGAGGACCTGGAACTGCCCGTCGACCTGGTGCTCGAACCCATCGACGGCGACCCGTCGACGGCTGCGGTTGCCGAACGCGGCGCCCAACTCGTCCTGGATGAGGGCCGGTTCCGCTACTACGCCCAGGACTCGGCCGACGGCTGGCAGCTGCACGCGCAAGGCCGGGCCCGGTCGGGCGCGTCGGCCGCGCCCACGGTGACGCTGGCACCGGTCGGTTCGGGCCGCGAGCTGACCGGCGACGAGCTGTACCGCCTGTTGTGGCAGCGCGCTCTGTATCTGGGCTCCGCCGCCCGCTGGGTGGAGCGGATCAGGCTCGGCCGGGGCGAAGCCACCGCTGAGCTCCGGCCCGCAGTGCCCGGCGAGGCGGAGTCCTATGTGATGCACCCCGGGCTGGTCGACGCGATGTTCCAGACCGCGGTGGCCTGCTTCCCCACGGACGGCCCGGCCCTCGTGCCGGTCGGTCTCGACCGCTTCGTCCACTACCACCGTGGCGGCCCGCAGGACGGGCTGCGATGTCACGCCGAACTGTTCGACGGCGGCGCCCGGGCGCGCATCCGGCTCGTCACCGCGCACGGCCGACTGGTCGCCGAGGCCGACGGCGTACGCTTCGCCCCCGCCCTGACCCGGCCCGCTGCGGAACCCAGGGCCGTACGGGAACTCAGGGCCGTACAGGAACCCGCGCCCGTACACGTACCCGCGGTGGTGCCCGACCCGCGCCGGCGGGACGCGGTCCCGACAGTCCCCGCCGCGGCCCCGACGGGCTCCGTGCCCGCCCCCGCCCCGGCCGACGCGCCCGAGGCAACACCCACCGTGACACCCGAGGCGGTGCGGCCCGTCGTGACAAGGACCGTTGCCGAGGCGCTGGGCACCGCGGCGGCGCGGCTCGACACCCGGCAGTCGTTGCAGGCGCTCGGCCTGGACTCACTGATCGCGATGAAGATCCGGACGACGCTGAACCGGGAGTTCGACGTCCTGCTGCCGATGACGGCATTCCTCGACGGCCGCAGCGCCGAAGACCTCGCCGAGGCCGTACTCGCCGCCCTCGGCGCCGGAACCGAGGCGGAGACCCCGCAGGCCGACGGCGGAGCCGCCGCGGCACCCGGGGACGACGCGGAGCGCTACGAGCCGTTCGGCCTGACGGACCTCCAGCAGGCGTACCTCGTAGGCCGGGGCGACGCCTTCGAACTCGGCAACACCTCCACCTACTTCCAGATCGAGATCGACCTGGAGAACGTCGACCTGGACCGGCTCGGCGCGTCCTTCCGGGCGATGATCGGACGCCACGACATGCTGCGGGCGATCTTCACCACCGACGGCGACCAGCGCGTACTGCGCGACGTCCCGGCCTACGTGATCCAGGAGACCGACATTTCCGCCCTGGATCCGGCCGAGCGCGAAGCAGCACTGGCAGACGTCCACGAGGAGATGCGGCACCAGGTCTTCGACACCACCCGCTGGCCGCTGTTCGACGTGCGGGTGACCCGGATCGACGACCGGGTGATACGGCTGCACGCCGGATTCGACGCCCTGATCATCGACGGTTTCAGCACGTCGATCCTGTTCAAGGAATGGGCCGCGCACTACCGCGGTGAGACGCTGCCCGAGCTGCGGCTGCGCTACCGGGACTATGTCCAGCAGGTCCGCGCCCTGGAGGGCGGGCCCGAGTACGACCGGGCGCTCGCCTACTGGCGGGACCGGCTCGACACCCTGCCGCCCGCACCCCAACTGCCGCTGGCCGTCAGCCCGTCCAGCCTGGACCGGCCGGTGTTCAACCACCGTGGCGCGACCCTGTCGGAGGAGGACTGGGCCCGGTTCAAGAAGCACGCGGCGGCAGCCGGGGTCAGCGCCTCCGCGGCCCTGTGCACCGCGTACTCGCAGGTGATCGCGGAGTGGAGCGCCACTCCCGACTTCTCGCTGAACCTGCTGTTCTTCAACCGACTGCCGCTGCATCCGCAGGTCGGTGACGTCATCGGCAACTTCTCCACCACTCTGATGCTGGAGATCCGCGACGCGGCCGGCGACGCGTTCGCCGCCCGCGCCGCCGACGTCCAGCGCCAGCTGTGGAGCGACATGGAGCACAGCCAGGTCAGCGGTGTGCAGGTGCTCAGGGAACTGAACCGGGCCCGCGGCGCCTCGGTGCGGGCCGCCGCGCCGGTTGTCTTCACCAGCCTGGTGAACTTCACGGGCCAGCAGGACACCGAGCAGCGCGGAGTCGTGCAGTACCTGGCCGGGATCGGTGAGAACGGCCGCCAGGTGAGCAGCTCGGTCCGTACCCCGCAGGTGTGGCTGGACCACCAGGCGGTCGAGGAGGCCGGTGAACTCGTCCTGAACTGGGACGTGATCGAGGAACTCTTCCCGGCGGGCTGCGTCGACGCCATGTTCGCCGCCTATCTGCGGATGCTGCACGACCTGTCTCGCGACCCGGTGGCCTGGCAGCGGCCCAGGCCTGTCCTCGCACCGGCCTCCGATCTCGACGTACGGGCCGCGGCCAATGCCACCGACGGGCCCGTGCCCGAGGGACTGCTGCATGACGCGGTTCTCGCCCAGGCCGCAGCCACGCCCGACGCGCCTGCGGTCATCTCGCAGGCGCTGACCCTGACGTACGCGGACCTCGACCGCAGGTCCAACCAGGTGGGGCACCGGCTGCACGCTCAGGGAGCCGGCCCCGGCGACCTGGTGGCGATCGTCATGGACAAGGGCTGGGAGCAGGTCGTCGCGGCCCTCGGCATCCTGCGGGCCGGGGCGGCGTACGTCCCGATCGACGCCCGGGTGCCCGCCGAGCGGCTGCACGTGCTGCTGGACAGCGCCGGGATCAGCCGCGTCGTCACCCAGCCGTGGGTGGACGACACGGCCGACTGGCCGCAGAGCGTGGCCAGGACCGTGGTGCGGGCGAACCACGAGGGCGAGGCGGGCGAGGCGGGCGAGGAGCGCCCGCTCGGCACGTCCGGCGCCAAGCCGACCGATCTCGCCTATGTGATCTTCACCTCGGGCTCCACCGGGCTGCCCAAGGGCGTGATGATCGAGCACGGCGCGGCCCTGAACACGGTGGTCGACGTCAACGAGCGCTACCGCGTCACCGCGGCGGACCGGGCCCTCGGACTGTCCGCGATGAACTTCGACCTGTCGGTCTACGACGTCTTCGGACTGCTGTCGGTGGGCGGCGCCCTCGTCCTGCCCGAACCGGCCGCGCACCGCGAACCCGCCCGCTGGGCGGAACTCGTCACCGAACACGGGGTGACCATCTGGAACAGCGTGCCCGCGCTGATGGAGATGTTCACCGAACACGCCCTCGCGAACCGGCTCACCGGGCTGCCGCTCAGGCTGGTGATGATGAGCGGGGACTGGATCCCGCTGACACTGCCCGGCCGGATCCGGCTGCTGCTGCCGGATGCCGAGTTGTGGAGCCTCGGCGGCGCCACCGAGGCGTCGATCTGGTCGATCCTGCACCCCATCAGGGAGGTCCAGGACGACTGGGTGAGCATTCCCTACGGCAAGGCGATGCGTAACCAGCGCTTCCATGTGCTCGACAGCGCGATGCGGCCCTGCCCCGTGTGGGTACCGGGCGACCTCTACATCGCCGGGGTCGGTCTGGCCCGCGGCTACCTGAACGACGAGGCCAAGACCCGCGCAGCCTTCCTGCACCACCCGGTCACCGGTGAACGCCTCTACCGCACCGGCGACCTGGGACACTTCCTGCCGGACGGCACCATCGAATTCCTCGGCCGGCAGGACTCCCAGGTCAAGATCCAGGGCTACCGCATCGAACTGGGTGAGGTGGAAGCCGCTCTCACCCAGTGCGAGGGGGTACGGGCCGCCGCCGTCGTCGCGGCGGGCGAACAGCACGGGCCCAAGCGGCTGATCGCCTACGTCGTCCTCGACGACGGGCGCGACGACACCGAGCGGGAGATCACCGAGGCGCTGCGCCAGGTGGTCCCGCAGCATCTGGTGCCGCAGCGCGTCCTCGTCCTGGACGAACTGCCGCTCAGCGACAACGGGAAGGTCAACCGGGCGGCGCTTCCCGCACCCGACGAGGTCGCGGCCGAAGGTGCCGGCTTCGTCGCGCCCCGCGACGACGTGGAACGCCGGCTCGCGGAGATCTGGGCGGAGTTCTTCGGCGTGACCGAGATCGGGGTGACCGCGAGTTTCTTCGAACTCGGCGGGGACTCGCTGCTCGCGGTGCGGCTGATGGCCAGGATCGCCCGCGGTCTGGGCCGCAGCCTGCCGCTGTCCAGCCTCTTCGCCCGGCCGACCATCGAACTGCTCGCCCAGGCGGTCCGTGAGGCGGGCAGCGACGAGGACGGCCGCGGGGCGCTGGTACCGGTACGCACCACCGGCTCGCGGCCTCCGCTGGTGTTCGTCCACCCGGTCGGCGGTGATGTGCTCTGCTACGCGGAACTCGCCGAACTCCTCGGCGATGACCAGCCGTTCTACGCGCTTCAGCTGCCGGACACGGAACTGCTCAGCGTCGAGGACATGGCCGCCCACTACGCCGCGGCGGTCCGCGAGGCGCTGCCCGACGGACCGTACCGGCTCGGCGGCTGGTCGATGGGAGGGGTGATCGCCCTGGAGATGGCGGCCCAACTCACCGCGGCGGGCGCCGAGGTGGATCTGCTGGCCGTGATCGACCTGATGGAGCGGCCTGGACCGGCCGAGGGCGGGCCCGTCTCCGACGAGGTGCTGCTGTCCTGGTTCGCCCGGGACCTGGCGGGTCTGGCCGGGGTGGAATGGGAGCTGCCGCCCGAGGCGTTCGACGGCCGCCCGCCGGTGCGGGTGCTGCACACCGAGGCCCGTGCCGCGGGGGCGTTGTCCGACGACATCGACCTCGACACGCTGAGCCGTATCGTCGGCCGGTTCCAGAGCAACTACCGGGCCCTCCTGCGCTACGCGCCCAGCAGCTTCGCCGGGCGGGTGGTGTCGCTGCGGGCCGCGGACGGTGGCGCGACCATCGAGACCGCGTCCCGATGGATGGAGTACTTCCCCGGCGATGCCCGCCTCGTCGACGTACCCGGCGACCACTACACGGTGATGCGCGGCGAGCGGCTGCGCGTCCTGGCCGTTGAGCTGCGCCGGGCCCTCGACGCCACCTGACCGAACCGGCCGGGCCGCTTCTCCGGCGGCCCGGCCGATCCATCCCGGACCGGTCCTGCCGGTCCGGCGAGTCCAGGTCCAAGAAGTGAGGACATTCGGTATGCGAACAGATCCAGCCGACCCGAAGCGGCGGCTGACCAGCATCATCCCCTCCGTGGAACGGACCAGGGCCGTCGGCCACTGGCCGACGTCGGCCGGTGCCGGTGCCGGCTCCGGCACGGGCACCGGCACCGGCACCGGCACCGGCACCGGAGTGAGCCGATGAGCGCGTTGCCGGCCACGGTGCCGGTCGCCGTCATCGGAGCGGGCCAGTCCGGACTCGCCGCCGGGTACTACCTGCGGCAGGCCGGCGTACGGTGCGTGCTGCTCGACGCGGGCAGCGAGGTCGGCGAGACCTGGCAGCGCCGCTGGGACTCGCTGACACTGTTCACTTCCGCGCAGTTCTCCGGGCTGCCGGGCCTGCCCTTCCCCGGTCATGGTGCGCACTACCCCGGCAAGGACGAGGTCGTGGCGTATCTGAGTGAATACGCCAAGCGGTTCGACCTCCCGGTGCTGACCGACCACCGGGTGCTGTCGCTGCGCAGGGACGGTGACGGCTATCTGCTGACCACCGCGCACGGCGACTGCCGGGCCGAGCAGGTCGTGATCGCGACCGGCGCGTTCGGCACCCCCCGGGTTCCGGAGTTCGCCGCCGGGCTGAGTCCGGACGTGCCCACCCTCCACACCAGCGAGTACCACGGCCCCGCCCAGGTCTCGCCGGGCACTGTGGTGATCGTCGGCGACGGCAACTCCGGCCGGCAGATAGCCGTGGAGCTGGCCAGGACCCACAATGTGGTGCTCAGTTGCAGCGAGACCGTCTCACCGCCCTTGCCGCAGACCGTGCTCGGGCGGGACATGTTCTGGTGGATGAGCGTCCTCGGTGTGATGAGCCTGCCGGTGAACCTGCAGGCACCCGACCCGATCGTCGGCGACCGGGTGCCCGAGCTGGTCACGGCGGGCCGGATCCGGACGGTGGGCCGGATCACCGCGGCCGAGGACGTCGAACTGCTGGTCGCGGACGGTGAGCGCATCAAGCCGACCACGGTGATCTGGGCGACCGGCTACCGCACCGACTGGAGCTGGCTCGACCCGAAGATGCTCGACGACGCCGGGGAGCCCCGTCACACCGAGGGCATGGGGACACTGCCCGGCAGCTACTACCTGGGCCTGTACCGGATGCGTACCCGCGGCTCGGCGCTGATCGGCTTCGTCGGCCGGGACGCCGAACATGTCGCGGCAGCGATCACTACCGCCGCCCACGGCACCACGACCGCTTCTCCCACGGCAGAAGGCGAGCCGTCATGACCAGCGCCACCTCCGCCGAACTCGATGTGCTGGGCGCACTGTTGGCGTTCGACTTCATCGGGTTCGCACAGAAATCCGCTGCCCTCGACCCCACCGACCCGCAGTACGGGCAGGCGGTCGGCGCGGCTTTCGGGCTTGCGGCCCGTCGCCGTTTCCCCCAGGGCGCGACGCCGCAGGAGATCAGCGGTTACGTCGCGGATGTCCTCGGCTCACTGGACTTTTGCGCAGCGGACTTCGACCCATCGTTCCTCGATCGCCTGGTCGCCGACGGCCTGCACGGAGGCAGGGCCCCCGGCGGTGAGCACCCGGATCCCGAGACGACGATCCAGGCCCGGCTGGTGCTGACTCTCCGGCTGGTGCGGGAGCTGGGCCTCGGACCCGACCAGCAGCGGGAGTTGCTGGCCGAGGCGGCGCATCTGACGGCGGTCTGAGGCGTACGGAAGGCGGCGCACCGGACGGCGGTCCGAAGCATACGGAAGGCGGCGCTCCGGGGTGATCCGGGGCGCCGCAACGCCGTTCACTTCTGAGGCGGCCCGGACTCCGTGGGCACCTGTGCGTCGGGATCACGCGGGACCCAGACGTCCAGCGCCCCTTCCGCGTACAACGTCCGCACCGACCGTTTGTCGTACTTGCCGACACTGGTCTTGGGCACCGCGTCCACGAACGACCAGCGCTCCGGTACCCACCAGCGTGCCACCCGCCCGGTCAGGAAGTCCCGCAGCTCGTCCCCGCCGATCTCGGCGCCCGGCACCAACGAAACGCAGGCCAGCGGGCGTTCCTCCCAGCGCGGGTCGGGCACACCGACCACGAGCGCGTCCAGCACCGCGGGGTGCTCGATGATCGCGTTCTCCAGCTCGATTGTGGAGATCCACTCACCGCCGCTCTTGATGCCGTCCTTGAGCCGGTCACTGACCACCACCCAGCCACCCGGCTCGATCACTCCCAGGTCGCCGGTGCGCAGCCAGCCGTCGTGGAACTTCTCCGCCGCGTCCTCGGTGTTGTAGTACGACCCGGTGACCCACGGTCCGCGCAGCTCCAGTTCGCCCACCGAGGTTCCGTCCCACGGCTGCTCGCTGCCGTCGTCCGCGATCAGCCGCACCTCGACGTAGGGCATCACCCGGCCGCTCTTGGCCAGCCAGTCGACCTCATGCTCGTCCGGGGTGTCGTGCGGGGGGACCGCGAAGGTGGCCAGAGGGCTGGTCTCGGTCAGTCCCCAGCCCTGCTTCAGGCGGACCCCGTAGCGGTCCCTGAGCTGCTGGAGCAGGGCGCGCGGCGGGGCCGCGCCGCCGCAGCCCGCGAGCCGTACGCTGCTCAGGTCCAGCGGGTGCTGTTCGCCGTGGTGCACCAGGCTGTTCCAGATCGTGCAGATCGCCGCCACCGCGGTGGGCCGCTCCTCGTTGATGATCCGGGCCAGGTCCGGGGTGTGCAGCAGCCGCCCGTTCATGATCAGGTCGGAGCCGGCCAGCCAGGCAGCGTACGGCCAGCCCCAGGCGCTGGCGTGGAACATCGGCACGATCGGCAGGACGCGGTCGCCATCGTGCATCGCGAAACCGGCGGCGGCCGAGACGCCGAGCGTGTGCAGGGAGATCGAGCGGTGGCTGTAGGCCACGCCCTTGGGGTTGCCGGTGGTGCCGGTCGTGTAGCAGAGCACCGCCGCTTCCCGCTCGTCCAGGTCGGGCCAGACGAAGCCGGGCTGCTCGGCCGCCAGCAATTCGTCCCAGCGGTGCACGGCGATGTGCCCGGGCAGGTCCCCGGGCGGGTCCACCTCTGGCGTGCCGCCGATGACGACCACGTGGCGTACGCTGCCCAGCCGGTCCCGCAGGGGTGCGAGCATGTTCAGCAGGGTCGCGTCGACCAGGAGTACGGCGTCCTCGGCGTGCTCGACGACGTAGCCCAACTGGTCATGGTGGAGGCGCAGGTTGAGGGTGTGCAGTACCGCGCCCATGCTCGGTACGGCGAAATACGCCACCAGGTGCTCGGGGGTGTTCCAGGCCAGCGTGGCGACCCGCTCGCCAGGCCGCACACCCAGCCGGGTCAGCGCCGCGGCCAGTTGCCCGGTCTGGCCGGCGATGTCGGCGAAGGACTGTAAGGACCGTGCGGTCGGCCCGTCGGCGCATCGCACCACCTGGCTGTCCCCATAGACGCGTTGCCCGTGCGCGAGGATGTCGCGGACCAGCAGCTCACGGTCCTGCATCGTGCTCTTCATGGTGCGGCCCCCTAGAGGTGCGCAGTCAGAAGGTGCCCGGCGTCGAACGGCAGCTGCCGGAGCCGGCTCTGGTGGCGGGTGACGGCACCACGCCGTCACCCGCCACCGCCTGCCTGTGAGTCGGCTCAGCCCAGGTACTCGATCATCCCCGTCAATTTGCAAGTGACGTTGTCGTGGTCCAGCAGGTTGACCCGGGCGTTCATCTTGCCGCCGCCGATCGCGAATTCGTACTCACCGGTGCCACCAGTGATCTTGAACGTGCCGGTCGGGTGGACAAGGGTGGCATCTGTCAGTGGCGCGGTGAGTTGGTAGCTGATGTTGAGCTTGTCACCGTCGCTCTCCTCCATCACGGCCGTCCCCTTGATGTCGTACTTGCCGGGGATGGTCGCGGTGCACGCCACCTCGTCCTGCGTCCAGGTGCCGCTGTCGATCGGAGCGCCCGTGGCGGTCCCCGTCCCGGTCACCTCGAAGCCCTGACAGCCCTGAGTGTCCGGATGCGTGGTCGCGACCACCGCGTACTTCGCGGTGATACCGACCGTGGGAACGGGTGTGTCCGCGAGAACGACCGCGCGGTCGGCCTCAGCGGCGAATGTGGTGCCGGCCGTGCTGCCGGCGATCAGTAACGCCGCGGCCACCGCGCTTGCTGTGCGCGCCGACCAACGGTGGGCAAGTCCTGTCATGTTCTCCCCCGTACTTGTGCAGATGTTGTCCAACCGGGCCTGTGTGAAGGCCTGTTGAGGACAGCCTCTCTGATCTAGGACCCTTCCGTCGAGACTTTCAGGCTTTTTTCGTACTTTCAGTTTTAGTTCCTATGATTTGCCCTTTGCTCGCACGAATGCACCCCGTCGCACTGCGGCTACGCGGTTTCCGCCGGGAGCTCGTACGAGCCGTACTCCGGGCGCCCCGCCAGCTCGTACGTGTGGATGGCGACACCCTTGCTCGTCACGCGCGCCCCCGTATGCGTGAACGCGGTCGGTACGGCGCCCTCGGCGAAGAGGCGGCGGCCCGTGCCGAGTACGACGGGGAAGGACAGCAGATGCATCGTGTCGACCAGGTCGAGCGCCAGGAGGGACTGGGCGAGGGCGCCGCTGCCGTGAACCTGGAGCTCTCCGTCGGTGTTCTCCTTGACGGCGGTGACCTCCTTGGCGAGGTCGCCGCGGATCACCGTGGTGCCGGCCCAGTCGGCCCGCGTGAGGGTCGACGAGGCGACGTACTTGGGCAGGGAGTTGAGCTTGGTCGCGACCGGGTCGCCCGGGTCGGTGACCCTGGGCCAGTGCCCGGCGAAGATCTCGTACGTACGGCGTCCGAGCAGGAACGCGCCCGCACGCTCGAAGACCTCGTCGATGAACCGTCCGAAGTCGTCATCGCCGTACGGGACGCTCCAGCCGCCGTGCTCGAAGCCGTCGCGCGTGTCCTCGTTCGGGCCACCGGGGGCCTGCATGACGCCGTCCAGGGTGACGAAGCTGGTGAGGCTGAGCTTGCCCATGATGAGTGCCTTCCTTCGAAGTGGGGGTTCGGTCGGGTTCGAGGTGAGGGTTCGGTCGGAGGTGTCCTGTCATCAGCTCAGACCCCACCCGCGCCCGCAACTCATCGGTCAGTGGACTCGGCGTCCGTTTGCCGCCAGCACCGGGGCGTGACGGCCGGTGTGATGGAGCCATGACCTCTCAAGAACTCATGAACGGCAAGGTGGTCCTCGTGACCGGCGGCAGTCGCGGTATCGGGGCGGCGACGGCGCTCCGGCTCGCCCGGGAGGGCGCGGACGTGGCTGTCACGTATGTGCAGGGCAAGGAAGCCGCACAGGATGTCGTACGGGAGATCGAGTCGCTGGGGCGGCGGGGCCTCGCGCTGCGGGCGGACTCGGCGGACGGGGACGAGGCGGCGGGGGTGGCCGGGCGGACCGTCGAGGCGTTCGGGCGGCTCGACGTGCTCGTCAACAACGTCGGCGTCGGGGTCCTCGGCCCGCTGCCGAGCCTGTCCCTCACGGACGTGGACCGGGCCCTTGCGATCAACGTCCGCGGCGTCTTCCTCGCCACCCAGGCGGCGGCCGCGCACCTCGGCCGCGGCGGCCGCGTCATCACCATCGGCAGTTGCATGACGCAGCGCGTTCCCGGTCCCGGCGGCACCCTCTACGCGATGAGCAAGTCCGCCCTGATCGGCCTCACGAAGGCCCTCGCCCGCGAGCTGGCCGATCGCGGCATCACCGCGAACATCGTGCACCCCGGCCCCATCGACACCGACATGAATCCGGCGGCCGGTCCGTATGCGGCCGGGCAGAGCGCGATGACGGCGCTCGGTCGGTTCGGTTCCGCGGAGGAGGTGGCGTCGATGGTCGCGTACCTGGCGGGGGCCGAGGCGGGGTACGTCACG
>NZ_JAAKZY010000295.1 GCF_011045015.1 Streptomyces scabichelini | reverse complement strand
GAGGAGGGGTTCGGGCTGGTTGTAGCGGGCGGCGATGCCTACGACGGCCGCGGGGCGCCAGCCCTCCGGCGGGTGGGGCTGGAGCGCGGTGGCCATGGCGGCGCGGCCCCCCAGGGACCAGCCGACGAGGACGACGCGGGACGGGTCCGGTACGTGGTCCCAGGTGAAGCGGAGGGACGCCGCGAGCTGGGGGCGGCCGCCGTCGGGGGCGTCGGGGTGCCAGTCGGGGACGATGACGGTGGCGCCGAGGCGGGCGACGGTGGCGGCGAGGGCGCCGAGCACGTCGCGTTCGGCGGGGCCGCGGCCGTGCCAGAGGAGGACGGTGGGCGCGTCCGGGGCGGCGGCGCGGTGGATGTCGAGGAGTTGGCCGTCGTCGGTGTAGCGGACGGTGTCGATGACTGCGGTGCTCATGGGTACCCCCTGCCTCAGCGGCCCGCGACCCGGTCGGCGATACGTGCCAGTCGGGACGACTGCGCGGCATGCGTGCTGCGTTCGCGGCGGTCGGCGGCTCGATACGTCGCGTACATGCCGTGTACCCCGAGCCAGCGCAACGGCTCGGGTTCCCACTTGCGGACCTTGTGGTCGACCCATGGAAGAGTCGTGAGGTCGGTCGCGCCGGACTGGCCCGAGTCCTGCTGGATCAGGTCGCACAGGGTGCGGGCGGCGAGGTTCGAGGTGGCGACTCCGGAGCCGACATAGCCGCCCGCCCAGCCGAGGCCGGTGGAGCGGTCGAGGGTGACGGTGGCGCACCAGTCGCGGGGGACCCCGAGGACACCGGACCAGGCGTGGGCCACCTCGACGCCGGCCAGTTGCGGGAAGAAGCGGAGGAGGACCGAGCGCAGCGCCTCGATCGTCGACGGCTGCGTACGGCCGTCGTTGTCGGTGCGGGAGCCGAAGCGGTACGGGACGCCGCGGCCGCCGAGGGCGATGCGGTCGTCGGCGGTGCGCTGGGCGTACATGTACGCATGGGCCATGTCGCCGAGGGTTTCGCGGCCTTCCCAGCCGATCGACTCCCATTGCCCGGCGGTCAGTGGCTCGGTGGCGATCATCGAGGAGTTCATGGGGAGCCAGGTGCGTCTTTGCCCCTTCAGGGAGGCGGTGAATCCCTCGGTGCAGCGCAGGACGTAGGGGGCGCGGACGGTGCCGTACGGCGTGATCGCGTGCTTGGGTCGGATCTCGGTGACGGGGGTCGACTCGTGGATCGTGACGCCGAGCGCCTCGACGGCCTTCGCGAGTCCCCGGATGAGCTTGACGGGGTGCAGGCGGGCGCCGTGCGGGGTCCAGGTGGAGCCGACGGCGTCGGCGACGCGTACGCGCTCGGCGGTCTCGCGGGCGCCGTACAGCTCGCGGTCCTTCTCACCGTACGAGAGCTCCGTCTCGTGGAAGGCCTTGAGGCGGGCCAACTGGGCGGGCGTGTACGCGACTTCGAGTACGCCTCCCTGGTGGATGTCCGCGTCGATGCCCTCTTCCCCGGCGACCCGGACGACCTCCGCGACGGTGTCGTTCATGGCCTTCTGGAGGCGTACGGCGGCGTCGTGGCCGTGCACGCGCGCGTGCCGGTCGCGGCCCGCGATGCCGTTGTAGAGCCAGCCGCCGTTGCGGCCGGAGGCGCCGTAGCCGCAGAACTTCTGTTCCAGGACGGTGATACGGAGAAAGGGGGCGGCCTTTTTCAGGTAGTACGCGGTCCACAGGCCGGTGTAGCCGCCGCCGACGATGACGACGTCTGCGGCGGCGTCCGCGGGGAGGGGTTCGCGGGGGGCCGGGATGCCCTCTTGCGCGTACCAGAACGATATGCCGCCGTTGACGACGGTGCGGGCGGTGGTACCGGCTGTGCTGCCCGTGTGCTCCGTGCTGCTCAGGCTCTCCGTGCTGCCCGCGCTTTCCGTGCTGCTCATGCGCGGGACGTTAGCCGCTGGGTGCCGTGGGTGTCTCCTCCGGATGCCTAATCTGGATGCTGAATCCGGATGGGTCGAGTCCGGATTCCGAACTCAGGGCTCCAGGACCACCTTGCCGATCGTCCCCCGGTTCTCCAGCGCGCGGTGGGCGGCTGCCGCCTCGGCCAGGGGGAAACGCTGGACGGCCGGGGTGAGGCGGCCCGCGGCGGCCTCGGTGAGGGCGCGGAGTTCCAGGGTGCGTACGGGGTTGGGGCCGCCCGCCTTCTGCATCATCACCGGGCCGAGGACCTGCTCGGACACGCCCTCGACGATGAGCGGGCTGCCGTCGTGCAGGCCCTCACCGGACCAGCCGAAGACGATGTGCTTGCCCCCGGGGCCGATGAAGTCGACGGCCGTACGGGCCACCTCGCCTCCTACGCCGTCGAAGACGACCGTGGCTTTCCGGCCCCAGAGGAAGTGCTTGACCTGGTCGGGCCACTCCGGGTCCTGGTAGTCGACGGCGAGATCGGCGCCGTTCTTCTCGACGCGGGCCACCTTCTCCGGACCGCCCGCGAGGCCGATCACGGTGGCGCCGGCGTGCTTCGCGTACTGCACGAGGAGGGTGCCGATGCCGCCCGCGGCCGCCGGGATCACGGCCACGGAGGCGGGGCCGAGCTCGGCGAACTGGAGGATCCCCATCGTCGTACGCCCCGTGCCGATCATCGCGACGGCCTGCGCGAAGTCCAGGTTCTCGGGGATCTCGTGGACGCGGTCGGCGTCGGTGACCGCCAGCTCCGCGTACCCGCCCGGCTTGAAGCCAAGATGGGCCACGACCCGCTTGCCGAGCCAGATCCCGGCGACACCCTCTCCGAGGGACTCCACGGTGCCGGCGACCTCGCGGCCCGGGACGGTGGGGAGGGCGGGCAGCTCGGGGAGCGGGCCAGGAATGCCCTCCCGGATCGCGGTGTCGAGGAGGTGGACGCCTGCCGCGGCGACGGCGATTCGGACCTGGCCGGGGCCCGGTTCGGGGTCCCCGACCTGCTCGTACGCGAGGTTCTCGGCCGGGCCGAAGGCGTGCAGGCGGATGGCGTGCATGAAGGGCTCCTCGGGTTCGTGAGCTGTCGTGCTCGTGTTCCTGCTCGTGCCGTCAGCCTCGTACCTCAAGCATGCTTGAGGTCAAGTCCGGCCCTGCGCCGGATGTCGAGCGCGAGGGACACGGCCGTCAGAGCGCTGTTGAACGACACCTCGGAGAGCACACCGGGCGCCGCGACCTGGTCGCCCGCGAGGTAGACGCCGTCGCCGCGGTCGACGGCGGGCCGGTCGCGCCAGCTGGTGCCGGGCAGGTCCACGGCGCCGGTACGGCCGTTGGCGATGGCCTCGCGGCGCCAGGTCACGCGCTCGCGCCAGCCCGTGAAGGCGAGGTCGAGAAGTTCCTCGGCGCGCGCGATACCGGCGGCCCGCGACTCGTGGGGCGCGATCGGGAACTGCCCCTGGATGAGCTGCTCGCCGGCCGGAGCGAGCGTACGGTCCTGGGCGGTGAACCGCTCGACCCAACCCGCCGCGTCCAGGTCGGACACGGCGAACGCGTCGCCCCGGCGGGTGCGTACGGCCAGATCGATCAGAACCGTACGACCGCTTGTCCAGGTCAGCGAGTCGTCGTGGAGGAGACGGCGGGCGGCGTCCAGGGAGGTGGCGACGATGACGGGCCCGTCCTTGGCTTCGCTGAAGCCGTCGAGGCTGTCGACGCGGGAGAGGGTTTCCATGCGCACGCCCAGGTTCCAGGCGCGGGCCGCCATCCGGTCGATGACGCTCGCCCAGCCGCCGCGCGGGTAGTGCGCCTCCGGGGGCAGCTTCGTGGCGCGCCGCAGCCGTTCCTGCACGAAGGCGGCGGAGAGTGCGCCCGGGTCATGGTGGAAGAGGGCGACGGCGGAGTAGTACGCGGCTGCGCTCGCGCCCTCTTCTCCCGCGATCCCGGTGGCCCAGGTCCTGAAGTCGACGTCCACAGGGGCCTGTTCGGGCGTACGGCGCAGGAGTTTGAGCATCGCGAAGGGCGGGGTGCGGCGAAGTGCGCCCTTGTGGCGGAGGCGCAGTCGGGCCGCCTCCAGGGGTGGGAGCGGGGCGAGTTCGCCGATCAGGCCGCGCTGTTCGAGCCAGGTCCAGTGCGGGCCGCCCTTGTAGAGGGCGTGCGGACCTTCATTCGTCTTGTACGGGCCCTCCGCGGTGCGGGCGCGGCCGCCGAGGGTGTGGTGGGCTTCGTACACGGTGACCTTGGCGCCCGCCTCGGCGGCGGTGATGGCCGCGGTGAGTCCGGCGAAGCCGCCGCCGACGATGGTGATGCGGTGCATGTCTGGGGGTCTCCCTCTGCTCTGCTCCGGTGGGCGTGGGCGTGGGCGTGGGCGTGGGTGTGACGCGTGACGTGTGACTCGCTACGTATGACTCGCTGAGGGCATCGGAATGTGACATCGCTTGCGTTTGTGCAGGTGAGCGGGATTGTCAGTGGTGGGGTGCAGCATGGGGGCATGGTGAGGAGCGTGGCGGGCGGAGCGGGCGGTACGGGTGTGAAGGGAGCGCGGCGGCCGGAGGTGCGGCTGCCTCCACTGGAGCCGTACGGGGGCGGTGGGCTGGAGCCGGACGGGGACTACGACGGGCTGGAGTTCCGGGAGGCCGACCTGGCCGGGCAGGACGGCGCGGGCGCCCGCTTCATGGACTGCGCGCTGACGGGGTGCGCGCTGGACGAGACACGGCTGCGCCACGCGCGCGTGCTGGACTCCGTCCTCACCGGCATACGGGGCGTCGGCACCGATCTGGCCGAGGTGACCCTCCGTGACGTGGAGGTGGTGGACGCGCGCCTGGGTGGGGTGCAGGTGCACGGGGCCGTGCTGGAGCGAGTGGTGATCCGCGGCGGCAAGATCGACTACCTGAACCTGCGCAACGCCCGGCTCAAGGACGTCGTCTTCGAAGGATGCGTGCTGGTCGAGCCGGACTTCGGCGGGGCCCGCCTGGAGAGGGTGGAGTTCGTCGACTGCGCGCTGAAGGGAGCGGACTTCAGCACGGCGACGCTGACGGACGTGGACCTTCGGGGCGCGGCTGAGGTGGATATCGCGCGGGGGGTGGACCGATTGGCGGGGACGGTGATCAGTCCGGCTCAACTGCTGGATCTGGCGGCGGCGTTGGCGGCGGAGATGGGGATTCGGGTGGTCGCGGAGGGTTGAGCGCCCCTTAGGGGCGCGGGGAACTGCGCGACAAGCCACGACGGACCCGCAGCCGAGACACGACCTGTCCCTCCCGCCCCCTATGGGGGCCTGGGGGCGCAGCCCCCCGTTTCGGGAAGGGGTGGGCTCGGGGAAAGAAAACCCCACGCACCCGTCAGCGCACCCTCGGAAACTGTGCCTGGAGCGTCCAGATCGCTGGATTCTCCGCAAGTTCGTCATGCATGTCGCACAGATCGGCGATCAGGTCGTGCAGGAAGTCCCGCGCCTCGCGGCGGAGCTCGGCGTGCGAAAAGGTCAGCGGAGGCTCCTCCACCGGCATCCAGTCGGCCTCGATGTCCACCCACCCGAAGCGGCGCTCGAAGAGCATCCGATCGGTCGACTCGGTGAAGTCCAGCTCCGCACGCTGCGGGCGCGCGGCACGCGAGCCCGCCGGGTCCCGGTCGATCTGCTCCACGATGTCGCACAGCGCCCAGGCGAAGTCGAGCACAGGCACCCATCCCCAGGCTGTGGACAGTTCCCGGTCCGCCTTCGTGTCGGCGAGATACACGTCCCCGCAGAACAGGTCGTGCCGCAGCGCGTGAACGTCCGCGCGCCGGTAGTCGGTCTGCGGAGGGTCGGGGAAGCGGGAGGAGAGGGCGTAGCCGATGTCGAGCACGTACGAGATGGTGTCACGCTCGCGTGGGGCCGTGACGTGCCCCGATCCCCGGCCCGGTCTCAGCCCTGTTCCTCAGCCCCGATCCCTCTAGGATCGCGAACGTGCCCCGCCCTGCCCGATTCGTACCGACCGTCGCGTCCACCCTGGCCCTCGCGCTCACCCTGACCGCGTGCGACGCCGGCAGCGCGCGGGACACGACCGGCGCCCCCGGCGTAAACGACCCGTACTACCCGAAGTCGGGCAACGCCGGCTACGACGTCACGCACTACGCCCTCACCCTCACCTACGACCCCACCACGCGCCGCCTGACGGGAAAAGCGGACATCGAGGCGCGGGCGAAGCAGGACCTCACCGCGTTCAACCTCGACCTCAAGGGCATGAAGGTCACCGCGGCCGAAGTGGACGAGGCACCCGCCCGCTTCCACCGCAGCGGCGACCACGAACTGACCGTCCGCCCGCACGACGTCCTCGACGACGGCACAGCCTTCCGCACCACCGTCCACTACTCCGGCACCCCCGACACGATCACCGACCCGGACGGGTCACGGGAGGGCTGGCTGAGAACGGCGGACGGCGCCCTCGCCCTCGGCGAGCCCACCGGCTCGATGGCCTGGTACCCCGGCAACCACCACCCGAGCGACAAGGCCGCGTACGACATCACGATCACCGTGCCCGAGGGCCTGAAGGCGGTGTCCAACGGCGAGTTGAGGCGCGAGGAGACGAAGCAGGGCCGTTCCGTGTTCGCCTGGCACGTCGGGGAGCCGATGGCGTCGTATGTGACGACGGTCGCGATCGGCGACTACGACACGCGCCGCTCGAAGACAGCGGACGGCCTTCCGGTGTACGTGGCCGTCGACCCGGGCCAGTCGAAGGCGAGCGCCGCGGTCCTGGCCCGTATCCCCGAGATCACGGAGTGGGCGGAGCGGAACTTCGGCCCGTACCCCTTCTCCTCGACCGGCGCGATCGTCGACCGCGAGAACGACGCGGGCTACGCCCTGGAGACCCAGAACCGGCCCGTCTTCCCCGGCGCCCCCGACACCAGCCTCCTCGTCCACGAACTGGCCCACCAGTGGTACGGCAACTCCGTCACCCCCGCGACATGGCGCGACATGTGGCTCAACGAGGGCTTCGCCACGTACGCGGAGTGGCTCTGGCAGGAGGACCACGGCGGCGACACGGCCCAGGAGAGCTTCGACTCGCTGTACGAGGGCGACTACTTCCCCTCAAAGCCGGACAACGACGCCGTATGGGCCTTCCCACCCGCCGATCCCCCCGACGCCGCGCACCTCTCCGACACCCCCGTCTACGAACGCGGCGCCATGGTCCTCCACAAGATCCGCGAAACGGTCGGCGACACCACGTTCCACGACATCCTCCGGGGCTGGGCGACCACGCACCGCCACGGCAACGCGAACACGTCGGACTTCACGGCGTACGTGGAGAAGCAGGCACCGGACGAGGACTTCAGCGAGATCTGGGCGGACTGGCTGCACGGGGACGGAAAGCCGGACCATGCCTGAGTCGATCGCGGCCGGTAATTTCGTTGTCCGGCCATGGCATCTGGGATAGCAATGGCGCGTGATACGTGGCGGCAAGGTCGGGTTACGAACTCGGCAAGACAGTGATGTCCCGGTTTTCCAGGCCGAGTTGTACGACGACGTGGTGACGCGATCGCGCACCGACTCCCGTCCGTGGCGGCCCCTCCCGCCGGATGCGGCGGAGTCGCCCGCCGCGGGGGCCGAGCCGTCGGACGAGCGGGCGTACTTCTCGGTGGTGGAACTGGAGTCGCAGGAGCTGGCCGGTGAGGCCCTGCTGTGGGGCATCGACCTGCACAACAGGACGGCTCACCTGGGGATGACTTTGCTCCCCGCCTTCCGAGGACGTGGCCTTGCGGCCGACGTCCTCGGTGTCCTGTGCGAGTACGGCTTCGCGGTACGCGGCCTGCAACGGCTGCAAGTCGAGACCCTCGCCGACAACACCCCCATGATCGCCGCCGCGACCAGAACCGGCTTCACGCTCGAGGGCACTCTGCGCCGCGCCGCCTGGGTGTACGGCGCCTTCGTCGACGAGGTCGTCCTCGGGCTCCTCGCCGAGGAATGGGCACCTGTGGGGAAGGCCCGAGGCGACCGGTGAACGCATCCCGATGTGAGCTGCTGCGCTGGCAGTTCGAGCTGACCTGGTCGCTGTTCGAGTACCACCTGGAGCGGCTGGAGCCCGAGGACTTCCTGTGGGAGCCCGCGGCCCTCTGCTGGACGGTGCGTCGGGACGCCGACGGGACGTGGGTGCCGGACTGGGCGGATACCGAGCCCGATCCCGTCCCGGTCCCCACGATCGCCTGGGTGAGCTGGCATATCGGCTGGTGGTGGAGTGTGACCATCGATCACGCGCAGGGCCGGACACCCCGCGAGCGGACCGAGATCACATGGCCGGGTGACGGAACGGCGACCATCGAGTGGCTGCGCGGCCTCCGCGGTGACTGGCTGGCGGTACTGGACCGCCTCACCGACCCCGACCTGGACGCGACGACCCAGTTGCCCTGGCAGAACGACCCCGAGCACACCATCGCCCACATGCTCGCCTGGGTGAACGCGGAACTGATGAAGAACGTCACCGAGATCGGCCAACTCCGGCTGCTGCGTGCCGCGTCCGCGGCATGAGCCTACGAGCCGTCATCCACCTCGTGGGTCCCGACCGCCCCGTATCGATGGCGATTGGAAGGTCTGGGACAGCGGGCCAGTGCCCAACCGCCGACTGAACAGGGGTTTTCCGGTGGGCCACTGTCCCAAATCTTCCAACTGGCGTGGGGACACAACCGGCAGAGCCGGTGGCGTGGGGCGCAATGGCTCCCAGAGATACAGGGGGGGGCCGGACCGCGGTCGTAGGCTGTGGCGCGACTGGCTGGTCGGGCATCGTGCGATCGCAGTCCTGCTGGCCGGGACGGCGGTACTGGTCGCACGCGGCCTCCGGTGTCAGGGTGGTGCCTGGGGGATTCCAGCTGCGGCCCTGAGCGGCCGGCCGACGGACCCTATGGAGCTGGTCCCACGGCGTGAGCACTTCTCGCCGTGGCGTTCAAGCGTCGCTCGTTTGAGCGCCAGGAGGGCATCCTCCCTCTGTATGTTCGTGTTTTGCGCTCAAGGGGTGGTGAGCCGGCGAGCCGTCACCGTCCAGCGGCACGCTGGGGCTTTGAAGCTCGAACCAGACGTGTTTGCCGTTCCGCCCGGGGTCGTACGCCGGGCCGACGCCCCATGTGTGCGCGAGGGCTTGGACGAGGAGTAAGCCGCGCCCGCCTTCGCTGTCCTGTGCGGCTTCGGAGGGGAGCAGCAGCCCTGCGGGACCGTCGTCGTACACGGCCACGCGTACGCCGTCGGCCAGAATCGCCGTCTCCAGTTTGATGGTTGGCGTACCCGTGTGCCGTACGGCATTGGTGACGACCTCGGAGACGAGGGTGCGGGCGGTGCCGGCGAGGTGCGGGGCGTGGCCGTTCGCGGCGAGGAGTATGGCGACTGTGTCTCGGCAGATCTTCGGGCTGAGAGGTGAGTTGGGGGTGGTGAGGTGGTACGTGGGTGGGTTGTCGGTGGCGTTCATGGCTTTCAACTCTTCGTCCGTGTAGAGGGGTTGTGCGGCGGGCGCCACCGTGGCTCGGGCACCGTGGGTTGGGTGACTGCACTGCGGGTTTACTGGCGTGCCGCGCGCTGGCAGGACAGACAGTAGGGCACATCTATGTGACGGCACATGTATGTGACGGAAAAGCCACTCGTGTGAGTGGACCCGTCGTACGCACGGGCGGCAGACTTGGATCGCTCGACCAGGAGGAAACGGATGCCACCCAGGAGCAACCCCACCGCCCGCCAGGCCCGCCTCGGCGCGGAGCTGCGAAAGCTTCGCGAGGCGGCAGGGATGGCGGCCCGCGAGGCGGGAGCGTTCCTCGGCGGTAACCAGGCGCAGATCAGCCATATCGAGTCGGGGCGCTGGGGCGTCAGCGCGGAGCGCATTCGGCGGCTGGCGACGCTGTACTCGGCTTCGGACGAGAAGCTGGTCGATGCTCTGTGCGCGATGGCCGAGGAGCGGGTGAAGGGCTGGTGGGAGGAGTACCGGGGAGTGCTCGCCCCCGGCTTCCTGGACATCGCCGAACTGGAGCACCACGCAACGTACTTGCGCAGTGTCCAGGTGGTGAACGTGCCCGGCATTCTTCAGACAGAGGACTACATCCGGGCGATCCATCGCAGCTACCGGCCGGTGCTTCCCTCTGAGGACGTGGACGCGCGGGTCGAGTTCAGGCTGACGCGCCGGAGAATTTTCGAGCGGGGCAACCCGCCCCCGTTCCAGGCCATCGTCCACGAGGCGGCGCTGCGCATGCGATTCGGCGGCCGCAAGATTGCCAAGGGCCAGCTCGACTACCTGCTGGAGGCCTCGGAGTGGCCCACGGTGACGGTGCGCGTCCTCCCCTTCGCCTGCGAGGAGTTCATCGAGGCGACGGACGCCCCGCTGTACGCCGGCGCAGTCGTACCCCAGCTCGACACAGTGCAGTTGGACAGCCCCATGGGGAGCTTCTTCCTGGGGGACGAGGCCAAGCTGAACAGGTACAGGCAGTTGCTCGTCATCGCTGAGCGCTCATCGCTGAGCGAGCCGGAGTCACGGCAGCTCATCCATCACATCGTGCGAGAACTCTGAGAGGTTCCGAGGTGTCCGTCCAGTGGCAGAAGTCGTCCTTCTCGGGTGTGGAGGGCGGAAACTGCGTAGAAGTCGCCTGCACCGAAGCGCACCTCCTCCTCCGCGAGAGCGACACCCCCACCGACATACTCGCCATGCCCCCTCTTGGCCTGGCATGCCTCATACGCCACCTCAAAGCCGAGCAGCAGTGATGACGGCGGAGCCCCCAGTCACCAAGTGACTGGGGGCTCCGACAAAAAACAGGCGTGCCGGACCTCAGACGCTCACTCCGAAGTCCTGCGCGATCCCGACCAGGCCCGAGGCGTAGCCCTGGCCCACCGCGCGGAACTTCCACTCCGCGCCGCTGCGGTAGAGCTCGCCGAAGACCATGGCCGTCTCCGTGGCGGCGTCCTCCGAGAGGTCGTAGCGGGCGATCTCCGTGCCGCCGTCCTGGTTGACGATGCGGATGTAGGCGTTGCGGACCTGGCCGAAGTTCTGGGAGCGGTTCTCGGCGTCGTAGATGGAGACCGGGAAGACGATCTTGTCGACGTCGGCGGGAAGGCCCGCCAGGTTGACGTTGATGGCCTCGTCGTCGCCCGCGCCCTCGCCCGTGCGGTTGTCGCCGGTGTGGACGATGGTCTGGTCCGGGGTCTGCTTGTTGTTGAAGAAGACGAAGTGTCCGTCCGAGTAGACCTTGCCCTGGGGGTTGACCGCGATGGCCGAGGCGTCCAGGTCGAAGTCGGTGCCCGTGGTGGTGCGGACGTCCCAGCCGAGGCCCACGGTGACAGCGGTCAGGCCCGGAGCCTCCTTGGTGAGCGAGACGTTGCCACCCTTGGACAGGCTTACAGCCATTGTTGGGAGTCCTTCCCTCGTTGACGTACGTACGGCGGGTGCCGGTGCGTTGAGCTCAGTGCTTCGTACGGGGACGAAGCTACCGTCACCCCTATGAACGTCGCCGGGGGTCCCCCAGGTTCCGCTCTCTTTACTTTCTTTACTCAGGGCCCCGATCCAGGTCGAGGAGGGGGCGATGAGGGGCCACGAGGAGGGGACACGGGGCGC